>QCUZ01000008.1:0-31955 GCA_003210555.1 Synechococcus sp. AG-683-A03 | reverse complement strand
AGAAAGCTGAACAGCGCCTCCATCCTTCCTTGCAACTCAATCGCGAAGAAAGGGATCTGGCTTCTCTCTTAAACAACAAAAAAAATGACTGGTCAGAGACTTCTGGCCAGCCAATTTTGATTCACTGGTCCTGACGGATCAGTCGGTCACCGTCACGCTTTCAATGCGACTGCCGTTTTTCAAGGCAAGAACAACATCCATGTCGCCGGTTTGTCCAAACACGGTGTGCACACCATCGAGGTGTGGTTGAGCCTCATGGACGATGAAAAACTGGCTTCCGCCCGTGTTTTTACCGGCATGCGCCATCGAAAGGATGCCGGGGGCATGCTTTTTACTGTTGATCTCACAATTGATGGTGTAGCCAGGACCGCCTGTTCCAGGCATCCCTTTTGCGCCCTCACGGCTGTTAGGGCATCCACCCTGAGCCATGAAGCCATCAATGACGCGATGGAAGGCAAGACCGTCGTAAAAGCCTTCGCGCGCGAGCTTCACGAAATTGGCAACGGTGTTCGGCGCATCTTGATCGAACATTTCCAGCTTGATCTGGCCGGCATCCGTTTTCATCAGGACTGTCGTCAAGGCACCAAAGGCAAAAAACGATCTTAGGCAAGCGAGCAAGATGAGTGTCAATGTGCATCGTTTAAAGCCATGACCACCGTCGATTCCTCGCTTCAAGACGCTCGCGTTGGTGTGATCGGTGGTAGTGGTTTGTACGCGATCGATGGACTCGAATCGGTTGAAGAGGTCACGTTGGATACGCCATTCGGCGTCCCATCTGATTGTTTGCGAGTTGGCCAACTGAATGGTGTTGAGGTGGTGTTTCTCGCTCGCCATGGCCGTTCGCATCACCTGCTTCCAAGCGAAGTTCCTTATCGGGCCAATATCTGGGCCATGCGGTCTCTAGGGGTGCGTTGGTTGATTTCAGTATCTGCAGTGGGATCACTTCAAGAACATCTGCGACCTCGCGACATGGTTGTTCCCAATCAGTTCATTGACAGGACAATGCAGAGGCCTCAATCGTTCTTTGGCGAAGGCTGCGTTGCCCACGTCAGCCTTGCAGATCCGTTTTGTGAGCGATTGAGTGAACTGCTTGCAGCAGCAGCAACGGGAGAGATGCCATCGGGACATCAGCTGCATCGCGGTGGCACTTATCTCTGCATGGAAGGTCCGGCATTCTCGACACGAGCTGAAAGCGAGCTCTATCGCAATTGGGGTTGCGATGTGATCGGCATGACCAATCACACAGAAGCCCGCCTAGCTAGAGAAGCTGAAATTGCCTATGCCTCCCTGAGCATGGTGACCGATTTCGATTGTTGGCATACCGATCACGACGCTGTGACCGTTGAAATGATTATTGGCAACCTCAAAGCCAATGCCACTGCAACAGGGCCGATTCTTTTCGCTCTGATGGAGAAATTAGGGCGTGAACATCCTTCCTCTCCTGCCCATCACGCCCTCAAAGATGCCTTGATGACCCCTCCTGAAGCGGTTCCGGTGGAGACCAGGCAACGGCTTGATTTATTCACAAGTGCCTATTGGGGGCCTGTCAGCACGCAAGCTCAATGAGCTGTTGAATTCAATGTGATTCCAATGGAACCAAGGGCTAGTCGCAGGTTTCCGTGGTGATTGGCGAGCAGGGTTTGAGCATCTTCAAGACCCATGGACCCAGCCGCCATGACGAGAGCCCGCTTGACCGATCCATTGGCTTCTTTTAGCAGCTGAAGCCCTTGCTCGCGCGACAAGCCCATGAGATCGGTCAAAATTCTCAGAGAGCGGTCTACAAGCTTGCTGTTGCTCGCGGCAACATCAACCATCCGGTTGCCGTAAACCTTTCCCAACTTCACCATCACTCCCGTGGACAGAATGTTGAGGGCCATTTTTGTGGCGGTTCCTGCCTTCAAACGTGTTGAGCCAGTCAACAGTTCTGGGCCGGTGATCAAGCGGATATCCAGGTGGCAAGGCATGGGTGCTTGATCTGCGGGAACGCAGGCCATTGCGACAGCCAAGGCCCCTAATTCGATGGCGTATTGGAGTGCACCGCGTACATAGGGCGTAGTGCCACCAGCTGCAATGCCCACTAAGCAGTCATCTGCGCTGAATTGATGACCTTTGAGGTCGTCGACTCCTGCTGTCTCAAGGTCTTCCAGTCCCTCTGAACTGCGAAGGAGTGCCGGAGCTCCTCCGGCCAGCACACCTTGCACTAACTCTGGTGGGCTACAAAACGTTGGGGGGCATTCGGCTGCATCCAAAACACCAAGCCGACCCGATGTTCCTGCACCGATGTAAAACAGTCGCCCGCCTTTGCTTAAACGTATCGCAACAGCATCGACTGCAGCGCTGAGTTCTTTTGAAGCACCTTCCAGCGCTAACTGAGGTTTGCGATCTTCATCAATGAACAGCTTCACCAGATCGTCTGTGGACAACACGTCCAAATCAACGCTGCGTGGGTTCGACTGTTCTGTTGTGAGGTAGCCCCGATTTTCAGACGGATTCACAGCAACCCCTCCAGGCGACGGCGGACATCATCCAGACCATCACTTGGCGTTGATGGCTGAACGCCATCAAGCGATTGATCCTCATTTTGCCAATTGCTGACGTCTCGATTGGAACTGGGAGGAGCCAGCATCAGGCGCTCATCATCTGTTTTGGGGACAAAACCCGTTTCGACCAGTCGTGCTTCATACCCGGCTTCCGCGCAGAAGAGCTCCACCTCATGTTGATCGAGAGCTTCCACAGTCGGTGTTGGGAAATCCTGGGCCTCCAATAGACCTGCATACCGTTCGGCGTCGTCGCAGTTTTCAAACATCAAAACCACGGTTTGACCAGACAACTCAAGGGAATGGATGCCCTCACTGTCCTGACCGGCGTCGTAGAGAAGGACATGAACGAGCATGGGCTGTTTGAGGTCGCTTTCAGTCTCTCATCGAAAGTTCTGGATTAGATCCGCCCTTGGTCCAAGCTCAGTTCCTGAAGCCTTTGGTAGAGCGCTTGTTCGTCATCATTCAATTGGGCAGGAATCACGATGACCACTTCCACTAGTTGATCTCCTTGTCGGTCATTCCAGACCAGGCCGCGTTCTCGTAATCGCAACAGACGACCACTCGATGAACCTGGAGGCACTTGAAGGGTGACGGATCCAGATAGCGTTGGTACGTCTACGGCGCAACCAAGGGCTGCATCCGGAGGAAACAGTTCCAAGCGGTAAAGCACGCGCAATCCATCGATGCGGAGGCCCTCAGCGGTGACCACCTGCAGCTGCAAAAAATGATCACGGCCACCAGGTGCCACTCCTTCCAAACGGAGACGCCACCCATCCCCTGCAAAGGGAGGCGTATCCACCTCGATCACAGTGCCATCAGAGAGCTCTAGGTTCACAGCAGTGCCATGAAGGGCTTGGTCAGGGGTTAAGACAACGGTTGTTTCGAGATTGTCTTGCGAGCGGACGGGCGGAGGTGGTTGGGGAGATGGGGTTGGTCTGTGATCCGATTGGGTTGGATCCTCACGGTGCGTGGCTTCTGGGCGATCAGGTTCTGGAGGCTCACCAATGCCTAAAACAACGGCTAGGTAATCCTCGAAATCAGGGAACCCTGAAGCAAAGGGGTCTTGGCTTCGACTGTGACCCGTGCGACGACGCTCCCAGGCGACACGCTTGTCGTGATCACTGAGGACTGCATAGGCCTCGTTGACGAGCTTGAAGCGCTCTTCCGCTTGGCGATCGTTCCCATTGAGATCAGGGTGCCACCGCCTTGCTTCGCGCCTGAAGGCACTTTTCAGCGAGTCAGCATCACTGCCTGGATCGAGACCAAGGAGGGCCCAGTAATCGGGCTCAGCGATAGAAGTCATCATCCCAGGGGTCAAGTCCGCGACGTCCACTTCTCATTCGATCGTCGAAACGACTACTACCCGTGGACCAAGGGTCGTCATCCCAATCATCGTCTGCAAACAGTTCGTCTTTGAGCGTTCCAAGCGTGCTGCGTATGCCCTGCAATGGACCGGCATCGCTGCTTCGTTCTGCAGATAGGCGTCGATTTAATCCGAAGAGAGCTTCTTGCAGGCCACTCACGCCCATCTCTAATTGCTGAGGATCATCCTGCTCAAGCAGATCTTGGACATCTCGCATGGCCATCTCAACGGCCCTCTGCTGTCGTTCAGCACCGTATGGACCGAGCTCAAGAGCGGCATCACGCAGACGTCGCTCCGCTTGCGCCACCAAAGTAAGGGCCGAATTGCGTCGCTCAATCGCAGCACGACGGCGACGGTCTTCATCTGAACGAGCTTCCGCTTCTGCTAACAGTGCTTTTAGTTCATCTTCGTTGAGATTCGAGCCCCCCTGGATCGTGACGGATTGCTTGCGACCCGTGGTGCGATCGGTCGCACTGACTTGAAGAATGCCGTTGGCATCAATGTCAAAAGCGACCTGAATTTGCGGGACACCGCGGGGTGCTGGAGGAATACCTGATAAGCGGAAACGACCTAAAGACTTGTTGTCTTGCGCCATTTGGCGCTCGCCCTGCCAAACATGAATTTCTACGGATGATTGATTGGCACCAGAGGTGCTGAATACATCGGATTGACGCACTGGAATGGGTGTATTCCGTGGAATCAAGACCTTCATCAGACCGCCCACAGTTTCCAAACCAAGCGACAGGGGCGTGACGTCATTGAGCAGAAGATCTCTGAGCTCACCGGTAATGATCCCCGCCTGAACGGCTGCACCTACAGCCACTACCTCATCAGGATTGACAGATTGACAGGGGTCATGGGGAATCAACGTCCTTACGAGCTGCATCACCATGGGCATCCGCGTGCTGCCACCCACAAGCACAACATCGTCAATATCTTCTGCAAGCCAGCCTGAGTCGCGTAGGGCAGCTTGAACAGGCGTTAGCAGTCGATCCAACAGATCAGGACAAAGGCCTTCAAACGTTTTGCGATCGAGGGTGGTCTCGATATGAAGGGGGCCCTCCTGACCGGTTGCGATAAAGGGAAGAGAAATGGGTGTGGTGGAGACGCCTGAAAGTTCTTGTTTAGCTTTTTCAGCCGCTTCAGTGAGACGTTGAAGCGCTTGACGATCCCTGCGCAGATCAATTTGGTGTTGCTGAAGAAAGGTTTCAGCAAGCCAATCAACGATCAATTGATCAAAGTCGTTGCCGCCCAGTTGGGTATCACCGTTTGTGGCCTTGACATCGAAAACGCCATTGGCGATCCGCAGCAACGAGACATCAAAGGTGCCTCCCCCTAAATCAAAGACAAGAACGCGACGAACAGCACTGCGATCGAAGCCATAGGCCAGGGCTGCTGCTGTGGGTTCATTGAGAATTCGCTCAATCGAGAGTCCAGCGAGACGTCCCGCGTCTCGAGTGGCCTGGCGTTGGGCATCATTGAAATAGGCAGGAACGGTGAGAACGGCTGCGTCAACTGTTTCGCCTAGGTAGGTGCTGGCGTCATCAACAAGCTTTCGCAAAATGCTTGAGACAAGCTCTTCGGGGGCATATTCACGTTCTGTCTGAGGACAGGCCACACGAACGTTGCCCTGGTTGTTGGCGCTCACGGTGTAAGGAACAGTGAGCGTGTTGTCATCTAGCTCATCCCAAGCGCGTCCCACAAACCGCTTGAGGTTTGAAAAAGTATTGCGAGGGTTGAGGACCAGTTGTCGTCTAGCAGGCTGCCCCACCAACAACTCATCCTCTTTGGTGTAGCCAACTACTGACGGAGTGGTTCTTGTCCCTTCCGCGTTGGCAATCACCACCGGACGCCCCGCTTCCAGCACGGCGACGACGGAATTCGTGGTTCCCAGGTCGATTCCGACGATCCGGCCCATAACCGCGCGTGTGGTGTACCCAAGTTAACGGGCGAAACTCCAATCACCAAGCTCCTCTGTGGAGAAATCGTTTGGTGTTCTTTCGCTTACCTGCAAAACAGCAGGCGCAGGGGTACGGTTCCGCAATCTGTATCCCAGCAGAGTGACCCAATTCAAGGCTCAATATCTGCTTCGTACGAGACCACCAGCGGAAAAGTTGGTGGATGACAGTTTCAACAAGCTGGTCGTGGTCATGGCGTCCATGGTTGCGCTGATCCTCATCTCCATCCTTCTGGTGGTGTTTTGGGGATCCTTGGAGTCGATGGGTCGCTATGGATTGGAATTCTTAGTCACGTCGAACTGGAATCCTGTTGATGATGAATATGGTGCTTTTACAGCGATTTACGGGACGCTCGTTACCTCTCTGCTGGCGTTAGTCATCGCTGTTCCTTTAGGTGTTGGCACTGCCATATTCATTACAGAAAATATTATTCCACTAAAGGTTAGAAACATTATTGGATTGATGGTGGAGCTACTGGCTGCTATCCCTTCAGTGGTCTTGGGGTTGTGGGCAATCTTTATTTTAGAACCCCTTATCCGACCATTTCTGATGTTTTTGTATGAAGATTTTGGTTGGATCCCTATCTTCAGTACTGAACCAATTGGACCTGGAATGACTCCAGCTATTTTGATCCTAGTTGTGATGATTTTACCGATCATTACAGCCATTGCACGTGATTCGTTAAACCAAGTGCCGATACAACTCCGACAAGCCGCTTATGGCGTTGGCGCCACGCGTTGGGGAGCGATTTTGAATGTCATCTTGCCTGCAGCCATATCGGGAATTGTGGGCGGAGTGATGCTTGCCCTTGGGAGAGCAATGGGAGAAACGATGGCAGTGACGATGATTATTGGAAACTCAAATGTTTTTAGTTGGTCATTGCTTGCTCCGGGAAATACTATTTCAGCGATGCTGGCGAATCAGTTTGGAGAGGCAGATGTAAGTCAATTGTCCTCACTTATGTATGCAGCTTTTGTTTTGATGATCATGACTTTAGTCGTCAATATCTTGGCGCAATGGCTCGTAAAACGTCTGAGTCTTAAGTATTAATATGAACAATACTTCAATCGCAAGCTCGTCAGCAGGAATCCCTGACCTCAACTATAAAAGATGGCGAAGGCGGAATATTGTTAGTCGGCTTCTTTCGGTATTGGCTGGTCTATTTGCATTCATATGTGTCTTGCCACTGGTTGCGGTCCTTACTTATGTTTTGATAAAGGGAATGTCGTCATTTAACCTGGACCTTTTTACCCAGCTTTCCCCTCCTCCTGGTGGAGAAGGTGGGGGAGTTGGCAATGCAATTCTTGGAAGTGTCATTGTCACAACAATTGCGGCATTAATTGCGATTCCTGTAGGCGTGGGTGGTGGAATTTACTTGGCCGAATATTCCACAGGCCGTGGATTTTCCCAGTTCATTCGGTTTGGAACCAATGTTCTTGCTGGAGTTCCCTCAATTATTGCTGGTGTTTTCATATATGGAGTGATCGTCTCCACTCGAATCCTTTTTGGCCATACTTTCAGCGCTATTGCAGGAGGCACTGCCCTGTCTGTGTTGATGCTCCCCACTGTGGTCAAGACAACGGATGAAGGCTTAAAACTTGTTTCCAACGACCTAAGACGCGCCGCATTTGGAGTGGGTGCATCCAGATTCGTGACAGTGAGTCAAATTACACTCCCTAAAGCATTCACTCCAATTGCGACAGGAGTGGTGTTGTCGATCGCTAGAGCCGCTGGCGAAACCGCACCTTTGATTTTCACAGCACTTTTTTCTCCCTTTTGGCCGAATGGGATCTTTGAACCCATTGCAACTTTATCAGTCTTAATTTATAATTTTTCTGCCCAGCCTTATGATCTTCAAAATCAACTCGCTTGGGCAGCATCCTTTATTCTCGTTGTCTTTATATTAGCTCTCAATCTTCTGGCTCGTTGGCTAGGGCGATTTGCTAGCGAATGATCATCACTATCAAAGATGTTAATCCCCATTCTTGCCGCCACTGATTCTATCTAGTCATGACAGCTACATCAACCTCTAAATCAGTTCATTCTAATTTAGATATCTGCCTATCTATTCAAAATGCAACCATTAGCTATGGAGATTTTGAGGCATTAAAAAATGTCTTTTGTGATGTCCCAAGAGGTCAGGTTACAGCATTTATTGGACCTTCAGGTTGTGGCAAGTCCACAATTTTACGGGCCATTAATAGGATGAATGATCTAATTGAGGGATGTTCGCTTAAGGGAAGAATTCTTTTTGATGGAGCTGATTTATATGCTCCTGATGTTGATCCAGTTGAAGTTCGCCGGCGTATAGGAATGGTTTTTCAGCAACCTAATCCTTTTCCAAAGAGCATCTATGAAAATATCGCCTTTGGTGCACGTATTAATGGCTATAACGGTGATATGGATGAATTAGTGGAACGGTCACTGCGTCAGGCAGCTGTATGGGATGAATGCAAAGACAAGCTCAAAGAAAGCGGAAATTCACTTTCGGGTGGTCAACAGCAGCGTCTTTGCATTGCACGCACCATTGCCATTGAGCCAGAAGTGATTTTGATGGATGAACCATGTTCTGCACTTGATCCCATCTCTACCTTGAAGATTGAAGAAACCATCCATGAGCTGAAGAAGAGTTTCACAATCGTGATCGTGACCCACAACATGCAGCAGGCCGTACGTGTGAGTGATACGACAGCTTTCTTTAATGCTGAAGCTGTTGAAGGAGGGTCAGGAAAAGTTGGTTACCTCGTTGAATTCAATGACACCGATAAAATTTTCAACGCGCCATCACAACAGGCCACCCAGGATTACGTTTCAGGCCGCTTTGGATAATTGATTAACATGATTGAACAGGGCATTCTGCAGGTTACCCGTTAAAGGGTAATACCTTTACCCTGATTCCATCTTGGTCTTTTGAATAGATATTGTTTTCGTGTTATTCGTATTAATTTCTCGATGAAAAACTTTCTTTATATTTGTTTAAGCTCCAATTCCTTCTTCGGGAAATACTTTCCAATAAAAAACCCCTTGTGATCCAGGGGTTTGATGGTTAGCTAACGGAGAGGGAGGGATTCGAACCCTCGATAGAGTTGCCCCTATACAGCATTTCCAGTGCTGCGCCTTCGACCACTCGGCCACCTCTCCAGTGGCTGAAGTGAGAATGTAGCAGGGCGTTTCCTGAGGGCTTGATATGAGACCAAATCACACGGTGACAATTCATTGGCCACAGGCTGGGCGGACGATCACCCATCAGGTTCCTGAGGGGGAGTACATCCTCCAAAGCTTCGAGCAGCAGGGGGATCCGCTCCCCTTCTCATGCCGTAATGGTTGCTGCACGTCCTGCGCGGTCAAAGTTCAACAGGGAAGCCTGGATCAAGCTGAGGCCATGGGACTCTCAAAAGAGCTCAGGCAACAGGGATATGGATTGCTTTGTGTGGCGAGGGCGATCGGGCCTCTTGAAGCAGTCACACAGGACGAGGATGAGGTGTATGAGCTTCAATTCGGCCGTCATTTCGGCCGGGGTCGCATTCGTCCAGGTATTCCATTGGAGGAGGATTGATGTCTACAGCGCTTGATTGCCGGCAAGTTGCTAGCGCTGCCCAACTTGACGATTCCAGCCAGAGACAGCTGGCTGAGGTTGCCCGTACTGCTGCAAATCTTGGAGCGGATGTGTTGATGCAGCATTACGGCCGTCTCAGCAGCATTAAAAGCAAGGGCCGCGTTGGCGACTTAGTCACCAATGCCGATCTCGCTGCTGAGCAGGTGGTTCTCGATTATTTGAGAACACACACTCCTTCAATTGCGATCCTCGCCGAAGAATCCGGGCCCAGTGGGCCCCCTGGTTCTCTGTGTTGGTGTATTGACCCTCTCGACGGCACCACGAATTTTGCCCACGGATATCCGTTTTTTGCTACCTCGGTGGGCTTGATCTGGAAGGGAAAACCACTATTGGGCTCAGTGGCCGTCCCGTTCCTGAACGAGACCTACTGGTGTTCCCCCCAACAAGGAAGCTTTGTAAATGACGAAGCCATCCAAGTGAGTGATTGCAGCACCTTGCAAGACAGCCTTCTTGTTACTGGATTCGCGTACGACAGGCATGAGCGGATCGACAACAATTACGCCGAGTTTTGTTGGTTAACCCACCGATGTCGTGGTGTTCGTCGTGGGGGAGCCGCCGCTGTTGATCTTGCTTTTGTCGCCACGGGGCGATTAGACGGCTATTGGGAGCGCGGTTTGGCGCCATGGGATCTCGCTGCTGGTGCCGCGTTGGTGGCTTGTGCAGGAGGGACCGTTGCTGATTACAAAGACTCACCATTTGATGTTGAGGAAGGCAGGATTCTCGCGACATCACCTGAGCTTCACCTACCGCTGAAACAAGAGTTGGCCAAGGTGACCGCGTTTGCCCCCAATCTCTACGGGGCTTGAGGTTCGGCAGTCATAGGATCGATGTTCGTGATTCATTGACTAGCTGGATGGCCCTGCAACCCGCCACGGGCGCTCGAGATCTGAATCCGAAGCAAGTCCAACAAAATCAGTACTTGAGGGAACAGCTGGCGACGGTCTATCGCCACTGGGGATACGACGAAGTGTCGCCACCACAAGTTGAACGGCTCGACACACTCATGGCAGGTGGTGCAATTGCAAGCCATGACGTGGTTCGACTTGTGGCTGATGACCCACTCGGTCTCAGGCCGGAGATGACAGCGTCGATTGCTAGAGCTGCCTGCACAAGACTGAAAGATCGACCGCGACCTCTTCGGCTCTGTGCCTGCGGAACCATTTTCGAAAGCCGTACGGCAGAGGAGGGTGGATTGTGTATTGAGGAGAAATTACACAGTGGTGTTGAGCTTTTCGGGGTGAAAGATCTGGCTGCAGAACTTGAACTCTTAACGCTGCTCGTAGAGGCTATGAATGCGCTCCCGTTGCTCGGAGAGCATCAGCCACAACTGCTGGTAGGTCACACCTCTTTGATGGAATTGGTGTTGGCCCCATTTGAGCAACCGATTCGGGAAGAGGTACGTAGCTGCTTAATTCAATATGACCGACTCGGGTTAGAAGCAATGGGTCTTGAAGCGTTAGATCTCCAACGGTTGGTGAATCTTCTGGACTGTCGTGGCACACCCGAGACAATCCTTGAACTGTTAAAAGAAAGCTTTGGCTCACAACAAGTTTTGACTGATCTGAAACGATTGTTTGTGCATCTCAGCCCACTTGCTGAACAACAATCACTCGCACTGCTATTGGATCCAACCTTTCACCCCCACCATCAGCTCTACGACGGTTTGGTGTTCCAGTTGGTTTGTCAGGGGGTTTCAGCTCCAGTGGTGATCGCCCGTGGTGGCCGTTACGACGGTTTGGTAGAGCGATGTGGTGAAAGTGAAGTGAATGCTGGGGGTGTGGGATTGAGCTTCTGTCTTGATGATATTCGTGATCTTCCGGGCTCTAGTACTGATAATGCGAAAGCAGAATCAAGTATTTTAATTTGTTGGAGTGATGATTTAAGCCTTGAAAAGGCTTTACTCAAACAGACGCGCTGGCATGCAGAAGGGAAAGTCGCTCAATGTGATCTGAAGTCTTGTCGCGATCGTCAAGAAGCTGAGAAGCGTCTCCAGCTATCGGGATGCAACACCATCGACTGGCTCTCTGATTAGATTGCCAAGATAGATACCAACGGTTATGGCACACACGATCGTCACTGACATCTGCGAAGGCGTTGCTGACTGTGTCGATGCTTGTCCAGTTGCCTGCATCAAGCCAGGAACTGGGAGCAACAAAAAGGGGACAGATTTTTATTGGATTGATTTTGATACCTGTATTGACTGCGGCATTTGTTTACAGGTTTGTCCTGTGGCTAACGCCATCATTCCTGAGGAACGAGCGGATTTACAAACGCCTGGCTGATATCGATCATTGGCAAAATGACTAAACCTCACATTTCACCTTGATCAGGCCGCAACTCCGAGGAGGTTCGGAGAACCCCCTCAAAATGCTGTTGTCCCTCGATGGGGTCTATCCCTAGGGTTGAGTTTTGACGTTGGTGTCATGGCGGTGATGGACGAGCAGGGTCAAATTCAGATCCACACCGAGAATATTTTCCCAATCATTAAAAAGGCTGTCTACTCCGGCCATGAGGTGTTTCTAAGGGAGTTGGTCAGCAATGGTGTCGATGCCATCAGCAAGCGCAGAATGGCTGCGATGGCAGGCGACTGCAGCGAAGGAGACGATGGCACAATCAAAATTCATGTAGACCGCGAGGCCAAAACTCTCACCATTTCCGACAACGGAATTGGTATGACGGCGGATGAGGTTAAGCGCTATATCAATCAAGTTGCCTTTTCAAGCGCTGAAGATTTTCTTGAGAAATACAAGCAAGAAGACGATGCCATTATCGGTCACTTTGGCTTAGGTTTTTATTCGAGTTTCATGGTGGCGGAGCGCGTAGAGCTGCTCACCAAATCTGCCAAGCCTGACCATGAAGCGGTGCGTTGGTCTTGCGATGGCTCACCTAATTTTAATCTGTCTGGTGCGGAACGAACTGATGCAGGCACCGACGTGATTCTTCACCTAATGGAGGAAGAGTTAGAATATATAGAGCCAGCAAGAATTAAGACTCTAATTAATACGTACTGCGATTTTATGTCAGTACCCGTGCAGCTTGAAGGTGAAACTGTCAATAAAATGGTGGCTCCATGGCGTAAAAATGCCAGAGAGTTGTCGGATCAAGATTACATTGATCTTTACAATTATCTTTATCCATTTCAAGGTGATCCATTGCTATGGGTCCATTTAAATACTGATTACCCTTACAACCTACAAGGAATTCTTTTCTTTCCTAAGCAAACCGGAAGAGCTGACTGGGAGAAAGGAGAGATTAAACTCTACTGCAACCAGGTATTCGTAAGTGATTCAATTAAGGAGGTTGTGCCCCGCTATCTTCTCCCATTGAGGGGCGTGATTGATTCTCCAGATATTCCTTTAAATGTGAGCAGAAGTGCACTACAAACTGATCGTCGCGTACGTTCCATAGGTAATTTTGTTGCCAAGAAAGTGTCTGATCGTCTTCGCAGTCTTAAAAAAGAGGATCCACGAGCCTATGCCGAAGCTTGGGAATCTTTAGCGCCGTTTGTAAAAATCGGAGCCATGGAAGACGACAAATTTGCCGAACAAGTAGAAGAACTTGTGATGTTTGCCTCAAGTGCATCCTCCTCTACTGAAGACAACTCTGATCCAATTGAGGGCAATGAACGGAGTTACACCACCCTTGACGGCTATAGAAGTCGTCTTGCTGGGGATGAAAAAATAATTTTGTATTGCACCGATGAAGTTTCACAATCAGCAGCACTAAATTTATGGATATCACAGGAACGAGAGGTGTTATACGCCGATACAGTGATTGATAGTCAATTCATTCCATGGCTTGAATCTCGCCACGAAGAACTTAAATTTCAACGTGTTGACGCTGAGTTGGATTCATCGCTGAAAGAAGAAACACCTGAGCTCAGTGATGGAGATGGAGAAACGAAAAGTGAAAGCTTGCGTAAATTGATCAAAGATGCACTCTCAAACGATAAAGTTACGGTTCAAGTACAAGCTCTCAAATCTGGAGCAGAAGGTCCTGCAGCTCTCATATTGCTTCCAGAGCAAATGCGCCGGATGAACGACATCGGCGCACTGATGGATCAGCGACTTCCCGGTTTGCCTGATTATCACGTGTTGCTCGTGAATCAAAAGCACCCACTCGTAGAAGGTCTACTCAAACTTCAGGCTGGTGGCGTCATCGTTGGAGATGCAGGACAATCCCCGAGCGAAATGCTTGCCCGCGATTTGGCTCAACATGTGTACGAAACAGCAAAGCTCTCTGTAGGTGGACTGGATCCAAAAGAACTAGCCAATTTCCAATCCAATAATTTGCAGTTGATGTCCCGCTTGATGGAACGGGGAATCTAAGCAACCACTTTGCTAATATTGGGTTTCGGCCATTGGCCATCGCTTTCTTAAGGACGCCGTTATGTCTCGGGTGTGTCAGCTCACAGGTACTCGCGCCAACAACGGCATGGCTGTGAGCCACTCGCATATACGCACTAAAAAGCTGCAGCAGGCCAATCTGCAGCAGCGCCGCTTGTGGTGGGCGGAAGGGAAGCGTTGGATCAATTTGCGCATCACGACGCGTGCCCTGAAGACCATTCAAAAGAAAGGTTTGGGTGCTTATGCACGCTCATTGGGAATCAACCTCGCAAAACTCTGAGTCTCTCTAGAATTTTGGAACTGACATCAGTTCCATGAACAGACGATCCCTACTCCAGACTGCAGTTCTGGGAGCAGGGATTTTTTTATTGGCTCCCACCCGTGTTCATGCTCTGGGCGGCAAGTCACCTGAGATTGGAATCAAGGCACCTGACTTTGATCTCCCAGGTTTTAGCAGTGTGAATCCAAGTCAAGAGCACTGGAGTTTGACCGGTCTTCAAGGCCGTTGGTTAGTCGTATATTTTTATCCGAGGGATTTCACTTCTGGTTGCACGATTGAAGCCCACGGCTTTCAGGACGCATTGCCAGCCTTCCGAAAGAAAGGTGCAGAAGTTGTTGCCATTAGCGCAGACTCAGTCAGCGACCACGAATCGTTTTGCAGCTCTGAAGAGCTCAAGTTTCCCCTGCTTTCTGACCCCGATGGTGATGTGAGCAAGGCCTATGGTTCATGGATGGCCCCTTACTCGATGAGGCATACGTTCCTTATCGACCCAGAGTCCGTTCTTAGGGCTGTTTGGACCGGGGTGCGACCAGTTGGACATGCCAATGAGGTGTTAACCCGCCTCAACGAGTTGCAGGCCAGTTGAGTACGCAGCGCGTGTTAGAGATGGTGGGTTGACCATGGCTCAATGGAGCCAGGAAAGAGAGGTGAAGCATGGCGGTCACAAAGGGACAAAGTCCTTTCATCCTTCTGTATCATCGGACGCCATTTGACGAAGGAAAAGATGAAAAAGGAAACAGAATTTGGTGCGATCAGAAAAGCCCAAATGGAATTATTCCTACCCTAAGGAATTTATTTCGAACGCGAGAAAATGGTACATGGATCGCATGGAGGAAAGTTGACAATGTTCAAGACGCCAATGATGAAAATATCCCAATGTCTGACCCTAAACCATTTACTTTATGCAGAATTCCATTAGAAGAAGATCAGATAGCAAGTTTTTATCATGTAACCTCTAAGGAATCATTTTGGCCAATCTTACATACTTTTCCTACCCATTTTAATGTCAATAATGCAGATTGGGGGATTTTTGAGGAAGTTAATCTTAGATTTGCCAAGGCTGCATGTCATCAGGCAGCTGAATCAGCCACAGTCTGGGTTCATGACTACAACTTGTGGCTTGTTCCTGGCTATATCAGGGAATTACGGCCTGACTTAAAGATTGCATTTTTCCATCACACACCATTTCCAGGAAATGATGTATTTGCAATTTTGCCTTGGCGTGAACAAATTCTCAAAAGCCTATTGTGTTGCGACGTTGTTGGATTTCATATTCCTCGTTATACAGAAAACTTTGCACGTGCAGCCAACTGCCTATTAGGAGCTACAAAGGGATCCAAGCAACCTGTTAATTCTAGGTTTGTTTCGACTGGCTCAGCATTAACTGAACCATCGGAAACGCCTTGCTTGCACTACAAGGGACGAAAAATTCAGTTGTTGTCGTCTCCAGTTGGAACATCGCCAGATGTGATCCAAGAACTAGCAGCACGAGCTGATGTTCAAGAGTTAGCCGATAAAATCGATGATGACACTAAGAAAGGTAGAAAGCTAATTCTTTCTGCTAGCCGTGTTGACTATACGAAGGGCAATGAAGAGCTTTTGCTTGCCTTCGAACGGTTACTTGAACGCCGACCAGACTGGCATGGAAAAGTGGTTCTCATGCTTGCATGCGTGGCAGCAGCAAGTGGCATGAAAATCTATGAAGACACTCAACGCACCATCGAGGAAACAGCTGGCCGTATCAATGGCCGATTTAGTTTGATTGATTGGGTTCCAATCCGTTTCTCAACACGACGCATTCCATACGAGGAGATGGTGGCATGGTTTACACGATCTGATATCTGTTGGATCACACCACTTCGAGATGGGTTGAATTTGGTTGCAAAAGAATATGCAGCTGCACGCAAGGATCGAAGTGGCGTTTTAGTGCTCTCAGAGTTCACGGGTGCCTCGGTTGTTCTTGATGGAGCAATTTTGACCAATCCTTATTCACATCGTCAGATGGATGAAGCAATTGAACGAGCACTAGAAATGCCCAAAGATGAGCAAATTAAACGGATGAGCAGAATGAGTAATGCTGTTGAGAGTTTTACGGTAAGTGATTGGGTTAGTGAACAAATGGATGCACTTGAACATCAAGATATTGATGCATGAGCAAAAATATTTTCCTACGACGATTCTTTGCCGGCATTTTTGCTGTCTTCATTTGTAGTGCATTATTTGGTCTCGCTCAGGCCAGAACAGTTGAATCAGTTTCAATTTTAATGGCAGCACCGTTTGCTGACGCAACTCAGGATCTGGTAAAGAAATTTAACAAAGAGCACCGTGGTGAAATCAACTTAAAAGTTATTAGGGGCCCATTAGAAACAGAGGCAATGTCTGATTTAGCGATCAGTAGCTTGCTCTTAGGTAAAGCCCCTTTTGATGTCTTACTAATGGATGTCACGTGGTTACCAAAGTATGCAGCAGCTGGTTGGATGGTACCCCTTGAGAACAATTTTAATACTCAGGATGTTGAATCCTTAGCGAAAGGTGCACGTGAAGGTAATTCATATAACGGTCATCTTTATCGTTGGCCACTGACGTCAGATATGGGGTTGCTTTACTACAGAACCGATTTGATGGATCGACCACCGGAAACACCAGAAGATTTAGTTTCAGTGAGTCAATCTTTGCAAAAGGATCAAAAAGTAGAATGGGGCTATGTCTGGCAAGGTCGTCAATATGAGGGTCTAAGTTGTGTCTATTTAGAAATGATCGATGGATTTGGAGGCGATTGGTTACAACCCAAAAGCAATCAAATTGGACTAAATTCAAAACCTGGTATTGAAGCAGCCGCTTGGCTACAGTCCCTCATCGATCAGGGTGTCAGTCCAAAGGCAGTGACCAATTATGCAGAACCTGAGGCCCTACAGAGTTTCAAGGTGGGTGATGCGGCCTTTATGCGGAATTGGCCCTACGCCTGGGCTGAACTTCAAAAAACAGATAGTGCTGTAAAAGGGAATGTGGGTATTACGACCATGGTGGCAAAGCCTGGACACTCTACCGCCACGCTTGGAAGTTGGGGGCTAACAGTTCTAAAAGGGTCTTCACATATTGATGCCTCAATTGAAGCAATCCGGTTTCTTACGTCAGAGTCATCACAAAAGCAGTTATTCCAAAAATATGGTTACACACCAACGATGCAAAGTGTTTTTGATGATCCTCAGTTGCTGAAAGAATTTCCAATCATTGCTGAATTTGGAAAAGCACAACAAGTCGTGAAACCAAGGCCAGAAACGCCTTTATATGCTCAAATCAGTGATGTATTACAACGTCAACTCAGTGGTATTTTGACTCATGAGCAATCACCACAGCTAGGTATGAATGTGGCAGCCGCAAACACAGATCAAATCCTTATTTCAGCAGGTGATCGATCATGATTGCTTTACTCTTAGTCCCAGCATTACTGTTACTTGTCGTTGTTTTTGTTGGGCCTTTATTTCGTTATGCATGGCTTAGTTTTCATGCTGACTCCGTTGTAACTGGATTAATTGCGATTCCAAATGGAGGCGCCAATTGGTTGAGACTTGTTCAAGATCAACGTTACTGGCAGGACTTGTTCCAAACGCTGCGTTTTGCTGGGGTCTCTGTTGGACTTGAACTGGTTTTAGCTTTGCTGATCGCACTCCTTCTAGACCAGCGGTGGCGGGGGAGAGATGTAGTGCGCACATTGGCACTTATTCCTTGGGCGTTACCAACAACAGTAATGGCACTTGGTTGGCGTTGGATTTTCAATACGCCTTATGGTCCCGTTGATCACTTCACCAAGATCATTGGACTTGGATCATTAAATATTCTTGGTGATCCAAGTCTCACCTGGATGGCAACTGTATGGGCCGACGTATGGAAGACAACGCCATTTGCAGCCTTAATCTTGTTGGCTGGCTTGCAGACGATTCCTGGGGATCTTTATGAAGCATTGCGCTTGGAAGGAGGTAATGCTCTAATTTGCTTACGAAGGATCACGCTCCCATTGCTACGTCCATATATTTTACTTGCTCTTCTTTTTAGACTTGCGCAAGCTTTTGGTGTGTTTGATTTAATACAGGTTTTAACTGGTGGAGGTCCAGCGAGTAGTACTGAAAGTATTGCTTTGTATGCTTATTGGAATGCTCTTCGATTTTTAGACTTTGGTTATAGCGCAACGATTATAATGGCTAGTTTTATCCTTATCAGTTTAATTTGTGTAATCGCCTGGATTGCTTTGCAATTAATTATTCCTACCCATTCAAAATCGCGAGGGGCTATTTCATCATGAATCGGCGCTTTCTTATTGGGTTATTGCTCATTTGGTCGTTAGGGCCATTATTCTGGCAAGTTTATACCTCGTTATGTAGTGATCAAGCTCTGACTCAACCCTTTGCGTCAATTGATCATCGTTGGACTTTGGTTCATTATCGCAATGTATTAACTTCTAATCCTCCATTCTGGCGTTATCTTGTTAATAGCTTCATTGTTGGTGTATCGAGTACGTTCTTTTGCCTATTACTTGCTCTTCCAGCTGCCTATGCATTGAATCGAATTCCAAGAAAACTCTCAATTATTAGTCGTTTAGCGCTCGTTGGTGCGGCTTTGTTTCCTTATGTTTTACTATTTCTGGGTTTGCTTGAGTTAGCACGGACATTCAATCTAGGTAATCAACTCTTGGCTCTAAGTCTTCCTTACGCCGCACTTTCGCAGCCTCTAGCCATTCTTCTTCTCAACAGTGCTTTTAATGATCTCCCCCCTGAGTTGGAAGATGCTGCAAAACTTGAAGGTCTCTCTCTCTTCCAACGCTTTCGTTGGATTCTGATACCGCTTATTTCTCCGGCTACTGCTAGTACTGCGATCCTAGTGTTTCTTTTTTCATGGAATGAGTATCCAATTGCCTTAACTTGGATTAGTGACTCAAACAAACTAACTTTGCCTGTTGCAATGGCAAGAATAGCAGGCTCATCAATTTATTCCGTTCCCTATGGTGCTTATGCTGCAGCAACTGTTCTTGGCTCAATACCATTAGTTCTACTTGTTTTGATCTTTCAAAAACCAATTGTTTCTGGACTCACTAGTGGGGCTGTAAAAGGATGACTTTACAAATTCAAAACTTAGGTCGTCGTGTTGGTCAACAATGGATTGTCCGTCATTTAAATCTTCAAGTTGAAGATGGTGAATGTGTTGCCTTAGTTGGTCCATCCGGTTGTGGCAAGAGCAGTACTTTGAGACTGATTGCTGGTCTTGATGCTGTTTCCGAGGGAGAGATATTTTTTGATCAAACGAAAGTTACCCATGCCATGGCAGCACAAAGAGCTGTTGGAATGGTGTTTCAAAGTTATGCATTACTACCACACTTGAATGTGACTGCAAACTTAGAACTTGGTCTCCGAGTCCGTGGAGTACGTCCATCCGATCGCCAACAAAGGATTCACGCCATGCTCGATCTCGTTCAACTACAGGACCGTGCCGATGTGTTGCCGGCACAGTTGTCTGGAGGTCAACGACAGAGGGTGGCGCTGGCAAGAGCTTTGTTGCGTGATCCCGAGGTGTATTTGCTCGACGAGCCCATGAGCAACTTGGACGCTCAACTTCGTGAGGAGTTGCGGCCAGAGCTTCGTCGTCTTGTTCTAAACAGACAAAAGCCAGTGATTCACGTCACCCATGACCAGCATGAAGCGATGGCGATTGCTGACCGTATTGCAGTTTTGCATTCTGGTCGGATCCAACAGGTTGCTACTCCCGCTGAGCTCTATCATCACCCTGAAACTTTGTTCATAGCCAAGTTTATTGGGAGGCCTCAAATTAATTGTCTCCGGCCTAACAATGGTGTTGTCTGTGCTGTTCGGCCAGAGTCTCTCACTTTTGCTAGCGAGGGGATTCCTTGCAAACTAATATCACGCGAATGGCTTGGCAGTTCACAGCTTCTCTACCTTGATTCTCCTCAAGGCCCGATGAGATTGTCCTGTTCAACGGCTGTTGATATTCCAGAGACTATTCATGTTTCTTGGAAAGCATCTGATGAGCATCATTTTGACGCTGCAAGTGGAATCCGTCTTTCTTAATTCAATTTCTTGTGCGATGATTTTCTTGGCTTTGTCTTGAGAAGCTTGTTTCCTTCGTTTAGGCTTTTACTTTAGACTTATTGTTGCCTCCAATTTCGCTAAGGTTGATTTTAGAACTCTTTCGTGTTCATAGGATTTTTCGCGAATATTTTGAAGGTGTCTCTTTGATGGAGGATGTGTCATGCACTCACTCCAGCTTGTTAACACTACTTCTAAACTAGGCAGTTGTTCTAGTCCAAAGCATGGCACATCTGCAGTTCTTGCTGCTGCCTCTACTTTTGGGTCATAACTTAGTGCTGCAGATGGACATTGACTGATGATCGCTAAAATTAAGGCGTGTAATCTCATTGCGATAACGAAGCTTGCTTCTTTGAAAATGGTTTGAGCATGTTCTATGTTTTCTGCGACTACAGTATTTGATTCCATGACGAGAGTATGGGGTACCAATCCCTTCTCATTCAATGTTTCCAGTAAGTTCGCGTCCTGATTGGAATGAAATGCGAGCCAGGTCACTGATTTACCAGTTCTTTTGCTGAGTTGATCGACACTTTGCAGCAACAGTGACCAACCGCTAGCTGTTAACAAGTTGGTTGGTCGCCAACACAGCACAATATTTCCGCCCCCTTGATGTTCTCCCATCTGATGTGTCCAGACCGGATCTGGAGCCACAGACATCGATGTTTTTATCCCTATCTGCTTGGCTAATTGCATCGATGCAGTATCTCTCCAGGTAATTGAGGTTGCACCGTTTAGGACACGACCTACGAGATAGCGGCTCCACGCATGCCTCAGTGGTCCGAGACCTTGTCCCCACAACAACACCGGTCTACGTCTGACTTGCGCCACCACGATCAAGAGAATGTAATAAATAAGGCTCTGTACACTTGTGCTGTCTTGGAGCAGGCTTCCACCACCAAGGATCACGACCTGCACCTGTTTAATGCTGTTTAGGACGGCCTTTAACGACCTTCTGTTCACCACTGACCCCCTGGGAACAATGGTTTGAACAGCTCCGGCGTCGTGGCCCGTAATCAGAGGTTGCCATCCTTCAGGCAGCTGTTTGTTGAGCACCTCAAGAAGAGCATCATCTCCGAGGTTGTGTTCTCCGTAATAGCCACAGAGGAGAATGCGCCTCGGCGATGAAGACGAAGCCAGGCCAGACATTCAGAACACCAGTTGTTCGTTCATTATCCGCGCTTAGGGCGCGTACGTTGGTGAAACGCTCGCTTGTGACGCATGCATGCCCTTTCGCTTGGCACATGGTGGATTCATGTGGCGTCTGTCTTTGAGTGGTTATTGGCGATGGTATTGATCGCTCAGCGCGGTTCACAGCGCTCACCAACAAGCATGATTTGGCTTTCCGCAGCCATGATTCCTGCCTTGATCAGTGCCATGGCTGCATGCACATGGCACCTCTATGACAATTCTGAGAGCCTTCGTTGGCTCGTGACTTTGCAGGCCAGTACCACCTTGCTTGGGAATATCACACTGGCGTTTGCCGCTTGGAATTTGCAACGTGACACAACGGTGAAAGGATGACTTCGAACTTCGACCCAGCTCCCCTCTTTGCGCTGTCGTTGCTCCCTTATTTGGTGTTTCTTTATTACCTCGGGCGAAGCAAGCAGCTTCCAAAATTGACCGTGATCGGATTTCAACTCACCCTTTTGTTTGTTGCCGTCACCATCGCTGCTGCGGTGTTTGCTCTCATTCGCTACGACTCCGAATTGGTGGCTGTGGATTGGCTCCATGGTGGTGCTGAAGCCTTTTTGACGCTGAGTAATGCCTGCATTGTTGCCGGGCTTCTCCGAAGCAAATCACAAGAGCCAGTGAATAACTCTTACGACGAGGAGATCTTGGGGCAGTAAAAACCGAAGATGAGGTGTCGCTTGTTGCGTTGCATGTTCACTCCTCTTCTGGCTATTGCTCCCGCCACTCTTTCCTGGTCACCCAAGGTTGCTCTTGTGATGGTGGTCTGCAATGTCATCGCCATCGGGATTGGCAAAGCCACAATTCAGCATCAAGACGTGGGTCTCAAATTGCCGGGTGCCTCTTTCTTTGGCGGAATGGGCCACGGCAGCATGCTGGCTTGCACCAGCCTGGGTCACATGATTGGGATTGGCGCCATTCAGGGCCTTGCAGCCCGAGGCGTTCTTTAGATCGTTCTGGATGAATCAGGTTGGCTGAGGCAGCTCTGCTGCATCAGCCGACTCAAACTCAGCCAGCTGAAGAGACTTCAGCTGGTGATTTCTCTTCGAGTTTGAGAGCTCCTTTTGTCTGGAGCAGGAAGTGCTGCTTAATCCTTACGGCCATTTGATCGGGCGTTAATCCCAGGGCCTCAAAGCTTTGCTGAGGAGTTGCATGATCCACCAATTGATCGGGAATTCCTATCCGCAGCATGGGAATCGCTAACCCCTTCTCTTGGATTGATTCAAGAACAGCCGATCCAAAGCCACCTGGTAACGCACCCTCTTCCATCGTGACAATCTTGCCAATTCTCTCTGCCATGGGATGAATGAGAGCTTCATCCAACGGACGCAAATAACGGGCATTAATGACGGAAGCCTCAACGCCTACCGCCGACAAGCATTTTGCGGTGGCCACAGCCTTCGGCACCATGGCGCCATAGGCAACGATTAAGACGTCATTGCCTTCACGCACGACTTCACCACAGCCAATCGGTAGCGCTTCCCAGCCTTCTTCCATCAAAGGCACACCTTCACCAGGCCCCCGGGGAATTCTCAGAGCAGTGGGCCCATCGTGCTGGAGACAGGTCACCATCATGCGCTGAAGCTCTGCTTCATCCTTGGGTGCCATCACTGTGAAATTTGGGATGGCACGCATGTAGCTGATGTCGTATTGCCCTTGATGGGTTGGACCATCGGCTCCCACAATTCCTGCCCTATCCAAGACAAAGGTCACGGGCAGTTTTTGAATTCCCACGTCGTGAATGAGCTGATCAAAGGCTCTTTGTAAGAAGGTGCTGTAAATCGCGACAACCGGCCTAAGTCCATCGCAGGCCATGCCTGCAGACAAGGTGACCGCATGTTGCTCAGCAATACCAACATCGATGTATTGATCAGGGAGCGCTTTTTGCAGGATGTCCAGCCCAGTACCAGTGGCCATGGCGGCTGTGATCCCAACAACTTTTGGGTTTTGTTCGCAGAGTTTGACAAGAGTTTGTCCAAACACCTTGCTGTAACTCGGAGGTTTGGGCGTTTTGCTTGGCCTTGCTTTTCCGGTACTGAGGTTGAAGGCTGATTGTGCGTGGTAGCCGACTTGATCGGCTTCTGCATAGGGGTATCCTTTCCCCTTTTTTGTAACGACATGAACCATGACGGGACCGCCAACGCGATGTGCCGCCTGGAACGTTCGGGTCATTTCGGCAATGTCATGACCATCAATCGGACCCATGTAGGTAAATCCGAGCTCTTCAAAGACCGCACCAACTTTGGGCACAGCCAGACGGCGCATGCTTTCTTTAAGGCGATTCAGCTCTGGCGGTATTTCACCTCCCATAAAGGGGAGATGACGTACGCTCTCTTCAACGCTCCCAGACAAAAATTGAAGGGGCGGACTTAACCGCATTCGGTTGAGGTACGTGGACAGGGCTCCTACGGGTGGAGAGATCGACATGTCGTTGTCGTTCAAGACAACGAGAAGTGGGGTGGATGGAAGATGACCGGCATGGTTTATGGCCTCTAAAGCCATGCCACCTGTCAGGGCTCCATCACCAATAACGGCAACACATTTGTAGTCAAGACCTTGCCGATCACGGGCCATGGCCATGCCGAGGGCTGCCGAGATGGATGTGCTGGCATGCCCGGCACCGAAATGATCAAAACGACTTTCCGTTCTCTTGAGATAACCGGCCACTCCCCCTTGTTGACGCAGGGAATCGAAGCGTCCAAAGCGTCCGGTAATCAATTTGTGTGGATACGCCTGATGACCCACATCCCAAACCACCTTGTCTTGATCAAGATCAAGCGTTTGGTACAGCGCGAGTGTTAATTCAACAACGCCTAATCCGGGTCCGAGGTGGCCTCCACTGTTGGACACCACCTCCAAATGACGTGCACGAATTTGCTTGGCCACATCCTCAAGCTGAGCCTCCGACAGCCCGTGCAGCTGATTGGGATGGGTTAATTCGCTCAGATGCATGCCCATCCCCAGACCGATTCAGTCAATCTACGGGCCTCACCGACCCTTCGCGATGGTGAGCGGTTGTCAGACTGCAGTGATGGATCATTATTTGCCGAGGATCCTGCGCGCCCGTGTCTATGACGTGGCCCGGGAAACCCCTTTAGAACTTGCCAACAATTTGAGCCGAAGGCTGAGCAACAGCGTTTGGTTGAAACGGGAAGACCTTCAACCCGTTTTTTCGTTCAAGCTGCGCGGTGCCTACAACCGCATGGCTCAACTTTCAGAAGCTGAGCTGAAACTCGGTGTTATCGCTTCTAGTGCTGGAAATCATGCCCAAGGGGTGGCCCTCAGCGCCTCCCATCTTGGCTGTAGAGCTGTGATCGTGATGCCAGTCACAACACCTGGCGTGAAAGTTGATGCTGTGCGCCAGCTGGGAGCAGAGGTGGTGCTGCATGGTGAGACGTATGACGAGGCTTACGCCGAAGCCAGGTCACGTAGCGAAGCGGAGCAGCTTTGCTTTATCCATCCATTTGACGATCCTGAGGTGATCGCTGGACAAGGCACTGTGGGCATGGAAATCCTGCGCCAGTGCCATCAGCCCCCCGACGCGATTTACGTGGCGGTGGGCGGTGGTGGTTTGATCGGCGGAATCGCCGTTTACGTCAAGAGTCTCTGGCCTGACGTTCAAATCATTGGTGTTGAACCCCACGATGCTGCCGCCATGACTTTGTCCTTAGAGGCAGGTGAACGCATCCGTTTGCCGCAGGTTGGGCTGTTTGCGGATGGTGTGGCTGTGCGGGAGGTAGGTGAGCACACTTTTGAATTGGCCCAAAAGTATGTCGATGACATCGTGACCGTCAGTACCGATGAAATCTGTGCGGCCATCAAAGATGTCTTTGAGGACACCCGCTCGATTCTTGAACCGGCAGGTGCCTTAGCTGTTGCTGGTCTCAAAGCTGATGTGAGCCGACGGTCGCTCCAAAATCAAAATCTTGTTGCCGTGGCCTGTGGCGCGAACATCAATTTCGCCCGTCTGCGCTTCGTTGCTGAACGTGCCGAACTGGGTGAAGAACGCGAAGCGATGCTCGCCGTGGAAATACCAGAGCGTCCGGGGAGTCTTCGCTCCCTGTGTGAATTACTCGCAGATCGCAGCCTCACTGAATTTTCCTATCGAATGCGAGCTGGAGACCAAGCCCACATTTTTATGGGAATTCAGGTGAGCGGACCCGATGACAGATCGTCCTTGATCGGCCATCTCAAGACGAACGGCTATGCCTGCCTTGATCTCAGTGACGATGAACTCTCCAAAGTTCATCTTCGGCACATGGTTGGAGGTCGACTCCCTACAAGTTCAACGACCAGCAAGGTGCAGGAGCTGCTGTATCGCTTCGAGTTTCCAGAGCGTCCAGGAGCCTTGATGCGCTTCGTGACGGCTTTGCATCGCGACTGGAGCATCAGCATTTTCCACTACAGAAACCATGGAGCCGATGTGGGTCGGATTGTTGTGGGTGTTCTCGTTAGTCCTGACGACTTAAAGGCTTGGCAGTCTTTTTTGCGTGACCTTGGTTACAGCAGTTGGGAAGAGACAAGTAATCCCGCTTACCAACTTTTTCTTGGTGGATGATCTGAAATTGGCCAAAAGCTGCTCCAGCGTTACTTTGAAAGCTCGTGCATGAGGGGCAGTCATGGCACAAGGATTGGAGCGAAGCAACATGCAGGAGTTCAATCTCTCCCTTCCAGCTCGCTTGGAGGCCATTCTTTATCTGAAAGGAAAAGCTCTATCCATTTCGGAATTGGCTGAGCTAGCGAGCGCCAGTGAGAAAGAAGCAGAGCAGGGCTTGCTCGCTTTGGTGGCTGGATACGCCCAACGAGATACGGCCTTGGAAATTTGTGAAAATAGTGGTCGATACAGCCTTCAGCTTCGGGCTGGTCTTGGCGAACTCGTGCGAAATCTTTTGCCGGTCAATCTGTCTACCGCAACGCTCAGAACGCTTGCCACGATTGCTTTAAAACGGCGAATTCTTCAGTCGGAGCTTGTTGAATTACGGGGGTCAGGCGCCTACGACCACATCAAAGAGCTCTTGAGTCAGAACTTTATTGAACGCAAACGCCAAAGCGAGGGGCGTTCGTATTGGCTCAGTCTTTCTGAAAAGTTTCACCGCACATTTTCTGTGCTTCCTGATGGAGGGATCTCAGAACCAGATCCAGCTGCATAAAGTTCACGTATTACCCACGCTTCAGAAGCAACGATGGATTTGAGTTTTGTTTCCACCTTTCTGCAGATCATTGCCCAGACCCTGCAGATTTATTCCTTTGTCTTGATCGTTCGAGTCCTGCTGACCTGGTTCCCCAATGTGGATATGGGAAACCCCGTACTCAGCACCGTGAGTTCGATCACTGACCCTTATCTCAACGCCTTCCGCGGCCTGATCCCCCCACTCGGAGGCCTTGATCTATCCGCCATTCTCGCGTTCGTTGCCCTGAGCTTGATGCAGCAGCTGTTGGTGTCAGCCAGCTACGCCTTTGCCGGTGGATTTGGTAACTACGGCTAAAGGACACGTCTTTAAGGGTGCTCAGCGGTGATCGCCGCTTCCTTTCAATTGCCCACGCGCTGAGCGGTCGCGAAGTTTCTGGAGGTTTTGGTTGGCCACATCCTCCAGTTCATACCCCAGTTCGCTAGCTAGTTGGGCGACGTACCAGAGCACATCACCGAGCTCCAGGGCGATCTCGGCTCGTATTGCATCGTCAAAATGCCCTCCTCGATCGCGCAACACCTTTTTGACTTTGTCGGCGACTTCCCCCGCCTCACCACTTAGGCCCAGGGTTGGATAGATGGGATTGTTGCCAGCATCTGGGTAAAGAGCGGTCAGCCGAGCAGCGTCCTGATAGGTATTCAGGTCCATACGAATCATGTGGAAGAAAGTCATCATCCAACAAGTTTTCGAGTGCAAAAGGGCAAGACGGTAGATTCCGCAAGCTTCAAGACCTGTGGATGGCCCAGATCGATCTAACCCGTAGAACCAAGATCGTGGCCACCATCGGGCCCGCAACGGAAAGTCCTGAAAGGATCCGTGAACTCATACAAGCCGGAGCGACCACGTTTCGACTGAATTTCTCCCATGGAGATCACAGTGAGCACGCCGAAAGGATTGCCACGATTCGGCAGGTGGCCCACGAATTGGGTGCCCACATTGGAATTCTTCAGGATCTTCAGGGTCCGAAGATTCGCTTAGGTCGGTTCGAAGAAGGTCCGATCACGCTCGCGAAAGGTGATCAATTCGCACTGACGGCTAAACAGGTGCGTTGCAATCAAACGGTTGCAACAGTCACCTACGACAAGCTGGCCGAAGAAGTCACTGCCGGAAGTCGCATCCTTCTTGACGACGGCCGTGTCGAGATGAAAGTTGAGCGGGTGGATTCTGTTGACCAGACCCTCCATTGTTCAGTCACAGTTCCTGGTGTGCTCTCCAACAACAAGGGGGTGAACTTCCCGGATGTGCAGCTTTCTGTGAGAGCCCTCACCACAAAAGATCGTCAAGATCTCGCCTTTGGCCTTCAGCAGGGTGTGGATTGGGTCGCGCTGAGCTTCGTGCGCAACCCCTCTGACATGCAGGAGATCAGAGAACTCATTCGTAAGCACGGCTTCACCACTCCTGTGGTGGCAAAAATTGAGAAGTTCGAAGCGATCGATCAAATCGACGCGATTTTGCCGCTTTGCGATGGCGTGATGGTGGCCCGTGGTGACCTTGGGGTTGAAATGCCGGCAGAAGAGGTTCCTCTTTTGCAAAAGGATCTGATCCACAAGGCCAACAGCCTTGGGATTCCGATCATCACGGCAACCCAGATGCTCGATTCCATGGCATCGAGCCCTAGGCCTACCCGTGCTGAGGTCAGTGATGTTGCTAACGCCATCCTGGACGGCACTGATGCGGTGATGCTGTCCAATGAAACGGCGGTTGGTGATTTCCCCGTTGAGGCTGTTGAAACGATGGCGACGATCGCCAGACGGATCGAACGGGATTACCCCCAACGCCCCATTGATACGCATCTCCCAAGCACGATCCCGAATGCGATCAGTGGGGCAGTCAGCAGCATTGCTCGCCAGCTCAACGCCGCAGCGATCCTGCCTCTTACCAAAAGCGGTGCCACCGCCCATAACGTCAGTAAGTTTCGGCCTTCAACTCCGATTCTTGCGATCACCAGTGAAGTCAACGTGGCACGAAAACTTCAATTGGTTTGGGGGGTGACACCGCTGCTGATTGAAACGCAGAAGAGCACGACCGCCACTTTCACGTTGGCAATGGCTTATGCCCAAGAGATTGGTGTGGTGAAAGACGGAGATCTTTGCGTCCAAACTGCAGGAACGCTTGCAGGAATCAGTGGCTCTACTGACTTGATCAAAGTGGGGATCGTGAGTGCTGTGCTCGGCCGCGGTACAGGTTTCGGCAGTGGCTCTGTCAGCGGAAAAGTGAGAATTGCGATGTCTGCGAGTGATTGCGCCCGTCTCGAACCAGGTGACATCCTTGTGGCTCGCGACACGTCAGCTGACTATCTCGACGGTATCCGCGACGCTGCTGCTGTGATTACAGAACAACCTGGAGAAGATTCACACGCTGCAGTGATCGCCAAACGGTTAGGCGTTCCTGTGATTACTGGGGTTGCCAATGCAACGCGAGATCTCCGAGAAGGAGAAGTGGTCACCTTGCATGTGAAAGATGGAGTGGTTCATCGGGGAACCGGCAGCAACACGCAGATGAAATTAGACACCATGCTCTGAGTTTGGTCTAAGACGCTCATGGCCAGCAAGCTGCCTCTTGCCGACACCGTCGGCATGGCTCTCACCACACTTAAAGCAAATCGGTTACGAAGTTTGCTCACGATGCTCGGCATCGTGATTGGTAATGCCTCTGTGATCACGCTGGTTGGAGTGGGTCGAGGTGCCCAAAACTTGGCTGAAGACCAGCTCAGCAGTCTTGGGGCCAACGTTTTATTTGTGGTTCCTGGGAGTAATGACACCCGCAGGCAGGGTGTGGCGTTTCCACGCACCTTGGTGCTGGACGATGCCACGGCGATTGCTGCGCAGGTTCCAAGCGTGAAACGTGTCGCCCCACAAATTTCAGCGAATGAAGTGGTACAGGCTGGCGCGAGGAGCACAAGCGCTTCGATCTCTGGGGTCACGCCGGCTTTCTTACCCGTGCGCAGTTTTGAAGTTGCCCGGGGCCGGTTTATCAGTTCTGAAGATGAACAGAGTGCGAAGACCGTTGTGGTGATTGGCCCTGATCTTCGCGACAAGCTCTTTCCCTCAGGTGTAGCGGTTGGCCAAAGCATTCGCATTCGAGACCAAAGTTTCAGTGTGATTGGCGTGATGGAACCAAAGGGAGCGGTCTTTGGGTCAAACCAGGATGAAAATGCCTATATCCCACTCACAACCATGGTGAGTCGCCTAACAGGCCGGGACCCTACCTATGGAGTGAGCCTCAGCTTCATCAGCGTGGAAGCCAAGGATGAGAAAAGTACTGGCCCAGCCAAGTTTCAAATCACCAATTTGCTTAGACAAAGGCACCGTATTTTGCGCAAAGACGATTTTGCGGTTCGATCCCAAAAAGATGCTCTCACCATCGTCGGCACGATTACAGGCGGCCTAACGCTGATGCTCGGTGCGATTGGTGGTGTATCGCTGCTCGTAGGAGGCATCGGAATCATGAATATCATGTTGGTATCGGTGAGTGAGCGCACAGAGGAAATCGGTTTACGCAAGGCATTGGGTGCCCGTAGTTCTGATGTTCTTCGGCAGTTTTTAGTGGAAAGTCTTGTGTTGGCGAGCCTCGGTGGAGTGATCGGAACCGCCGTGGGACTTGGCACCGTTACAGCAGTTGCCTTCTTTTCGCCTTTGCCAGCAGCGATTGGCGCCTCAACAATTTTGGTCACTGTTGGGCTATCGGGATCAATCGGTTTGTTTTTCGGCGTCGTGCCCGCCAAGCGTGCAGCGATGCTCGATCCGATCGTTGCATTAAGAAGCCTTTAAATCACCTTGCCCTGAAACAGCGGTTTAGGTAAGGAAACTCTTACAGTCTTGTTACTCACGATGAATCCATGAATCAACGCTGGCGTCAGATAGCCCTTTGGATTCTCCCGATCGGCGTCGCGTTGCTGCTTGTTTGGCAGCTGGTAGGAAGCGGAGCACTCAATAACCTCCGTAGTAGTAGTGCTTCCACCAGCGGCGGCACCACTGTTGCTCCTCGCAACGCAGCTGTTGCCCGGATGAGTTATGGCCGATTCTTGGATTACGTCGCAGCAGGCCGAGTCACTGCCGTTGATATTTACGACGGTGGCCGTAACGCAGTTGTGGAAGCGGTGGATCCTGATCTTGACAATCGGGTCCAAAGGCTCCGCGTTGACCTTCCCGGTTTGGCTCCTGAGCTGATCAACACCCTTAAGGAAGAAGGAATCAGTTTTGATATTCATCCACCAAAAACAGCTCCTCCAGCCCTAGGCATCCTTGGGAACCTTTTGTTCCCGCTTCTGCTCATCGGATCATTGATCTTTCTGGCTCGTCGTGGAAACTCCATGCCAGGGGGCCCTGGACAAGCCATGCAGTTTGGTAAGACAAAAGCCCGCTTTGCAATGGAAGCAGATACCGGCGTGAAATTTGACGACGTTGCAGGTGTTAGCGAAGCGAAGCAAGATCTCCAAGAAGTGGTCACTTTTTTGAAGCAGCCTGAGTGGAATGCCTCAGCGGTTGCAACGGCACGATTGGTGGCTGCCCCTGGCTGCTTTCCCACGGCGAGCTTGCTCCCGTTGTTGCCCTTCCTGAAGCAAGGTTTGATCGAGCAGGACGGCGTGATTATCGATGCGAAAACAGGCACATCGGGAGGCGGACGAGCTGCCAAGGAACATCTTCTCCTCGCAGAAGCCTCTGAATCAATTAGTCCTTATGGCGTTGTCGGCCATCGCCACACGTCAGAAATTGAGCAAATGGCCAGTGAGGTGGCCGGATGTGGCATCCAACTTCAGTTCACCCCCCACCTCGTGCCGATGGTGCGTGGGCTTCTCTCAACGGTGTACGCCAGGTTGCGCGACCCTGGACTAACAGCGGAAGACTGCACCACCGTTCTCGAAAGTTTTTATCGCCATCACAGCTGCGTCACGGTGTTGCCAGTGGGAACGTACCCAGCGACCAAATGGGCCAAACACACCAACCGTGCCTTTTTATCGGTTCAAGTTGACAACCGAACCGGACGCCTCGTGCTGATGAGCGCCGTGGACAACTTGATGAAAGGACAAGCCGCACAGGCCATTCAGTGTCTCAACCTGATGGCTGGCTTGCCAGGCGAAACAGGTTTGCCGCTGGCTCCTTTCTATCCCTGACGTTTGCCAGTTGCGCTCAAATGGTCTGCCGCCAATTCAATCCTGCTATCGCGATAGCCCACGGCAAAATGCGATGTTCCTGGGATTGAATGCGTGCAGCCAAGGAGCTTCGACTGTCGTCCTGAAGGACTGGTACAGCCGCCTGGGCAATCACCGGTCCTGTATCTACATCAGCCTGAACCAAATGGGCAGTGCAACCACTGATCCGCACCGACGCTTGCAGAGCTTGCCCAACAGCATCGAGACCCTTAAAGCTGGGCAGAATGG
>QCUZ01000007.1:0-32289 GCA_003210555.1 Synechococcus sp. AG-683-A03 | reverse complement strand
CTACAGCCTCAAGATGCAGATCGAGATCACTCGGCCTAGACGCTCCAACACTGATGGTGTGAACCCGTGGATCACGCAGGCAAAACAGATCGTTAAACACGATCGGATGCAGGGGAGCGCAGAGCTGCTTCATCAGCAGCGAAGGGGTATGAAGATGGCCGCCCTTATCGGTGGGACTAATGATGAACACGCCCATGTCATGACGTTGGGCTGCCACCAATGCCGGTTCGTTGTCTTGCCGGATGTAATACCAATGCAAATTCACATAATCGAAGGCATTGGAGTTGATCGCAGCTTCGATGACGCTGGTTTCAGCATGGGTCGAAAAGCCCACATGGTCGATCCGTCCCTCTCGCTGCCAGCGGCGCACCACCTCCATACAGCCGCCTGGACGCAGCGTTTGCTCCAGATGATCCAACCGATTGATGCCATGAATCGCCAGCAACTCCATTCGCTGAACGTTGAGGCGCTCCAGGCTGAGTTCGAGCTCTGCTTCAAACACAGCAGGGTCATCGCGGGGGGGCACCTTGGTTTGAAGGATGCGATCTGGATCGGGCGAATGGGGGAGAGCCCAGCCAAGTTGCCGCTCGGAGCTGCCGTAATGACGGGCTGTTTCCACATGGTGAAACCCAAGTTCACTCGCACGGTGGAGTGTCGTCTGCACCGTGCGTTGAGCCTCCTCAGTAATCACATCAGCCTCAAGATCCGACCAGCTTTGCTGAAACCTCATTCCCCCTAGGGAAAGGACTGGCATGACCAACTCTGTGCGACCAAAACGTCGGGTTGGCAAATCCAAGGAGGCCGGTGATGTCATCGCAGTTCAGTCTTGCGGCTGCCGAGGAAGGATCCGACGCGGACGAGCAGGTGAGGGCAATCCGAGCGGAAGAAGCTCTTGAGAATCAAGCTGCGCTTGTAGGCCCTCTAGGTCATCAAAGGCAACCCAATGAATGCAATCCACGGGGCAAGTTTCAATCGCCTCCTGGATTCGCGCAGAACTGTCCCCGTCCTGACGAATCGCTCGAGAGCGCCCCAAATTGGGCTCAATGATGAAGGTGTTGCAGGCCACGTGAGCGCAGTACCTGCAGCCTATGCAGACAGCTTCATCAACCCAAACGGCTTTTTCGGCAAGGGCACCCCCCAGAACAGGTTCCATGCCAGTGGATTGATGATCCTCAAGAGAGGATGCGCTGTAAGCAGCAGCGGGATTACCGGAGGGGTGGTTCACGGATTGATCCCGCTGCGAGTCAGGCATCCCAACGGGTCACGACAAGTTCAATGGATCCGTCCTGGCAATCACGCTGCTCGGCAACATCAAAGCCTTCGCTAAGAGAAGCCTTCAACACCGTGTTGAGGGCATAGCGCTGCGTGAGACGAGACAGAAACCTCTCGATCGGCGTGGACTGGCGCCACAAATCCATATCGGTCACGAACTCATAGGCTCCATTGGTTTCATTCCAAACGAAACCGAAGTCAGCAGAATCTTGAAGGGTGACAGCTAATTCAGCTTCCACGGTTTGGCCGCGATATCCCCGGACGGGATGGCCTCCCTGCTTGGGCTCATAACCAAGGTCTTCGAGGGCGGAGACTAAAGACTCCCGCTGGCGAAGTTCGGTTTTGACAGTACTGAAATGGGACATCAGGAAGGCTCGACGAACTGGGACTGGGACTGGGTTTGGGTTGTGACGTAGGCATCAGACGTTGGCTGACGGCGTTCAACCGTGCCTAAGACTGATTCCAACCGTTCCGTCAGTTGCAGACAAGCGTCACCTTCAACGCCTTCCACCTGCTCCTCGACGCGGCCGTCAGGACGAATTCGAAAGCGAAGCGTGCGCTCAGGCATGCACCAAACCCAACAATGAATAGATGTTAAAGGCGATATCGCGAAGCTGATGGGGGGTCGTGTCAGTTCGTCCTATCAGCTGAATAATCCTTCGTCCATCAGGGTTTGAAGTCGATCCAAAACATCGGGGGATTCCATCTGCTCCAGAGCAGTGCGCGCTTCATCGCGAACAGATCGTTCGCAATCTTGCAAAAGCGCACGCACAAACACCTCAATGACCTCAAGGCGACGGGGTTCAACCAGATGGTCAAGCAGGCGGCCTAGAGCCCAGATGCAATTGCTTCGAACCACGGATTCACTGTCAATTCGCAAACTAATCAGCAACTGGCCAGCCGCCGGATCGGCCTTGGCAGCAGAGGTCACACCAGCTTCAGCAAGGGAAACCGACGCCCACAAGCGCACAGCCGCCACATCGGTCTGCAAAGCGCGAATCAAAGGATTCAGCACTGGTGCATCCGGATAATTCCCAAGACTCCAGGCCGTGGCTTTTCGCACATAGGCATTGCTGTCTTCTTGCAGCAATTTCAGGAGAGGACCCACAGCAGGGGGTGAAGGATTCCGACCGAGGGCGTAGACGGCGCTCATGCGCACCACTGGGCACACCTCGTCCAAGAGAGGCAGCAGCAGCGGAACTGAACGGGGATCTCGGTGTTCACAAAAGACGCGCAACCCTTGGAGCCTCTGGTCATGCCCTTGCTGCAACCAACTCAGAGCTTCATCACACTGACGAATGGCCTCAAGTGCATCCTGCTCTGGATCGTCGAGATCAATTTCATCGAGGGGATCACCCACCTGTTCAGCTTCAAGCTCACGGGCGAGCACATCCGGATCGATGGCCAGATTGGCCACACGTGGTTCACGATCCAGGGGCGGGCGATCGGTCATGGCATTGATCGTAGAAGCATCAGGTCAACTGACCGGAGCTGGCGCAAGCATGTCACCAGGCAGCCAAATGCGTGCACTCACAGCAAACAAAGCGAGGCCAAATAAGGCCACGATCAAAATTGGAAGAATAGTGCTGCGAAAAAAACTCACGGTTTCAGTTTTCAATCCATTGTGAAGGGTGACTAAACGGCAAGACGAAAACGCCCGCGCAAAAGAAGAGAAAGGGACACCACCGCGAGGACCAAGCCAGACCAACCTGCAACTTGCTGGTGCAAGAGGAATGCACCTGAGCCAAGCAGCGCCCCAAAGAGGACACAACTACTAAGCAAAAACCGAGTGAGGAGATCTCTCAGCGATTCAGACGCCTCCACCTCACAGCGCCGCCTCCAACGACTCCAGCCAGGCCCTGGTGGCTGGACGCGCTGAACGAACGTCTCAAGCACCTCCGCTGACTCAGGGGGAGTGACCAACATCACCACCACCCAAACCACTGCCGTGATGGCAGTGGTGACCATCAACCGATGCCCGTAGTCCGAGATTTGAAGAACGGGAATCACAGACGTGGCCAAGCCAACGAAAAATCCACACACCATCGCTGACAGCTCAGCCGCTGCATTGATTCGCCACCAGAACCAACGCAAAACAAGGACCACACCAGGCCCCGTACCGATCGCGATCACCAGTCGGAACACAGTGCCGATGCTGTCACTGATCAAAGCCGTTAACACCCCCAACACCAACAAGAGAACACTGGTGGCTTGTCCAACCAACAGCAGCTCTTTCTGGGAGGCATCAGGCCTAACAAAACGCTGATAAAGGTCATGGGTGAGATAACTCGCACCCCAGTTCACAGATGTGCTGACCGTGCTCATAAAAGCAGCTACTAAAGAGACCACCACCAGGCCAAGCACGACAGGAGGGAGGTAAGCCACCGCCAGAGCCGGATAACTCAATTCCCAGTCCGCCTGATCGGGCAGCAGCACCAAAGCGGCAAGGGCCACCAAAATCCACAGCCAGCTGCGCAGCAGGTAATTCACCACAAGAAACACCCAACCCGCCAACCGCGCCTGACCTTCATCGCGGGTCGCCAGCATGCGTTGAATGAATTCACCCCCACCATCACTTCGCCGAAAACTCCACCACTGAACCGTGAGATAGGCCAAGAAGGTGGACGCACTGATACCCGCGCCACCAATCCAATCGAAACCAGAATCAGTCCAACGCCAAGGGACAAGCGACAAGACCTCGGGACGACCCAAAGCATTGAGGCTGCTGAGCAGAGCATCCATCCCGCCAGCGGCATGAATAGCAGCCCAAGCCACAGCCAGAGCCCCCACCATCGCCAGGATTAATTGCACAAAATCGGTAATCACGACGGCCCAAAGGCCTCCGGCCACCGTGTAGACGAGCACCAAAACAGCCACGATCGCTAGCAGCAGCACCGTGTCTGGAAGCCCCCCGAGTGCTGGAACGGGCTGATCGGACACAATCCCCAGTGCTTGCACCACCTTGCGCATGGCCAAGAACGCATAGCCGATGCCAATGCAATTGATCGGAAGGGCAAGCAAAAAGGCTTTCGTACCCCGCAACCAAGCCGCCGTGACCCCTCCGTAGCGGAGTTCAGTAAAAGCCGCATCAGTCATCACACCACTGCGCCGCCAAAGAGGCGCAAACACCACAGCCATCGCTACGTGGGCAAGACCAAATCCCCACCACTCCCAATTCGCTGCCAACCCTCTAGTTCCAACCAGACCGGCGACGTACAACGGTGTATCGATGGAGAAGGTAGTGGCGGCCATCGAAGCTCCTGCCAACCAACCACTCAGGCTGCGTCCAGCAACGAAATAGTCCTCTTCCCCCTGATTACGTCGAGCCAGCCAAAGCCCGAGGAACAACGTTCCGACTAAGTAAAAGACCAGCAAAAACCAGTCAATCGGTGCCATCGGATCCAATCAAGTCTGCTTTCGCAGTCTCGTCTAGGACCGACGATTGCGACGCAACTGTCCACAAGCTGCATCCTGATCCAAACCGCGGCTAGCTCGCAGACTCACAGCAACGCCACGACGCTCCAGGACTCGCCGAAACCCCTCAATCCTCTGAGCCGTTGGTCGCTGAAACTCCTCTTCCTCAATGGGGTTGTAGGCAATCAAATTCACATGGCTCTGGAAACCACCCACCCGATCAGCGAGTTCGGCTGCGTGGTGCGGATGATCATTAACCCCACCAAGCAGGATGTATTCAAAACTCACCCGCCGTCCCGTCTTGTGGAGGTAGTAACGACAATCATCCAGAAGTGAGTCGTAGGGATAGGTCTTCGCCGTCGGAATCAACTCCTCTCTCAACGCTTGGTTGGGTGCATGAAGGCTCACAGCCAAGGTGAACTGAGCCCGACCCAACTGTTGAAGCGCTAAGTCAGCAAGGCGAGGAAGAGTGTGCGGTACTCCCACAGTGCTCACGGTGATCCGACGTTGACCAATGCCCAGATCGTCATTGATGCAGCGAATGGATTCGAGCACAGCCTCAATGTTGAGCAAAGGTTCACCCATGCCCATGAACACCACATGGGAAGGACGACGCTCCATGACCTCTCGGATACTGAGCACTTGGGCAACAATTTCATGCCCCGCAAGTGAGCGTTGCAAGCCTCCCTTACCAGTAGCGCAAAAACGACAGGCCATCGGGCATCCGACCTGGCTCGAGACACAAACCGTGAGGCGTTGATCGGTCGGAATACCAACCGTTTCCAAGGTTTCGCCGTCCTCGGTGCCCAACAGCAATTTGGTGGTGGCATCAGCTGCCACCCGTCGCTCTTGCTCATGCAAACGACCCACGGACACCCCCTCGTCTTGAAGGGATGCCCGCCAAGCTTTAGGGAGCACCGTGATGCCTTGAAGATCCCGAGCCCCCTTGGAGTAAAGCCAATCGTGGAGCTGCCGGCCACGAAAGGCAGGCTGGCCCTGGGTGACTGCCCACTCTTCCAGCTCGGACTTACTTCGACCGAGAAGCGCGCTGATCACCAGATCAACAAGCCGTGACCAATTTTGAACTCCACAACCAACAAGGCGATGAAGCCGAGCATGGCGGCACGACCATTCAGCTTTTCAGTATGGGTATGAAACCCAAAACGGGGAAGTTTCCGCTTGGGGATCACAGAGGGCTCAATCATGAGCGAAGTCGGTAAGGATCAACAGTTTGGAGCGGCAGGGGCCGCTCATGCGAGCGAGAGAATCATTCATCGCTGAGGAGACCCTGCTCCTGAAGGTTCTCAACCGCAGCTGGGTCAAGAACTTGCTCTTCAGCAAGCTCGTTATCGGCATCTGGACGGGTAAAGGCAGCAAAATTGCTGGCCTCTGCCTCAATCCCATGGCGGCTGCGGGTGGCCTCTAAATCTGCGGCGCTGGGATCATCCAACAAAGCCGTCGATTTAGCGGCAGGAGCTGCCGGCATATCAACGGTGTAATCAGGGCGAAGATTCTGCATACGGCGGTAACCAGCAGGATCCTCCGAGAGGATATCGGGATGAGGACCGGCTTCCGCTCTCAACTCCTCTTCAAAACCACTGAAGCCCGTACCTGCAGGAATCAAACGACCGATGATCACGTTTTCCTTGAGACCACGCAACCAATCGCTCTTCCCTTCAATCGCTGCTTCGGTGAGCACACGCGTGGTTTCTTGGAAAGAAGCCGCCGAGATGAAGCTGTCGGTGTTGAGCGATGCCTTGGTGATACCTAGCAACACTGGTGTGAATTCAGCAGGCGCTCCACCTGTGATCGACATCGCCTGATTGGTGTTTTCCACCTGGCGGAGCTCGATCAACTCTCCGGGGAGAAGCGTGGTGTCACCGGCATCCTCGATCCGAACTTTGCTGGTCATCTGACGAACAATCACTTCGATGTGCTTGTCGTGAATCGACACTCCCTGCGACTTGTAAACGTTCTGGACTTCAGTCACAAGACGATGCTGAAGCTTCGCAATTGCTTCCTGAGCTGCATCCATTAAGGGCTTGCGGCTACGCAGGTCCTCGAAGAAGCACTCAAGCAACTCATGGGGATTGATAGGCCCATCTGTCAGAAGTTCACCGGCGTTCACCTGCTGGCCATCACTGACCATCACGTTCCGGCCAAGAAGGATCGGGTATTCAGCGATCGCATCATCGGATTCGATCACGGTCACAGTGGTGAACTCGTCGTCTTCACCCTGTTTGATTTCTACGGTTCCTGGCTTTTTGCAAAGGATCGAAGACTCCCGGGGGCGTCTTGCCTCTAACAACTCCTCAATTCGAGGTAGACCCTGAACGATGTCACCGGTTTTTTGACGTTCAAAGACCAGAAGGGCCAAGCCATCACCGCGCTGAACAAGATCTCCATCGCGAACATGCAACAGCGAGTCGGGCGAGATCATGTAAGGACGCCCCAAACGCATGGTGACGGAGTTGGCACTCACCTGCTCAACCTCACCGCAACAATCAGAAGGCTGTCCCTGAGCCAGTTCTTCACCATCCACCACACGCTGTCCAACAGTGACTACGGGGGATCCAGAGGTGTTGATCGTGATTGTGTCTTCAGGCCTTTCAACGATCAAGCGACGCACGGGCTCATCTTCTGTGGCTTCTGGCATCTCAGCCACACCGGCCTGCTTGCAGAGAATCTGCGTGGTTGCAACAACATCACCAGCCTTAATGGACTGACCGTCCTCCACCTGTAGTTCGGTGTGAGTGGAGCCATGGCTGGAGTCTGAAATGGTGTCACGACGCACCAAGATGCTTTCCAGAATCACAAGTTGGAGGCGCTCAATCGTTTTAGCCCTCTTATCAGGTACCGCTTCCACGTCCACGGTCATTTGTGGAGTGGTGTCAAACGTTTCCAACATCAATTGAGTTCGCAATAACTCAACACCCTCAACAGATTTGACCAACTCGTTGTCTTTGAAGGCCAAACGTTGTGTTGCCTTGATCCCGAGGTGGGGTCCATTGGGCTGCTTGACATGACCCAAATCAGGAAGCTGGGCCTCATTAGGGATCGTGTATTCCTCCACAGGGCGGAGAAGTAGACCAGTGCCCTCAGGAGTTTCAACCGCCTGCACAAACACCATCGCGTCGGTGCTGATGCCCTTGGCAATCGCTTCACCGGGATTAACCATGACGCCATCGCCCTGAAAGCGCTCGAGCGCCTTCTTCTCAGTGCAGAGATGGAAACTACCGCTGCGAACAATAATCTCGCGAAGGATATCGTTCTTTTGAGTCACACTCACGATGCCTGCAGTCTGGCTGAAGATGTCCTTCACCACCTCGGTGCCGGCTTCAATCCATTGACCATCAGTAATCATCAGCAAAGAAATATCTTTGTTAATTTCATGGGTTTCCTGAGGAATCCACAACAGGGTGCCTCCCTTATTGACCTCGTAACCATTTTTCGCGGAACGAGCTTTCTTAATGGCAAGCCCTGGGGCAAATTTGACCAATCCACCGGTTTGTGTCCGGAAGCGATCATCAGCAAGCTCGGCAATTACTTCTGCGTTGCCGATTTTGCTTCCAGGAATGGTGTTAAGGCGATAACGCGTCCCATCCTTAGCTTCAAGATTCCAGATCTCACCAGCGTGGGTTGATTCGCCAAGAAGTTTGAAATCGCGAAGCGTCATAGAGGTGGTAACAATCTGCACCTCACGGGAATCACCCAAAGCTTCGCGCAAGCGAATAGCACCGCCGTATTCACTGGCCTGACTGGCTTCAGCCAACACCTGTGACTCGATAACGGAACCGCCTGACGAGACAACAGGGCGTGCGTTTGGAGGCAGGTTGTACACATCACCGGCAAGAACCCACATCCGACCCAAACGCTGGGCTTTGTGGGTGATGTTGCCCTGCCTGTCAGTTACCTCGCGGGGCTGAATGGTGGGGTCGTAGCTGACCTGACCAGCCAGGTCGCAGATCACATCTTTCGTTGCTTTCTCAACGCTTTTCTGAACAGCACCAGCAGCAATGGTTGCCACCGTCACGTCAGAAGCGATCTTTTGACCATCATCAACAAACAGAAGCGAGCCGTTCGTGATGTCGATCTTCTGGGGTTTTCCACTTCCAAGGGGCTTAATCGTGAGCGAAAAGTCCACATCGGACTGCTGTGCATTCACACCATGCGGCGTGCGGTAGGGACGCACTCGCGCTTTCGATCCAAATTCAACAGTGCCTTCCAATTTGGAGCGCACCACGCCACTCTCAGCTGTTGACACACCACCGGTGTGGAACGTTCTCATCGTGAGCTGGGTACCAGGCTCGCCAATGGATTGAGCGGCGATGATTCCAACCGCTTCGCCCAAATCAACCAGCTGATTGTGTGCAAGAGCCCAGCCGTAGCACTTGCGACATACGGAACGATTGGCTTCACAGGTGAGCGGAGAACGAACCATCAGCGCAGAGACGCCGGCAGCTTCAAAGCGTTTAGAGAGAGGTGGGTCGATTTCGGTGTTGCGCTCAACGATGACCTCACCGTCAGCTCCAAGCACCTGATCAGCGGTCAATCGTCCGACCAGACGATTACCAAAACGACCGTCCTCTGCCTTCACCATGATCGAGCGCATGGTGCCGCAGTCGTCCTCTCGAACGATCACGTCTTGGGCGACGTCAACCAAACGGCGGGTGAGGTAGCCGGAGTCAGCCGTGCGCAGCGCTGTGTCCACCAAGCCCTTACGGGCGCCATAGGAAGAGATCACGTACTCCGTGACCGTGAGTCCTTCTCGGAAATTGGTGCGGATCGGAAGGTCGATGATCTCCCCTTGAGGGTTCGCCATCAAACCGCGCATGCCCACCAGCTGACGGACCTGGGACATATTGCCCCTAGCCCCAGAGTTGGCCATCATCCAAACCGAGTTGAGCGGATCGTTGTCATTGAAGTTCTTTTTGACAGCATCAACCAAACGCTCGTTGGTCTCAGTCCACGTATCGATCACCTTGGTGTGACGCTCAACCTCTGTGATGACACCAAGCCGGTATGACTCCTCGGTCTCAGTAATCAGTTCTTCAGCCTGATCGAGCAGATCTTTCTTCGCAGCGGGAACCTTGAGGTCATTCACCGAAATCGACACAGCCGCCTGAGTGGCGTACTTGAAACCAAGATCCTTTAGTTGATCCGCCATCGAAGCGGTCGCAGCCGTTCCGTGATTTTTAAAGGCCCACGCAACAAGTTCCTTCAGAACCTTTTTATCAACAACACGGTTACGGAAGGGAGGAGGTGTCTTAGCCAGTGCACGGGACTTAGCAAAAGCAGCGGCTTCTGCCTTGGCAGCCTTGGCGGCCTTAGCAGACTTACGAGATTTGGAAGGAGTTGAGGTCATGACAGCGCTTGGAACAGAAGGAAAGGAAAAGCTTTGTGAGAGGGGCTTTAGGTGGCTGCCACCGCGTCGATGATCGTGTGATTCATGACCACACGTCCGACGGTCGTGAGGATGTACCGACTAATCAGAGCGCCGTCTTCGTCAAAGCGGTCACGGCGATAGGTCCACTGTTCAAAGCGTGTACCGTCGCTGAGGGTCTCACTGGTGATGGGCTCTTCACGCTCGTCTTCATCTTCAACCTCGCCGTTAAAACGCACCCAAACCCAGTCATGCAGGGTAATTCGGTCGTCTTCAAAGGCGTGAATCACATCTTCAAGGCTGGAGTAGGTGCGGGAGCGATCCCCGAACTCAACAGGATGCATTTGGGGCTGCAGAGCCGTTAGGTAATAGGAACCAAGCACCATGTCTTGGGAAGGCGTGATGATTGGATCACCCGTTGCTGGAGAAAGGATGTTGTTGCTTGCCAACATCAACATTCGTGCTTCTGTTTGTGCCTCGATAGCGAGTGGCACGTGCACGGCCATCTGGTCACCGTCGAAGTCAGCGTTAAACGCTGGACAGACAAGGGGGTGAAGTTGAATGGCTCTACCGTCCACCAACTTCGGTTCAAACGCTTGAATCCCTAGACGGTGAAGAGTGGGGGCGCGATTCAGCATGATTGGGTGACCATCGATCACCTCCTGCAACACCTGCATCACTTCATCGTCAGCGCGCTGAATGAGCTTCTTCGCTGCCTTGATGTTGTTAACGATGTTTTGACGAATGAGGCGATGGATCACAAACGGCTGGAAGAGCTCGATTGCCATCTCCTTAGGCAAACCACACTGATGCATCTTCAGCTTGGGTCCCACCACGATGACGGAACGACCGGAGTAATCCACACGCTTGCCAAGCAAGTTTTGGCGGAAACGACCCTGCTTGCCTTCAATAATGTCGCTCAGTGACTTAAGCGGACGATTGTTAGCTCCAACAACCGTGCGACCACGACGGCCGTTGTCGATTAGGGCATCAACCGCTTCTTGGAGCATCCGTTTTTCATTGCGGACAATGATTTCCGGAGCAAGAATTTCCTGAAGGCGGGCGAGACGGTTATTGCGGTTAATAACCCTTCGGTAGAGGTCATTCAGGTCAGAGGTCGCAAAACGGCCTCCATCCAGCTGCACCATTGGGCGAAGGTCTGGGGGAATTACCGGAATCGCATCCAACACCATCCATTCAGGGCGAGCGTTGGTAGCGATGAAGTTATCAATCACCCTTAGGCGCTTGATCAACTTGGCGCGTTTCTGTCCCTTACTGCCAGCAATCTCCTCACGCAATTGTTCAGCAACAGCATTGAGTTGGAGATCCTCAAGAAGCTGCTTCAGCGCCTCGGCGCCAATTCCAACGACGGGTTCATTCTCAATTTCTGAATCTTCTGCATAAATCTCGTCTTCAATTTCAAGCCACTCATCTTCCGTAAGCAACTGCTTGTACTTCAAGTCTTTGTGATCGCCCGCATCGAGCACCACATAACAGTTGAAATAAACGATCTGTTCAACATCCCGCAGAGGCATGTCCAACAGGATGGCCACATAACTGGGAATCCCTTTCAGGTACCAAACATGGGAGACGGGAGCCGCCAACTTAATGAAGCCCATCCGGTGCCTTCGCACCCGGCTCTCTGTGACCTCAACGCCACAACGCTCACAAACAATCCCGCGGTGCCGGACTCGCTTGTACTTACCGCAATGGCATTCCCAATCCTTAGAGGGACCAAAAATCTTTTCGCAGAACAAGCCGTCCATCTCGGGCTTGAGCGTGCGGTAGTTGATCGTTTCAGGCTTGGTCACTTCTCCAACGACCTGTCCGTTCGGCAAGGTGCGCTGACCCCACTCCATAACCCGGTCGGGTGATGCGAGTGTGATCTTGACGTAGTCGAAGTGGTTCTCTGTACGCAGATTGCTGTTGGTCATTGGCGTTTAAGAATGAAGGCGGTTGTGTCGTTTCGTTCGTTGATCCGTCAGTCCTCGTCGTAATCCGCGACGCCTAGGGATTCATACGTGGGTCGGCTTGGAGTACTGCGGCGTGGATTCACGTCTTGCATCAGGTCCACTTCTTTGCCCTCATCGGTGAATACAGCGATATCCAGACCCAGAGATTGGAGTTCGCGCATCAGCACCTTGAAGGACTCAGGTGTTCCTGGACGAGGAATCGGCTTGCCTTTGACGATGGCGTTGAGAGCTTCGTTGCGTCCCTGCATGTCGTCCGACTTGACAGTGAGCAGCTCCTGCAACGTGTAGGCGGCGCCATAGGCCTCGAGTGCCCAAACCTCCATCTCACCCAAACGCTGGCCACCTTGCTGGGCCTTACCACCCAATGGCTGCTGGGTCACCAAGGAGTAAGGGCCAGTGGAACGCGCATGGATCTTGTCATCCACGAGGTGAACCAACTTCAGGAAGTGGGAATATCCAACAGCCACAGGTTGGTCAAAGGGTTCGCCAGTCCGTCCATCCCGCAGCAAGAGTTTTCCTGGATCTTCGGGGTTATAGATCCAATCTTTTCCTGGCTGACTCGCCGCTTCCTTGAGGTACGCCTGAACTGTTTGTTGGGACTTCTCAGGGCCGTACATCTCGTCGAAGGGAACGATTTTGACGCGGCAATCAAGATTGGCAGCAGCCCAACCCATCAACAGCTCAAAGACCTGTCCCACATTCATACGACTCGGCACACCCAAGGGATTGAGACAGATGTCCACTGGAGTGCCGTCGGGCAAGTAGGGCATGTCTTCACGAGGAAGAATGCGACTGATAATCCCTTTGTTGCCATGGCGACCGGCCATTTTGTCGCCGACCTGAATTTTGCGACGCTGGGCCACGTACACCCTCACCACCATGTTGGCGCCAGGGGGTAGCTCATCACCCTGTTCACGCGTATAAATCCTTACGTCAACAACCCGACCTCGTTCAGTACTGGGAACGCGCAAGGAATTGTCGCGAACATCACGTGCTTTCTCACCAAAAATCGCACGCAGCAATTTTTCTTCGGGAGGTTGATCAGATTCACCTTTCGGCGTGACTTTGCCGACAAGAATGTCTCCACTCTCCACGAAGGCACCAATACGGATAATCCCCATTTCATCAAGGTTGCCGAGACTTTCTTCGGCAACGTTGGGGATTTCACGAGTGATCTCTTCAGGCCCTAATTTAGTTTGACGAGCCTCAATCTCATACTTCTCAATGTGAACAGAAGTATAAAGATCGTCGTTAACTAAACGCTCACTGACAAGGATCGCATCCTCGTAGTTGTATCCCTCCCAGGGCATGTAGGCGATCAGAACATTCTGGCCAAGAGCAATTTCTCCGCCTTCACAAGCTGAACCATCAGCAAGAACTTGCCCGATGATCACTGGATCACCTTGTCGAACGATGGGGCGCTGATTCAGGCAGGTGTCTTGGTTAGAGCGCTGATATTTCTGCAGGAAATGCGTGTGGTCGTAGCCCTCTTCATCTCGCACCACGATCGCCGTGGCATCAACGAAGGTCACGGACCCATTCACCCGTGAGATTGGGACCATGCCTGAATCACGAGCCACCTGAGTTTCCAGGCCAGTACCTACAAGAGGGCGTTCCGGACGGAGCAAAGGCACCGCCTGACGCTGCATGTTGGAGCCCATCAAGGCACGGTTGGCATCGTCATGTTCCAAGAAAGGAATCAGTGACGTCGCCACCGAAATCACTTGAACAGGAGACAGCTGCACATAATCGACCTGCTCAGGCGGAACTTTTTCGAAGTCCTGCCTGTAACGAACAGGGATGAGCTCAGCCAGGATTTGGCCATCTGCATCGGTTGCAACGTCACCGGGAGCAACGCGACACTCATCTTCGAGGTCCGCAGAGAGGTAAATAGGGTCACCACTCTTTTGAACGACTCCGTTCTCAACTCTCCAGAACGGAGTCTCGATGAAGCCATATTCGTTCACTCGGGCATGGGTAGCCAAAGAGTTGATGAGACCTGCGTTCGGGCCTTCTGGCGTTTCGATCGGACAAAGTCGACCGTAATGAGAGGGATGGATGTCTCGAACAGCGAAGCCTGCACGTTCACGGGTGAGACCGCCTGGGCCGAGAGCCGAAATCCTGCGTTTGTGGGTGAGCTCAGCGAGGGGATTCGTCTGATCCATGAACTGGCTCAACTGGCTGGAGCCGAAGAACTCCTTAATCGCCGCCACAAGTGGCTTGGGATTCACCAATTGAGCAGGGGTGAGGGAATCGGTTTCACCAACCGTCATCCGCTCCTTGATGATTCGCTCCAAGCGATTCAAGCCAACGCGAACTTGGTTCTGAAGGAGCTCTCCAACAGAACGAACGCGACGATTACCCAAGTGATCGATGTCATCAAGGCTTGCGCCACCGACATCAAGTTCGAGATTGATGAGGTAGTCGAGAGTCGACAGGACATCCTCATGGGTGAGGGTGCGAACCGAGTCGGGAATTGTGAGCCGAAGCTTTTTATTGATCTTGTAACGACCCACACGACCAAGGTCGTAACGCTTGGGGTCAAAGAAGCGGGTCTGCAACAGCTGTTGGCCACCGCTCACCGAGGGGGGTTCACCTGGACGCAGCTTTTTATAGAGCTCAAGGAGCGCCTGATCCTCAGAACTAATTCCCTCGTCGTTCGCGGCCTCGATCGACTTTTTGTAGTACTCGGGGTGCCTGAGCTTGTCGACAACATCGTTGTCGGATAGTCCCATCGCACGCATTAAAACGTGGGCGTTGATCTTTCGTGTTTTGTCAACACGAACATGCAGCAGGTCGTTTTTATCCGTCTCAAATTTCAACCAAGCCCCACGATTTGGGATCACGCTTGCGTTGTAAGTACGACGACCGTTTTTATCCTGCTCATCCTTGAAATAAACACCAGGGCTACGAACAATCTGGTTGACGATGACCCGCTCAGCACCATTGATGATGAACGTTCCACGTTCAGTCATCAATGGAAGTTCACCAATAAAGACTTCTTGCTCCTTAATCTCACCCGTTTCTTTATTGACCAAACGGCAAGTCACGTACATCTGAGACGCAAATGTGGCATCACGACGTTTTGCCTCTTCCACGTCATGCCGGGGACGCTTCAGGCGATACTCGCTGCCGACGAAGTGCAGCTCCAGCTTGCCGGTGTAATCCGTAATGGGTGAGAAGCTCTCTAGCTCCTCGATCAGGCCCTTATCCAGAAACCACTTAAAACTTGCCCGCTGCACCTCCACCAGATCGGGCAGGTAGGTGACGGTCTTGGCGACTTGAATCGCGCTGCTGCTCATGCGGAGACCTGCAGTTGAAAAGTGGGAACAAAGGCCTGAAGGACCGTCAAATATTCAAAAATCCAATTCTCATCACCACAAGAAGAGGCAGCCATTCCATTCAAAGAACGACTGCCGTACTCCATGGCTTTAGAGGTTTTTGGTCTGAACAGATGACGTCGTCAATGAACCGGAAGGAAATGGACGCTTCTAGGGCCGAAAACACAGAAACTGCATCTTGGCCAGGCCGATTAAACATCGTACACTTCCACACCTACTTAAACGGCGCCTTTGTCAGGGAAGCGCGAACAAGCGTCTGGCATTGGCCGTGCTGGCATCCGCCACTTCCAACACGGTCTGCCCCCTCAGCTCAGCCACGCGCTCGGCAACGGATGCCACAAAAGCAGGTTCATTTCTCTTGCCGCGCCGGGGGACTGGGGCAAGGAATGGGCAATCGGTCTCAACAAGAAATCGGTCCTGCGGTACGTCTTTGGCGCAGTGATGCGTGTCGACGGCTTTGGGGAAGGTGACCGTGCCACTGAAACTGATGTAGAAGCCAAACTCGAGGAATGCTGCCATTTCTGAGGGAGTCCCGCCCCAGCAATGCATCACTCCCCGCGGGCAATTGCCCCTGGATTGTCTCTCACGTAGTTCAGCAAGCATCGGTTCAGCTGCATCGCGGCAGTGAACGATCACGGGCAGATCCAACTCCACAGCTAGATCCAATTGAGGCTGCAGCACTGACAGCTGCTCATCGAGATTCTTGTCTCGAAACAGATCAAGGCCAAGTTCCCCGATCGCCACCACACGAGAATCGTCTTGAGCAGCGGCACGTAAGACTTCGACAGTATCGGCAGCCCAATGCTCTGTATCGAGAGGATGCACTCCGACGGAATAACGCATCTCAGGGAAACGATCAGCTAACGCTCGAATCGCCGGTATCTCAGAAGGCTCAACGCACGCATGCAGCAAAGAGGTGACACCGGCCTCTCTCCACCGCGAGGCCACCTCATCAAGATCCTCCTCAAACGTGCGGAAGACGATGTGACAGTGGCTGTCGATCAGAGTGGGAGTGGACATCAGATCAGGACCTGAAACGCGCCTTCAGGCCCATTGTGCCGGGGGGAGTCAGCTAACGCTTGGCTCGATAGCGCGCTTGACAGCAATGCTCAAACGAGACTTTTGATGAGCTCCGGTATTGCGATGCATCACACCACGCTTAACCGCTTTATCAATTTTGCTGAATGCTGCGTTCAGACTGGTTGTCAGCGTGGTTTTAGCCTCATCTCCTGGGGCCTCGCTGTAGGCACTGCAGGCCGTGAAACAGCGCTTCATGAGGGTACGCAGCGCTGATTTATACGCTTTGTTCTGTAAGCGATTGCGCTCGCCGATTTCGACGCGCTTCTTCGATGACTTGTTATTGGCCACAGAGCCGGATTTCAGTTCAACAATCCGTGACCATAACCCACCGCCATGCCAATCATCGAGCACAGGGTTCAAGGACCACTAAGTTTGAGAAAGAACAATGATCAGGTGATGACAGTGCTGAGCAATGAGCATCCGCCTGACGGTCTCATGCGCTGCATCAGCACCGCAGCGCAAGCTGAGCAAGAACTCGATCGGATTGCGACAAGAACAACCGGAGCAACCCAGCGAGAAGCGGAGCAACGGGTCCAAGTGATCTTGGAGCAGGTCAAAAGGGAGGGAGATCAAGCTCTCATCAGCCTCACAGAGCAATTTGATGGCTTCCGCCCAGAACCTCTTCGCATCGATCCAGGCCTGCTGGAACAAGCCTGGAAGGACACGCCTGCAAACCTTCGTGATGCCTTAGATCTCGCGCACAGACGCATCCAAGACTTTCACCAGCGGCAACGTCCCTCTGACCTAAGCGTTTCCGGGGTTCACGGGGAGCAGATCGGTCGGCGCTGGCGCCCAGTTCATGCAGCTGGCCTCTACATCCCAGGGGGCAGAGCTGCATACCCCAGCACAGTTTTGATGAATGCCGTACCTGCAAAAGCTGCAGGCGTCAAGCGAATCGCGATGGTCACTCCTGCAGGAGCCAACGGATTGATCAACACCACGGTTCTTGCAGCCGCTCACATCGCTGGGATCCGGGAGGTGTATCGAGTAGGCGGAGCACAAGCAATCGCGGCTCTTGCCTATGGAACAGAAACCGTCCAAAAGGTTGATGTCATCAGTGGACCAGGAAATCTTTTCGTGACCTTGGCCAAAAAATCGGTCTATGGCCAGGTGGGAATCGATTCTCTGGCAGGCCCAAGTGAAGTCTTGGTAATCGCCGACCAAACCGCCAAACAAGAGCAGGTGGCAGCCGACCTCCTGGCTCAGGCAGAACACGACCCACTTGCAGCAGCCATCCTGCTCACAACGGAAGAAGAGCTCTCTCGATCCGTCCCTGAGGAGATTGAACGTCAGCTGGCGTCCCACCCACGCGAGGGCATTTGCCGGCAATCTTTAAGCCAATGGGGACTGATCGTGACTTGCGACAGCCTTGAACAATGCGCAAGTCTCAGCGATCGCTTCGCTCCAGAGCACTTGGAACTCCTTGTGGAGCGGCCAAGAATGATGGCTGACCGCATCAACCACGCAGGTGCCATTTTTATTGGCCCTTGGAGTCCAGAAGCCGTCGGAGACTACTTAGCCGGTCCCAACCACACACTCCCCACCTGCGGCGCCGCTCGGTTTAGCGGTGCCCTCAGCGTGGAGACGTTTATGAGTCACACCTCGCTCATCGAATTCAACAAGGAAGCTCTTGATGCAACTGGGGTTGCTGTGGAAACCTTGGCCATGAGCGAAGGTCTCCACAGTCATGCCAATTCGGTACGGATCCGTCTTCAGTAAACGGCGTTAATTCACACGCTCCAGGCTGCGGACCCCAGCCACGCCATCACTAATTTCACCAACGAGGACTTCGTCAGCAAGGTTGACGAAGAGGCCGTTCTCCAACACACCCGGAAGATTGTTGATATCCCGCTCGAGGGCGATCGGATCAGAAATTCCAGACTCAAAGCGGACATCCAGAACAAGATTGCCCTGGTCGGTGACGACTGGGCCTGCTTTACGCGTTGCCATTCGGAGTTCTGCAACGCCTCCCATTGATTTCAGACGGGATTGAACTTGCACCCACGCGCCGGGAAGGACCTCCACCGGTAAGAGGAAGTCGAGATTTAAACACTGAACAAGTTTCGTGGAATCAACGACGACGATGAAACGTTCTGCACGATCTGCCACAAGCTTTTCTTGGACGTGGCATGCTCCACCACCCTTGATTAACTGAAAAGAAGGATCCACTTCATCAGCACCATCAATCGCCAAATCGATGCGATCAATGGCGTTCAGAGCACATAAAGGAATCCCCAATTCAGCGGCAAGGACTTCGCCTTGAAACGATGTGGTCACTCCGACGATGTCGTGAAGCTGGCCTGCTGCAAGTCGCGCACCGAGACCCTTAATCATCAAAGCGGCAGTGGACCCAGAGCCAAGGCCCACCACCATGCCATCACGAATTTGTGCAACAGCCGCCTCCGCGACGGCTTGCTTCATTTGGGTTTGGAGATCCGACATCGATCAGCTGCTGAGGGCGAGACCGTAGCAAGAGCTCTCAGCTCAGTCCTGGCAAAGGAGCCGGTTTCACCGACAGCTGCAGATCTCCCCCACTGCGAAGAATCTGCAACTGCAAGGGCTGATCAATTTCAGCCTGGTCAACCTGTTTCAACAAATCCTGAGGATCTCGAATGGTGTCTTCGCCAGCTTGAATGATGAGATCACCTCGTCTCAACCCGGCCCGTTGAGCAGGGCTATCGGGGAGAACCGATTGCACCAAAGCACCGGAGCGTTCCGGCAATTCAACGAGAGCATTGGGGTCACGATTATGGTCTCGCGCGATACGGGCGGTGAGAGGAACAAGTTGAACACCTAAGTAGGGATGGACAACCTCACCATCCTTTTGCAGTTGATCAGCAACCCTTGAGGCCAAATTGATCGGGATCGCGAAACCCAGCCCAGCACCAGGACCAGAACGAACCAGCGTGTTGATCCCAATCACTTCACCAGAAGCATTCACAAGCGGGCCTCCTGAATTACCTGGATTAATGGCTGCATCGGTCTGGATCAGATCCAGACGCTTATCGGAAAAGCCAAGGCTGCTGATATTGCGATGAAGACTGCTGACAATTCCCAACGTGACAGTTCGCTCCAATCCATAGGGAGTGCCTAGCGCAATAGCCCAATCACCAACCTCCAAGGCTTCGGAGTCGCCCAGCGTTGCCGGGGAGGGCAGGGCTCGCCCAGACAAACGGACCAGCGCAAGGTCCGTCACCGGATCTTGACCAATCACTTCTCCGTCTCTCTGTTCACCATCAGGCAAGGTCACATTGACAGTGCTGACTTGATCAACAACGTGGGCATTCGTCAGCACCAGGCCACGGCCATCGATCACAACTCCTGACCCCTGACCCCGCTGACGCTCAGGGCCGATCCCATAGCCGGGCTCTCCCAGGAGGTCACGCAAAAGAGGATCGATCAAGTTCGGATCAAATGGTTGCCGTTCGATCAAGCGTTCGGTGTCAATCCGTACAACAGATGGCGCCACCTGCCGGACGGCGTTAGCAACAAAACTGTGGCCGCCAGCCGTGAAAGAGAGATCAGCGGCCTGAACAGGGAGGCTGCCAAAGCCAGCCAATAACAGAAGGGCTGTTAGGCAACCACAGCGAATGATTTTCAAAACCTTCATGACGGCGGCCAAGGATCATGAACACTTAAGAATCGTCACGCTAGTGGCCCCGCTCTGGAGAACGGAGCACCATCACCTGGCAACTCACTTGTGGAGGGAGCACGCCATTAGTTTGTTTCAGTCTTGCTTTATTTCAGAGCCATGACCGTGTCGTCAAAAACGCAACTCCGATGCGAGCTCTGTCAGATCGAAATTAATGAAAATGCTGATCAAAGAGACGAGGTCTTGTTCAGTCGAGGTGCCACCGGTAGTCGCAGCAAACTTTGGGCGCGCGTTTGTCAATACTTAAAAACAGACGAACAAAAAGCTGCGTGCATCAATCAAGACGCCTCCCAAAGAGGCACTGAGATGCCAGGTGATCGCTATGAAGAAATCGCTCCTGTTGAAGTCGGAGGCACTGAGGCTGCAAGCTGATCCCGATCGTGCATGATCCAATTTTGGACTGGCACACTTCCCAGTTTCGTGTCTATGACTACAACCAGGTACGTCATCAACTCTCGATCATGCGCTTGCTCAAAGCGGCCGCTACCGGCCTGATCGCGCTCACATCGGTTGGGCTCGTCGCCTGCCAGAAGTCCGCTCCCACGGGTGAAAAAGCAGCTTCAGGTCAGACTGGCAGCGTGTTTGAGACTGGAACGTTGAGAGCAGTCGTCTTCGACGATGTGCTTCCCATGGTTGATGAGAAAGATGGCAAATATGAAGGCCTGTCTTTTGTGGTGCTTGATGCCATCCGCAATCAGCTGAAATCAGCCACCGAAAACAAGTCCGACGACATTGTTATCGAACCTGTTTCGATCAAATCTGCCCAGGATGGACTGAACAAAATTCGATCCGGTGAAGCTGATATTGCTTGTGGCGTTGCATTCACCTGGGAGAGGCAAAGAACGCTGACTTACAGCTTGCCCTTCGCAACAAGCGGCGTGCGTGTCTTAGCGCCCAAAGGGAATGACGGAACTCCAGACAGCCTCAAAGGAAAAACAATTGGTGTGGTGAAAGACACCGCTGCAGCGGCAGTACTGGCCAAATCCGTGGATGACGCCGAGTTCCAGTTCTTCTCGTCACCTAAAGAGGCGCTTGATGGTCTTAAGGACGGAACCGTCGAATTCCTCGGTGGAGACAGCCTCTGGCTGAAGGCCAGTCGTAAAGCCACAGCTCCTGACGCTGACCTGGTCCCTACATTCCCCTATGCAAGATCAAGCGTGGGCTGTGTTGTCGCGGACACCACCCCTCACCTTCTGAACTACAGCAACTTGGCCATCGGTCGCATGCTGACGGCCTATGTGGATGACAACCAAGACGTGCGTACTGCTGTCAACAAGTGGATTGGTCCTGATAGTCAAGTTGGTCTCAGCGAAAACATGATCGGCGATTTCTTCACCATCGTGCTTGCGACCACAGCTGAATTGTCCAAAGGATCCTGAGCCTTACTTTCTTAGCCCTATTCACATTTCACTTCACCCATGAACAAAACAACTCTGCTGAGCATCGCTGCCATTCTTGCGTCAAGTTCTGTCCTGACTGACGCCTCTCACTCTGCTGTTCTCAGCGATCCCGATCTAGGGAACGCTCTGGAGCAGCGCATTGAAAAGCTCTCAACGAATGCCTGGGCGCGCTTAAAAACGAGTGATCACAACGATGGCCAGACCATTGCCCGAGCTTGGGGCAATGGCAACGGACGCGCCTTCGGCAACGGTGGTGGCCGTGGACGCGCCTTTGGCAACGGCGGTGGACGCGGCTTCGCCAATGGCTACCGCGCAGGTTTCGCCAATTGGTGAACCACGCCGATTACGGACCTATTGGCCTGTTGGTGATTCAGGCCACATCGCTCTGCAATCTCGATTGCAGTTACTGCTACTTGCCTGATCGCCAGAAACGGCGAATCTTCGATCTCAATCAATTACCTGTTTTGCTGAAAAGGGTGTATGAGAGCCCCTTTTGGGGTCCTCATCTTTCCATCCTTTGGCATGCAGGTGAACCGCTGACGTTGCCTTGCAGCTTTTACGACGAGGCCAGTGCCATCGTGCGTGAACAAACAGCTGAACTGCAGGATCAAGGGGTTCAGATTGAGCAGCATGTCCAAACCAATGCCACGTTGATCAACGACGCCTGGTGTGAATGCTTTAAGCGCAATCGCATTGTTGTAGGTGTCAGCGTTGATGGCCCAGAAGAGATCCATGACTCTCATCGCCGTTTTCGCAATGGCAAAGGTTCTCATGCCCTAACCATGCGCGGCATTCGAAAGCTTCAAGATCATGGGATTCCCATCCATGCGATCGCAGTCCTCACGGGTGCTGCCATGGAAGATCCAGAGAGGATGTACACCTTTTTTCGGGACAATGGGATTCATGATCTCGGCTTCAATGTTGAAGAGCAGGAAGGCGTCAACGCGACCTCTTCTATGCAAGGAATAAGCCGAGAAAAGCAATACCATCACTTCTTAAAATGCTTCTGGGAGTGCAATCAAAGAGATGGATTCCCAATTCGTCTACGCGAATTCGATCAAATTACGGAGATGATGATCGGCGGCAAAAGATTGCTTCAAAACGAGATGAATCGCCCCTATTCGATCTTGAGTGTGGATTCAGCTGGCAATTTCTCAACTTTTGACCCCGAACTTCTCTCCGTTGAAACCAAAAAATATGGACTATTTAATTTAGGCAATATCCGCGATCAATCCCTCGTCGGTGCCGCAGAGAGTGAGACATTTCGTCAATTGCTTCAAGACATGACTATTGGCACAGAGCTATGTCGCAATCAGTGCGATTACTACGGCTTCTGCGGCGGTGGCACCGGTAGCAATAAGTACTGGGAACATGGGACTTTGGCCTCAAGTGAAACCTGCGCCTGCCGCTTTTCGACCCAAATTCCAGTCAAAGTCCTTCTCGAACAAATTGAAGACCAGGGTGTAAAAACACCTTAACTATTACAACCGCAAATATGTTTTCATTCGCACGCAAAAGCAATCTGCCTGCATCGGCGATCGGCGTCGTCGCAGCTTGCTCATCTCTCATCTTTGTTCACGCGCCCGTAGCTCAAGCGGGTTGCACGTTCCTGATGCCAATCGGCGGCAATGGCGACGGTCCCAAGCCCTACATCGTTAAAAAGAGAGTTCAACGCAACAAAGCATTGATAGGCCGTACGAATTGGAATACCGATTTTGTGGTGAATCAACCTTTTGCCTCGTACAAACTCTTCTTCACGTCAGACTCAACGGATAGCAACCCTGGCTCTTATCCAATCGAAGCCTTCCTAAAATTTTCGGACGGCAGCAATTTAAGAGTTGTCAAAGAATTCATGAAACCACCAACAGGAACCGGAGCTCAATTCGGTCCTTTCCAGACTCCTCAAGGCAAAGCTGTCAGCCAAGTGAATTTTAAAATTGGAGCTGGCAATGATCCAGGAGCAACGGGATTCAGCTATCGCATTTCTGTACAGGGTTGCGACTGATGCCTGAGAGGCCAATCAACTACATTATTGATTGGCCTGGTGAGTTCCTCTCTCCGGGAGGGTGATCACAGCATCAACCATCGGGCCGATGCCCGATAACCCTCCGATTGTTCTTGCCCCATCCACTTCTCCCTGATCTAAAGGATTTGGCGTCTGCCACAGCCGTAGACCATGGGTTCGAGCTGGCTGATTTGCAAGTCCTTGCCCACATGCAACCCATGACGGTGCAAATCCAAATTCGCCGTTCCAGTGGAGACGATGTGACTTTGGATGATTGCGCTGGTTTCAGTGCACCAATGGGAGAAGCCCTGGAGAATTCTGCTGTTCTCACCGAGGCTTATGTCCTCGAGATCAGCAGCCCAGGGATCGGAGAACGTCTTCAAACGGATCGCGATTTCCAGACTTTTCGTCGCTATCCGGTCGACGTGATTCACCGTGACACCGAGGGGACCGAACAAAGACACTCAGGGACCCTCATCGAGCGCACGGATAACCACCTAAAGATCAGTGTTCATGGGCGAATTAAACAAATCCCGCGAGACTCCATCCTTTCTGTTGAGCTCGCCAGTCCCACAGGCTGACTAGGCCAAGCCTCTTTCCAACCTCTCTCTTCCAAGACTTTCATTTTCGTCCTCGATGGCTCTCGTCCTTCTCCCCGGCCTCAGCAACCTGATCGAAGACATCAGCGAGGAGAAAAAACTCGCCCCTCAGGTCGTTGAGGCCGCCTTACGAGAAGCACTCCTAAAAGGCTACGAGCGCTACCGGCGCACTCTTTATCTGGGGATCAGTGAAGATCCGTTTGATGAGGAGTATTTCAGCAATTTCGATGTCGCTCTCGATCTCGATGAAGAGGGTTATCGGGTTCTCGCCAGCAAAATCATCGTTGATGACGTTGAGAGTGAAGACCACCAGATCGCCTTAGCCGAGGTGATGCAGGTCGCTGAAGATGCGCAGGCAGGCGACACCGTCGTACTGGATGTCACTCCCGAAAAAGAGGATTTTGGTCGCATGGCAGCCGCCACGACCAAACAAGTCTTGGCTCAAAAGCTGAGAGATCAGCAGCGAAGGATGATCCAAGAGGAATTCGCTGATCTTGAGGATCCAGTCCTAACTGCACGCGTGATTCGATTCGAGCGCCAGTCGATCATCATGGCGGTGAGTTCGGGTCTAGGCCGTCCAGAGGTGGAAGCTGAATTGCCCAGGCGCGATCAGCTTCCCAACGACAACTATCGCGCCAACGCAACCTTCAAAGTCTTCCTTAAAGAGGTCAGCGAAGTGCCTCGCCGCGGTCCTCAACTGTTTGTGAGTCGAGCTAACGCAGGACTGGTGGTCTATCTCTTTGAAAATGAAGTTCCTGAGATACAAGAGGGCTCGGTACGCATCGTTGCTGTTGCCCGTGAAGCCAATCCTCCATCGAGGTCGGTAGGACCTCGGACCAAGGTGGCTGTCGACAGCATCGAGAGAGAAGTCGATCCTGTTGGAGCCTGCATCGGAGCCAGGGGCTCACGCATTCAACAAGTCGTGAATGAACTACGTGGCGAAAAAATTGATGTCATCCGCTGGTCACAAGACGCAAGCCAGTACATCGCCAACTCTTTGAGTCCAGCTCGCGTTGAAGTGGTGCGTCTTGTTGATCCCGAAGGACAACATGCCCACGTTTTGGTTCCACCCGATCAACTCAGTCTTGCCATCGGGCGAGAAGGCCAAAATGTTCGTCTTGCCGCTCGATTAACGGGTTGGAAAATCGACATCAAGAATTCAACGGAATACGACCAAACCGCGGAAGATGCTGTTGTTGCTGAGCTCATCTCCCAAAGAGAAGAGGAAGAAGCCCTTCAACGCGAGGCGGAAGAGCGCTTAGCCGTTGAACAGGCAGCCAGGGCCGAAGAAGATGCTCGACTTCGTGAGCTCTATCCCCTCCCCGAAGACGAGGAGGGATATACGGATGACGGAGAGTATTACGAGGAATCTGAAGCTGCGGTAGAAGAACCCGTGGCCGAAGCCATGGAGGAGTCAGTCGAAACAGCTGACCCCGAATTACAATCTGAAGATCAGAACACAGCACCATCTGAACAACAGGATGGCGAGCTCGATTCTGAGGTGGCCCCCAGCACAAACGATGAAGAGGAAGGAGCCCGGTGAACGTTTCGCGCCCCGTCCTCCGTCGCTGTGTCGCCTGCCGTCAGCTGCTCGATCGAAGCAAGCTTTTGCGAGTGATTCGTGACCATCAGGAGGGGGTCCTCCTCGATCAGGGAATGGGCCGATCGGCCTACCTCTGCCCGACTGAGGCCTGTTTTGAAGAGGCACGCCGCCGCAAAAGGCTTCAGAAATCCCTGCGTTGCCAGGTTTCTGACGACTTAATGACGGCGCTGCAAGAGCGGCTCACCGAACCTCGGGTTGCAGCCGCTGAGGCAAGATGAACATTGGCACCACGTGTGTGGAGCCCCGAGGCACACCGTGCCCGGACCGACCGGAGACCTGAATGACCAGCAGCGGCAAAGTCAGAATTTATGAGTTGTCCAAGGACCTTGGCTTGGAGAACAAAGATGTCCTGGATGCCGCCGAGAAGCTGTCCATCGCCGCAAGGAGCCATAGCAGCTCCATCAGCGATACAGAAGCCGGCAAAATCCGAAACCTTTTAAAGCAAGGTGGGAGCCCAGTCGCGTCTGCTCCTGCCAAGCCCGCGCCTGGAAAAGCAATTCTCTCGGTCAAAAAGGCATCTAGTCCAGCAGCCCCGTCCATGCCCAGCAAACCGGTGGCTCCTGCGGCAGCAAAACCATCGCCCAAACCATCTGCACCTTCACGACCAGGGGCACCTCTGCCCCAAATCGTGCAGCAGCCCGTGTCGCGTCAAGCAGCACCACAAAAGCCGGTGAGCCGACAAAGCCCCCCTGCAGCGGCCGCACCGCCAGCAGCACCCTCTGCTCCCTCACCGTCTGCTCCCACACCACGGCCTAAGCCCGCGGCAGCTCCAGCGCCCGCAGCTCCAAAGCCGTCAGCTCCCGCTCCAACCGCCTCTGCTCCGTCAGCTCCTGCGAGGCCCACCTCAGCTAGACCAACACCTGCTCCTGCTCGACCCACAGGCACTTCACCCGTGAAGCGCCCTAGCAACGAAACCAGCAGCCCAAGACCGACCCCGCCGCCAGCACGTCCTCAACCCAAAGCCCCTGTCAATCGAGGGGCACCGGCGCGACCTGCTCCCAAACCAGAACTCGTGGGACGGCCACAGCCAAAGCGTGTGGCTCCTGGCGCCCCCATTCGTCAAATCGGACAACGCCCAGGCGTGAGTCCTCGGCCAAGCGGGCCTCCTGGCCAGCGCGCCAACATGCCCCAACGCCCATCAGGCGCTCAACGCCCAGGTGCCCCAACACGACCTGGAAATGCACCTTCGAAGCCAGGGCAACCTCGCTCAGGTGCGAGTTCGCTGGAGTTAGTCGGAAAACCCATCCGCCGAGACGGTAGTAATGATGGCGCCGGCGGCCGTGGCGATGGACAAGGACGTCCTTCTGGTGGAGCCAGACCTGGAGCCCCACGTCCTGGTGGCATGCCTGGGATGCGAAAGCCGGTGGCCCCCGGTGAGCTCATGCAGCTCCAAAAGCCGAACAGCCGCCCTTCAGCTCCTCCGCCTAGACGCGTTGATGGCACTCCTGTTGCCACACGTAGCGGCGAGGCTGCCGCTGGTGGAGCCAAGGCAACTCCTCCTGTTTCACGTCCTACCGCCACTCCCCCATCAGCGCCGAGGCGTCCAGGCTTCAGGCCTGGCCCAGGAGCTGGTGGTCAGCGCAGGCCTGGACGGCCTGACTGGGACGACAGCGCCAAACTGGAAGCGCTACGCAGTAAGTCACCTCAGAAACAGCGTCAAAAGGTCCACATCATTGGCGAAAACGATGATGCCCTAACCGCTGAAACCGGAGGCTTCGCTGGTGAACGCCAGGCGATGGTGCTGTCCGCCAGCTTGGCCCGTCCTTCCAAGCCGAGAACGAAGCACAAGCCAGCTCCCAAGCCAGTTGCTGCGATCAGGAAGCGGCGTAAGGAAACCGCACGTCAGCGTCAGCGTCGTCGCGCGATGGAACTTCGTGCTGCAAGGGAGGCCAAACAGGTACGGCCCGAGATGATCGTGGTCCCCGAGGACAATCTGACGGTGCAAGAGCTTGCTGACATGCTCAGCATCGAAAGCTCTGAAATCATCAAATCCCTCTTCTTCAAAGGTGTCATCGCCACGGTCACGCAGACCTTGGACATGCCAACCATTGAAGCTGTGGCCCAGGAATTTGGCGTGCCTGTACTCCAGGATGATGTCGAAGAGGCGGCCAAGAAGACCGTCGAGATGATCGAAGAAAAAGACCGCGCTCATCTCATTCGCCGTCCCCCCGTCGTCACCGTCATGGGTCACGTCGACCACGGCAAGACGAGCCTTCTCGATGCGATCCGCCAAGCCCGCGTCGCCGCAGGAGAAGCCGGTGGAATCACCCAACACATTGGTGCCTATCAAGTCGAGATTCAGCACAACGATTCCCCTCAGAGACTCACCTTCCTGGATACCCCAGGGCACGAGGCGTTCACCGCCATGCGTGCTCGTGGGACCAAGGTCACTGACGTTGCCGTCTTGGTGGTTGCAGCAGACGATGGTGTGCGGCCTCAGACGTTGGAAGCGATCAGCCATGCACGGGCGGCAGAAGTGCCGGTTGTTGTGGCGATCAACAAGATCGACAAAGAGGGAGCTTCCCCCGATCGCGTCAAACAGGAACTCTCTGAACAGAACCTGCTGGCGGAAGATTGGGGAGGCGATGTGGTGATGGTGCCCGTCAGTGCCCTCCGCGGAGAAAACATCGACAAGTTGCTTGAAATGATTCTCCTCGTGACCGAGGTTGAGGATTTACAGGCCAACCCTGATCGACTCGCAAAAGGCACTGTGATCGAGGCGCATCTCGACAAGGCCAAAGGTCCTGTGGCCACATTGCTGGTTCAAAACGGCACGCTCCGCACTGGTGACGTGCTTGCCGCAGGCCCAGTTCTTGGCAAAGTGCGCGCCATGGTGGATGACGGCGGCGGCCGTTTGAAAGAAGCAGGTCCTTCCTGTGCTGTGGAAGCGCTTGGTTTCAGCGAGGTGCCCACGGCAGGCGACGAGTTTGAGGTCTATCCCGATGAGAAGTCAGCACGCGCAGTCGTGGGCGATCGTGCCTCCGATGCCCGCGCCAGTCGCCTGGCCCAACAGATGGCCTCACGACGCGTGTCACTCACGGCCATGTCTGGCCAGGCCAAAGAGGGCGAGCTCAAAGAACTTAATCTCATCCTCAAGGCCGATGTTCAAGGCAGTGTGGAAGCGATCCTTGGTTCGCTTGAACAGCTACCGAAGGACGAGGTCCAGGTCCGTGTCCTGTTGTCTGCTCCTGGCGAAGTCACAGAAACGGACGTCGATCTAGCTGCAGCCTCGGGCGCTGTGATCGTGGGTTTCAACACCTCGATGGCATCAGGTGCAAAACGAGCAGCTGACGCCAACAGCGTTGACGTTCGCGACTACGACGTCATCTACAAGCTGCTGGAGGACATCCAGTTGGCCATGGAAGGTCTCCTGGAACCAGAGCTTGTGGAAGAGTCCCTTGGAGAAGCAGAGGTTCGAGCCGTTTTCACGATCGGCAAGAGCGCTGTGGCTGGTTGTTATGTCACAACTGGAAAACTTCAACGGAACTGCAAGGTGCGTGTGCGTCGCGGCAAAGAAATCGTCTTCGCTGGAGATCTCGATTCACTTCGCCGCAACAAAGACGACGTCAAGGATGTGGCCACAGGGTTCGAATGCGGTATTGGCTGTGATCGCTTCGCCAATTGGAAGGACGGCGACATCGTTGAGGGCTACAAGCTCGTGACCCAGCGCCGCAAGCTCGCCACCTAATGTCACCTCGCAACGAGCCGCTTCTCTGGCTCCAGTTGGTGGCGGTAGGAGCCATTCCACTGGAGCTACAGCTGCTTCGGTTGATCTTGGCTGGCTCGGATCTCGGTCCTGTGCCCTCGGTAGAACGTCTTCTCTGTTGGGGGATCGCCGTTGTGGCTCCTGCAGTCTTGCTTTGGAGACGCCCTGTTGATTGGGGGTCTCTTCTCCTGGTGCGTCAACCCTTAACGGAGAGGACAACCTGGCAACGAAAAATCAGTCACTGCCAAGACAACCTTCTCTTAAAAGTGGTTGGAGCCGCAGGGGCAGTTCTTTTGCTCGCGTTGTTCTGGTGGATCGATCGTTCCTCGCTATTGATTGCAGATCTTTCTCCTTTAAGAAGTGGCCATCGCCTTCAAAGTCTGCTGATCGCAACTCCGCTGCTGGCCGTCATTTTTTGGCAATGGCATCAGCTGGTTCAATCGATCTGGCTTCTCACTCGTCCCTCGATGGCCATTGAAGGGGCAATAGCGATGAGCGACCGACAGCTTGAGGATTCAAGGTTTTCACTCGGGTTGGGTCTTCTACGCCTGGAGTCGTTGGATTGGGGCTCGGCAGACGTCAACCCATCAACAGTTGATGAACCGAAGGAACCTCAAAAGACCGTGGAGACGCCTTCACCACCTGAGCCATCCATCGAGCAGGACGAGGAGGATCTCTCAGGTTCTGACGCCAACGCTTTGAACGACCCAAACTCAGAAGGACTGAATCTCCCTAAGGCGCCAGATTCAAGTCTCTCGAGTGCGGTCGAACCAGAGCAAGCTGCCAAACAAAACGACAGCGCCGATTTGGATCCCCAGGTCACTGATGTCAACAGTGTCTCCAGCAGTGACTTTGAATGTCATGACGAACAGGCCAAGCCCGCCGGAAGCGAAGAGAGCGAGCCAGAGCAAGCGCCGGAGTGACCGCCAGGGGGTCCGAGCTTCCTGTAGGAGCCTCTTCTTGAGTTCTGGGTCCAACTGTCTTTGAGAGTCGCTGTCGCTCAAACCCTGTGCTGCGCAATGCCAAATGTTAAGTTCCTAAAGCTGCCGATGTAGCTCAGCTGGTAGAGCAACGCTTTCGTAAAGCGTGGGTCGCCTGTTCAAGTCAGGTCATCGGCTTAAAACACCAACCCAGTTGCAGCATGACATTTGCGCTGTAGCTGTTTTTTATGCCCCTGCACTTTTAAGCCATAAAGGCATCTTCACTTTGCGAGAAATGATGCTTTCGCAGAATATCCAGGGCTAAATATTTTATACATCGAATCAAGGACGAGTAACCGGTAAAAGCAATCGTTACCACACCACTAATAAGACCCTTGAGCGAGCTCAAGCTGTACCGATGCTTTTCATCTCAGTTAAAACGTTTCCGCATGAGCCAACTGATCACTACTGGAGATGACGACGCACCCAAGCCAATAGAAGGGGTGCGTCAACCCTTGAAATTCCACAATGAATCCCAAGTCAGAAGGGAGCAATCTGCAGATTGAGTCCGGAAGGGCAATGCGCCGAACGATCTAAAGATCAGCAGCAGTCGCAACTGTTGCAGCACTCCTCGGAGCCGGCGTGTCCGTCAGCGCAAGGCTGTGAGCAATACACCTTGCCATCTTTCTCGACAGCGGATTCAACAGACACTGCGCAGGCGCAGGGATCACAGGCACAAATTTGATTGCTGGTTGCCATGTCTTGAGTGGACGTCTCCCGCTTTCATAAAACGGAAATGCGTCCAAGTCCATCACCCATCTGGGGGAAAGCACACTCCTTCAAACTGAAACCATCTAAACCAGAGTTCATGGCCAGCATCGAACCCAGCAAGCTCGATCGCATGAAACGCAGCTTTGAAAACGATGCCGCACTCGATGAAGTGTTCATCGTTCTGAGTATCGGCGCAGGGCTCATCGCAACTCTGGGGTTACTCGCCAACAGCCCCGCCGTCGTGATCGGGGCGATGGTCGTGGCTCCATGGATCATGCCGCTAAGAGCCGCCGCTTTTGCCGTGCTTTTTGGTGACATCCCCCTGCTCACCCGTTCCTTGCGGACATTATTCGTGGGCGTATGCGCTACCACTGTCCTATCCATTGTGTTGGGAAAGCTGGCAGGGTTGCCTCAATTCGGCTCGGAAGTCGCAGCGCGGACATCGCCAAACCTTCTTGATTTAGGGATCGCTCTTGTGGCCGGTGGACTGGCCACTTACGCCAAGCTTCGCAGTGATGCCGTGAGCTCCCTGGCAGGAACTGCCATTGCCGTTGCTCTTGTACCACCTGTCTGCGTGATGGGCCTTCTCCTGTCCCATGCGTATTGGGAAGACGCGTTGGGAGCTGGCCTCCTGTTTGCCACCAACCTTCTTGGCATTTTAACCGGGGGATTGGTCCTCATGGCCTGCAGGGACTCCTACTTTCGCCAGGAACTCAAGCGAAGCCATTTAGGAGCTGCAAACTTTGCACTCACCGGCTTATTACTGATTCCGCTCGGGAGCAGTTTTATCAATCTTCTTAGCCAGGCAAGACAAGACAACACTCGCGATTCAGTGGAAAAAACCATTGAACAATTTCTAACGCGGCAAACCTTGACTTTTGGAGACAAAGAGAAAGTTGACGTCGAGAGAGTTGATATTGACTGGGCTCAAAACCCACCGGTCGTTCGAGTGATCGTGCGTGTTGTAGATCCAGAACGTCCAACCTTCAAACAAGTTTCCGCCGTTCAAGAAGAAATCAATAAAAGACAAGGGCTTCGATTTCGACTTGTCGTTCAACGTACAGCTGTTGATGTCGTCGGTCCCAAAGAAAAGCCCAACACTCAAACCCCAATCTCCAAAAAACTCATCGATTCAAACATCCAACCATTTAATGAAACAAAACCCGTTGG
>QCUZ01000006.1:0-32884 GCA_003210555.1 Synechococcus sp. AG-683-A03 | reverse complement strand
GGCTCCACCAACCTTCCGCCTCAGTTGTCTCAACTGCTGAAAATGGATGGGGTGCTGCTTGGCCCAGGAGGTGCCTTGTCTGATCAGGATTTGTCGGTGCTGCGCCACTGGCAGAACGAGGGTGTGGATTTGATGCCGATGTTGTCGTGGTGTGAGCGCTATCTCAGGCGGATTCCGTCTGAGTTGCTCCCTGCTGATCCTGCCGAATTCGAGTGGATGTTTCGGCGTCCGTATCACCGTCATCAACGCCGGTTGAAGGCGGTTTGGGAGTGGTTTCTGGCTTTGGGTTTGTTCCCGCTGCTGGCAGCCTTGATCCTGATGATGGCTTTGGTGCGAGCTGTGCAGAGAGATCAGAGGCGTCTGCTAGCGAGCACCACCTGCCTGGGATTTGCTGGTAAGCCGTTTGAGCAGTGGCGGTTCGCGTCGAATCCCTTTCCAATCTCAGCCCTGAATGCCCTTCCCCAGTTGTGGAATGTTCTGCGTGGTGAGATGGCCTTGATAGGACCGCGTCCGGTCACCCCCGCTGTTCAGGATGTCCTAGAGGCCAGGGATCCAGCCTTTCGCCTTCGCTTGCGCCTCCATCCAGGGATGACAGGCTGGGGCCGGCTTTCGGGAGCCGCTTCAGAGGAGGTTGATGCCTTGCGCTGGGAACTCCAGCGCGACCTCTATTACCTCTGCCACTTGTCTTTGGATCTAGACCTCCGCATTCTGCTGAGGGCGTTTCTTCAGTCGCTATTCATGCTTGCAGGAACACGCTGATGCGTTGGTCTCGCCTGGCTTCCAATTTGCTACTTACTGCTTTCACTCTGGTAGCAACACTGTTGCTGATGGAGTTGGGGTTGCGCTTGGTTGGAGTGCGTTATCCGGCCTTCTATCGGGTGGATGCTCGTAGGGGCTATGGATTGCGGCCACATGCCCAGGGCGTTTGGACCCGTGAGGGGCAAGGCCAAATCCAAATTAATGCGGCGGGTTTTCGAGGTTTACTCCCTCATCCCTATCCCAAGGAGGACACGCTTCGGATCGCAGTGCTGGGGGACTCCTTTACGGAGTCGCTCCAGGTGGATGATCAAAAGACCTGGATTCGTCAGTTGCAGCTTCAGCTCAATGATTCAAAGGATTGCCCCTTGCTGCGAGGTGGTCAGGCAGAGGTGCTGAATTTTGGAGTTGGTGGGTATAGCACCGGTCAAGCGTTGCTCACTTGGCGCTATCAGGCCAAGGCGTTTCATCCTGATCTGGTGATTTTGGCTGTCTATCCAGGCAATGACTTCACGGACAATCTGCCGGGCCCCAGGGATGATCGCCCTGGCTTTGTTCTGAAGGCTGATGGCTCCCTTCTTCAGGACAACAGCTTTCAATCCTCTGCTGGTTATCGCTTTCGTATATCGGCTACTGGCCAGGTGCTGGATGGGTTGATCAATCATAGCCGCGTCATTCAGTTACTCAATGAGGCAAAGAATCGTTTTTCAGCCCTGAGGCAGCAACCTCAAGCATCCAATGCGATATCTGGTTCTGTAGCTCCTGCTCCACCACCTGAGGCACCTGCTGAAGCTTGGTCGCTCACCGAGGCATTGATCCGCCAGCTCAATCGAGATGTCCTTGCAACCGGTGCAAGGTTGCTTGTCGTTAGCACCAGCAGCCCAGATCAAGTTTGGCCTGAAGCTGTGGCGAGGCCTGCATCTCCGTTCCGCCAAGAGCAGCGCCTGGCTCGCTTGCTTGAAACTACGGGAGTGGCCTACCGACCGCTCGGGCCCACGCTTCAGCAGGCTGTGGATCAAGACAAAGGATTGCTGTTGCATGGTTTTCCAGGCGGTGAGCCAGGGCATGGTCACTGGAATGAAACTGGACACGACCTGGCAGCTCGTCAGTTGGCACCTTGGCTGTGTCAGCAATGAAGGGGTTGAAGCCAAAGCGAAAGCGCCTTGCCGTTCTGATTACCCATCCGGTTCAGTACTTTCAGCCCGTGTTTGCAGCGCTGGCCCTTGATCCTCGCCTGGAACTGCTTGTGGTTTTCGGCTGTGATCACGGGATTCAGATCAGCCATGATCCTGATTTCGGTTTGGCGTTCGCCTGGGATTGCTCTCCCACGGCGGGTTTTCCTCATGTGTTTGTGAGTGATGCGCCTTTGAGAGATCTGTCTCGCTGGCAGAAAGCCTTGCCTCTGGCACAGCGTGCTTGCCAGCACATCCGTAGCTTCCAGCCTGATCGGGTGCTGGTGTTTGCTTATACCCCAATCTTCATTACCTTTTGCACACTGCTTTTGCGTCAGGCCGGTTTTTGCTTGATGCTTCGCGCAGATGGTACGGACAGGGCCTTCCCGCGCACTTGGCTGAAGGGGCTGCTGAAGGATCTTGTGCTTCGTTTTTGGTATCGGCAATTTGAAGCCGTGTTTCCCATTGGCGGGGATTCCAATGATCACTTTGCCCGGCTTGGTGTCCCTTCCCATCGCCGTCATCCGGTGAGCTATGCGGTGAATACCGCTTTTTTCGCTGATCTCGTAAGGCAATGGGCTCCTCAGAGAGACCAGTTGCGAATTGAACTTGGTATCGGACCGACTGATTTGGTGCTGCTCTGGAGCGCCAAGATGACTGAGATCAAAAACCCACTTCTGTTGATTGAGGCATTGCGTCAGCTGCCTGAGAGCCTCCGCTGTCGGTTTTGGATCGTCGCGATGGGAGATGGGCCGTTGCGATCCCGCTTTGAAACTGAGGCCAGGTCCGCACTTGAGTCCCGATGCTGTTTTCTTGGTTTTCGCAACCAAAGTGAGTTGGGGGAGGGGTATGCCGTTGCTGATGCCTTGGTCTTTCCTTCCCGTCAGGGAGAAACATGGGGGTTGGTGGTCAACGAAGCCCTTCAGTTTGGTCTCGCTGTGTTGGCCTCAGACCATCCAGGTTGTGTACGAGATCTTTTGTTGAATCGGGATGATGCCCCAGCTGGTTCCACTGTTTTCCCAAGTGGTGATGCCACGGCATTGGCATCGGCTTTTCGGGATTTTGCGACTTGTTATCCCGATAGTTTTGTTCAGACACCCGTGACGTCGTTGCCGCAACCTGAAGATTTGGCTGTTGCTGTGGCAACCGCGTTATGCCGATCCAAGTGAAATGAAGTCAATTGGAATTCCAGACGACTTTGCTGCTGGCCACATAGTTCCACAAATAGGCAATCACAATGCCAGCGAGCTGTGCTGATAGCTTGCTCCCTCCATAGGTGTCGTAGATGTAAGCAGCTGCTCCCACATTGGCTGCAATTGGAAGAGAGGACACAAATAGAAACTTGAGCAATCCTGAGATGTAGTTCTTGCCCTTGAGCTTTCTGCTCCGGAAGGTGAGTTGTTTATTAAGAGTGAAGTTCCATACGGCTGCCAGCGTGACGGCAAAAGGCAGAGTTTGAGAAAAGTTGCCTGAATTGACAAGATCTAAAAGCGAAGAGGCTGATAGTTGAATGACCACCCCGCTAAGGCCTACGAGGCCAAATCCAATCATCCTCCGGGGCAGGAGTCTGAACGAGCCAGAATGGATCAGCGAGATCAGGTAATCCCATACAACGGGAATATCGAGTTTTGAGCTGCCAGCCTCGCGCTCATGAAATCGGATCGCGACCTCTTTTACAGTCAATTTCCCTTGGCTGAGTGACAACGCTTCAAAAAGGAATTTGAATCCTTCAACATCAACGGCTTTGCTGATCTCTTCGAGGCTGGAGGCTTTGAATGCAAAGAATCCACTCATAAAGTCCGTCAGTCTTTGATAACGCCTATCAAGGACGAAGCGGGAGGTCTTGTTGGCGATGGTTGAACCTAAGGTTCTGCCTTTGCTTAGGCCCTTTAGATCGCTCGGATCTGCCTTGAAGCGGCTGCCGATCACAAGGTCAAGATCAGGATCGTTTTTTAGCAGCGACAACATGGAACTGACGGAATCGATATCGTGCTGCCCGTCGGCATCCATGACCACTACGGCTGAGCCCGTGGAGCTCAGGATTCCTTCCTTGATGGCGCTGGCCAGCCCTGATCGGCCATAGCGCCGGATTAGGCGAAGATCGTTGAATTGATAGGAGAGCGACTTGACGATCCTGCTCGTGCCATCGGGGGAATCGTCATCAACAACAATGATTTCCTTGTCTATGTTTAACGGAAGAGACTCAATGCGTCGAATTGCCTTTTCAATTGAAAGTGATTCATTTTAGGTTCGCGATTGCCAGCTTCGGTCTTATGGTTCAGGCCCTGGTTGTTTGGGGGGAGCTTTGTGATTGCCAATCTGATTTATGAAGGCTCTTACCTTCTGCTTCTTCCCTTTTTGTTTCTTGACCGGAAGCTGGACTTCCCGCGTGTGTTTTGCCTAGTGGTTTCAACATTCTTCCTTCTGAGTTTCTCGCGACTGGAAGCCGCAACATTGGGGGCTAAAATTGCAGAAGAGTTTCATGTATTCAACCCTGCTAACGGCTTGCATTGGGCTTACAGAGATGGAGGAGGAATCGCTTCAAGTGTAGGTTTTATGTTCAATATTAATCAGGAGTTTGCGAAGTATTTGCTGGAGCCTCTGGCATCGCTGTTCCGTGCCTCGCGGAGCCTTGTGCCCTCTTTCAGCGTTCTTCTGATACTTGACTCTTTGATGCGTTGGCGGTCTGTAAGGGTGTCCACAATATTTGTTCGGGAGTCGGCATTGATCGTTGCTGTTGGACTGCCTTTTTTCCTAATCACTCATGACTGGTTTCGTTATGGGATGTTTGTGATTTATATGGCGTTAATTGCTGTTTACTGTCGTTGCGGATTGCCTTCAGATGCTGGAGGTTCTGGCATTAAGCGGAGTGTGATTTTCCCTTCGGCTGCCTGGGTCTGTTTTGTGCCTCTGGTGGCATTAGCGATGGTCGGGCCACTGACTGCGGATCTACGCACTGGATTTCCGGAGCATGTGTTCCCAGGATCACTTCTTGTTCTTCTGTTGGCCTGTCTGGCCAGGATTTGGTCAGGAGTCCGTTGTAAGGCAAGCCTTCAGTGCAATGGCTGATGATCCAGATAAATTCTGTTGAAGCCACTCAGCAAGCACAACCCAGCGCCAGTAAGGCGCAATTTTTCCAGTGGCTTTTAACAACACCCAGCTTCCGGCAACAGTTCTGCGTGGTATTTGCAGATCATGAGCTGGAAGGTTTTTCTGAAGGAGAGAATTGATCCGAAGGGGGTGGAAGCGTGGGTGCTGAAGTAGCCAAGATGCCAAAGAAAGATTGAAGCCTTGTTTGGGGGCCTGCAGCACGGCCGCCGGCAGTAACGGCACAGCTAGGCGTCTAAGCAGTGTTTTGCTGCCTTCCATCTGATGAAGGTGTTGCGGAATTCGGAGCGCTAAGTCCACAAGGTCTTGATCGAGGAAAGGCACCCTGAGTTCCAGACCCTGGGCCATCGTTGTGGCATCGCCATCACGCAGCAAGGTGTCTTGGAGATAACCAGCCAGTTCCAATCGGCTGCAGGCTTGCTGATTGGCGGTGCCCTCTATTTGTTCCAATCCAGCTTTCTCGATCCGCTCTCGGTCCAAAAGACTTCTCTGGCGATGAGGTAGGCCATGAAGGCGAATATGGCGGGCTTGATTGGCTGCCTTCAGCGAGCCCTTCAGCATGTGGGGATACCCCCCAAATAGTTCATCGGCGCCCAAACCAGAAAAGGCCACGCGCATCCCCTGATCACGCGCAGCTCTTGTGACCAGAAACGTGTTGAAACCATCGATGCTGGGTTGGTCGATCGCTGCGATAAAGGCATCGAAAGATTTGTCGAGCTCTTCGACCCCGATGCGTAGTGTCTGGTGCTTCAGGCCCAGATGATTGGCAGTGGCGGCAGCGCGTTCAGATTCATCTACAGCCCCCTTCAGCCCTTGAAAGCCGATGGAAACGCTGTGCACTGGCTTTGACTGATGTCGTTGGAGGATTGCCGCCAGAAGACTGGAGTCGAGCCCTCCACTGAGATACATCCCAACGGGATGGTCACCGATGCTTTGGCGTGTGATGGCCTGCTCCAAGGCATCGCCCACGGCTGTCGTGGCACTCGCCAGAGTCCAGTTTTGTGGTGCAGGGGAGATAGGAGCTTGTGCTGTGAACGCTCGTACATCCCATGTCCCATCTTGTTCCCTTACAGCGGCATGTCCTGCTGGAAGGCTTTCAACACCATCAATCAGGCTGAGCGGATTGGCGATTGCCCCCCAGAGCCTGTAACTCTCAAGTGCGTGGTGGTGGATTCGAGCTGTTGCGATGCAACCTGAGGCTTTGAGCGCACTGAGTTCTGAGGCAAAGGAGCAGCGGCCATCGTGACCCCGCTTCCAAAGGAGAGGCTTTACCCCAAAGCGATCGCGCGCCAGGGTCAGTCGCCGGCTGGCGGTCTCCCAGCAGGCCGCCGCAAAAATGCCGTTGAGACGGGCCCATATTTCCTGACCCCAATGTTGGAAACCCTGCAGCAACACTTCTGTGTCGCAGTGAGAGCGGAATCCATACCCCTTCTGCTCCAGCTGTTCTCGGAGCTCCTGCTGGTTGTAGATCTCACCGTTAAACACCAGCACTAAGCCGCTATCGCTTGCCACCATCGGTTGATGGCCCAAAGGCGAGCAGTCTTGAATCGCCAGGCGAGTGTGAAAGAGTTCGAGGCCATCGCTGCGCCCGCTTTCGCGCCAGTTGCCACGGTCATCAGGCCCTCGCCCCTCAAGGGCTGACAACACAGCTTCAGAGTTGATGGCCGAATAGCCCAGTGCGCCGAATAGTCCACACATTTCAGATCCTCAGGGCCTCCTGTAACTGCCTGTTGAAGCGTTGGGCAGAGAAGTGCTCTAAAGCATGGGACCTGGCCTGGAGGCCCCGTTGTATGGCCAGACTAGGAGTGTGAATCAGTTCGCGAAGAACCTGCAGCAGAGCTGAGGATTCAGGAGGAATCAGCCAGCCGGTTTCACCGTGGCGAATCAAATCGCTCTGACCGCCTTCCTCGCAAGCAATCGAGGCCCGCCCAGCTAAGGCTGCCTCCAGGTAAACGATTCCGAACCCCTCACCACTTGCTTCTCCGCGTTCATTGATGGAAAAGAAACTCGGCATGAGAAAGATGCTGGACCTAGCAAAAGCGGCTCGAAGTGCTTTGTCGGAGAGGGAGCCATGAAATTGCACCCAGGGTTCCAGGCCAAGGTCCGCCACGCGTTGCATCAGCTCCGGTTGATCGTCGCCTTCGCCGACTACTTCCCAAAGCAGCCCCTTATCTAGCTCACCAAGGCGGTTTAACGCGTCCAGAGCCTCCACGATCAGCCAATGACCTTTGTAGCTCTCGGCGCGGCTCATGCGCGCCACCGTGAGCAAGGTGAGAGTGGCTGGTAGTGGTGCAGGAGGTGTGGCCGGATCGATCAGATCTGCCATCGGGTGCACCACACTGATCGGGCAGGGGATGCATGCCAGTTGATTTCGAGTAAACCCGCTGCTGGCAAGCAGTTTCCGGCAGTGACTCAGTGCCTGGATATGGGTCGTGCGATTGCGACCCCAAACTTCAATGCCGTGAACCCAGCACAGGAGATCCTGGTCTTGCCTTCGGCACCAGCCCAGCCAGCGCAAAGGTTTCAGCATCAACACGTGCATGCTTAGAACTTGTTGGCTTCTCCAGAGGGCTGGCAGGAGCTGCAGCAGAAACCACAGACGTCCAAGTTGACGTCCCAAAGCGCCGGGCCCCACTCGTTGGGGCGTGAGGAGTTGCACGCTGTGGCCTGTGGCTTCAAGGCTCTTCTGCACCTGCAAGGTCAGGCGCTCGATGCCACCCCTGCGGCGAACGTCGAAGCTCAGCAACAGGATCATCGGAGTTGCTCTAACAGGTGCGCGTAGGCCGTGACCGAGCGCTCGCGACCGAAGCGTGCTGCATAGAGAGACCGAGCTCTCTCTCCCATCGTTTGAACTCTGTCAGGGTTTTTGCTGAGCTCCAGCAGTTCCTCGGCCAGCGCTTCACTTTCACCTGGTTCCACCACCACACCAATGCCTTCGTTAAGCACGATCTGGGCTAGATCGCAGGTTCGCCGTGCCACCAGAACCACTCCTCTGCCGCTCGCAAGAATTCCATAAAACTTGCAGGGGGCCATGGTGTCTTCTCCCCCTGGGACCAGGCCGATCGCGGCAAGATCACAGGCTCCGAGGCTGTCAGCCAACGTGGCACGGGGTTGATAAGGGAGCCGTAGCACGTTTTGGAGAGCGAAGGCCTCGCGATATACATCGATTTGGGACTGTTTCACCCCCCCACCGATGAACACGAATTGCACTGGGTGGGGTTTGAGAATTCGAGCAGCCTCTAGCAGGGTGAGCAGGTCGTGGAGACGTCCGTAGTTTCCTGAATATTGAAGGGTGAAACGCTCTTGAAAACCGTGCTCTGCCGCGAAGGGGTTGTGACCTCTTGGTGTCGGTTTGGCTTGCTCAACGGCCCAGTTATGAATCACCCGTAGCGGTAAGAGCTGGCCGCAATCTCTCAGGAGTCGCCTGCGCATCGTGTCGCTGAGCACGATTGTTGCCGCGGACTGTCGGCAGACTGAGCCCATGAGCCACTGCCAACTCCCGGTGATCGGCCCGGCAGCTGGCAACACGCCGCTGATCACCGCAGTGCGTGGGAAAAGGTCTTGAAATAAGAAGACGTAATTCAGTCGCCGCAGATGCCGCAGCAGCGGTCCGAGTAGTCCGATGAAGGGTGGATTTGAGACAATGAAAACGAGATCTCCTCGCCGTCCTCTGAAGAAGACCCAGAGCAGGCTGCTCCAGAAGAAAAGCACTCCTCCAAGAGCTTTCTGGACTACTCCAGCTCGCTTTGCTTTGCCTGCTGAGAGATGCCCCCCCAGTCGCACGACTTGGGGATGGCTGTCAGTGCTTGCCTCTGATCGTCCTGGGGTAGAGGTCAGCACTGTCACGTTCCAGGATCTGTCGCTGAGTCCTTGAGCGAGATCGCTCATCAGCTGCGCTGTGGCGCCTGTGGCTGGCTCGAAATGCTCGCTAATCAGAAGGACGCGACGACTGCTCACAGGCTTTTCCCTTCCATCCGGCGACGTATTTGAATCACCTTGACCACGGTGATCAAGTCATAGAAAGCCATCATCAGTGCGAAAAGCAGGCCTTGCCAGCCTTCGAGGAAGCCCCCTTGCAGCAGATACTTTTGCAGGAATCGCAGCGGAGGCCTGAGCGGCCAAAGTTTTGCACTGACAGCGCGTAGACGCAGAGACCGATGGGTACCAAGCGCGGCTTTTGCGCCGCTCTGGCTGTAGGCGACGATTCGCTCAGCTTCCCATTGGGCGTAGCGCATGTGGCGCTCCAGCCAGTCATCGATGCCCTTGCTGAAGGCGTAGTGCTCATAGGGAACAGGGATACGACCAATGGTGCGGCCTTGGGGAAAGCTCTCCCAGACGCCTCCCTCGAATTGAAGGCAGCCGCGGCGTAGGAGCCGGGGATGCCAGTTGGGATAGCCCTGGGTGTGTTTAAGCCAGCGGCCCAGAAACCAGTAGCGCGGAGTTAGCTCGAATCCTGCAGGGGCTTGCGGATGCTGGATGGCCTCTTGGATCGCTACTCGGCAGCTGAAGGGCACTGTTTCATCAGCATCTAGAAACAGCACCCACTCGCTACTAAGGCTTCCTTGGTTCAGAGCCCAATTTCGCTGCTCGGTGATCAAGAAGCGTCCCGATTGGCGATGCTCGATCACCCTTGCTCCCTCCTGTACCGCCACTGCCTGGCTGGTATCGGTGCTGCCGGAATCCACCACCAGCCTTTCATCGCACCAGGACAGAGAGTTGAGTGCGCCAGGCAGATTATTGGCCTCATTGAGGCAGAGCACCACAGCCGCAATGGTGGGCCGGTTAGCAGGAGAGGGTGCGTTCACTCCAGAAAGCTCTGATCAGACGAATTCTGCAGGATGTTGCGATAAACCTCGAGTGCCCTATTGCTGATGGCGGGAATGCTGTAACGCTCGGCGGCCCATTGCGCTCCGGAATCGCCAGCTCGTCTTGGAGCACTCAGCCATGCGGTCAGCCAAGTGGACCAATCCTCGCTTCGCCGAGGCAGTACGGCCCCAAACCCTGGGGGAGCATCACTCAACAGATCTTCTGCAACGCCCGTCTGCTCGCTAATCGCTACAGCACAGCCGCAGGCCAAAGCTTCAATGACCACATTGCCGAAGTTTTCATGCCTGCTCGGCAATAACAACAGATCAGCGGCGTTGTAGATCGCGCTCAAGGCCGCGGCAGGTTGGGTCCCCAGAGAGTGGACACGGCCTCCAAGTCCCGCATTTCTTAGAGCTGTTAACAATGCATCGCCGCTGCCATCCTCATCCCTGCCAACGAGCAAAAGCTGCCAGGGCTGGGATTGCATGCGGCTGAGTACAGATGGAAGGAGGTCAAGTCCTTTTTTGTGATGCTGGCGGCCGCAAATCAGCATTAAGGGACGATGGGAATCAATTCCCAGTTGGGTTCGTAATTCCGCTCCAACTTTGGGGTTCGGGCCCAGACATTCAAGATCGATGGGGTTGGACAGCAGATGTCTGGGAGCACGGAGCCCAAGGCCGTTCAGTTCCCGCTCTTCCTGGCGGGTGGTCACGTGGAGTCCTGCGGCGCGCTGAAGCCAGGGCCGCTCCTGCAGGAAGTAGTAAGGAACTTTTTTCCACCAACCCTGTTGTCGGGAGTATGGCCCAAGAGCACCACGCAGACTGTGGAGTACGGGGATCCCCTGCCTCCATGCTTCGCGCTGGATCGGGATGCCCAGGGGTTGCCAGATGGCGCTGAGATGGAGCAGGTCAGAACCTTGAAGCAGTCTTGGCAGTGCTTTGTTCAAGGCCCGTGAGCGAATCGTGCCGTTGGGCTGATCCACTGGGAAGTAGGTCACCTCAACTCCATGCCGTTGGATGGGGTGTCCCAACTGTTCAGAAGGGAGGTCAGGCAGCCCTGCATTAGTGGTGATGACTTTCACCTCATGGCCTTGGGCCGCCAACCCTTCGCAGAGCCTGCTGACGCTGAGTACAGGCCCACCGAATTGCCAAGCCGGGGCATAGACGGGAATCGCGTGGGTGATCACAAGGCTCATGTTCTCGGTCGCAAGCCGGCTTGATGCAGGATCTCCAAAGCGCGTTCCCGAGTGCTGTTGTCTTTGGCCCATTGAAGAGCTTTTAAGCGCATCGTTAACTCCTGGTTGGGAGTTAACGCTTGAAGACGTTTCAAGAGATGATCAACGTCTTCATATGCAATGCAGTTCTCCCCATCTTTGAGTCCATGAGGTGCGCAGTGAGGTGGCTTTTGTAAAAGATTGCGGAAGCAGGGGATGGCACCAGCAGCAGCAATTTCATAGTGGCGAAGGCAGTCCCAGCCTCCGCGACGGAGGGTGATGCCGAAACGTGATTCAGCCAGGTTTTGTCTGTAATCATCTTCATGAGTAAAGGCGTAGCCCGTTATTGCGCCGATGCGTTGTGCTACTTCTTTGTCAACGATATGGCGAGGAAACATTGTGTATTTCTCTGGGATAGTCGAAACAATTTTTTCTTCTGGTATCGAGAAACTTGTCTCATGCACTATTACTGTGTTTGGATTAAAGCGCGTTCGAAATGTCCATTCTCTTTTGAAGAGTATTGTGCTTGGTTGTTGAAGAAGACTTTTGAGTCCAGTTCCGATGCCGAACATTCGATGACGGCTGCGACTTGTGGGGTAATGCCGTTCATCATCATCTCCATCGAGCAAAATCAGGCTCTGTTGCTTGAGTAGTGATCGCCATTGCAGTAACAATCCCCATTGTCTCCAGATGTTCGAAATGATGACAGCATCAAAGAGACCAGTTTCCAATTGTTGCCAGATTTGATGACGCTTGGTAATCGTGTCTGATTCGTTAAGGAGTTTGTAAAGTGTGAAGCCTCCACCTCTGATGGAGCTCCTAGGGACGTCTGGATGCCCTCTGTAGAGAATGTCTTTGCGTGGATAGTCAACCAACTCAATGTCGCTCAGTTGCCGCAAGCCGTGAAAGAAAGAATCGGCCAAGTAGTCTTCTCTGTCGTCGGTAAGAAATAAGATTCTCATGTTGTACTTAAGGGCTTACTTGCTTGTAATTTTGTCTGATCTGTAAAGCCTGTTGAAGGATGAAAAGGATGACTAGGGAAAATATGCACAGTTTATAGGATGTATGGATTTCTCCAACGATGCAAATTGGCATTAACAAAACTGTGCTGGCAAGTAGGCCAATACAGGGGAGTTTATTCTTCATTCTGGCAAATGCGTCGATGAAGTAAAGGATTAAAGGAATCCAGGAGTATGTCAGCTTCGCAATAATAAATCCAGTTAGGCCAAGAGATGGGATGAGCCAAGCTCCTGTTGCTGCTGCAATAAGGGAGGAAGATATTTGTGCCATTGAATAAAATCTCATGCGTTGATTTGCTAAGACTGCTGTATGCAGAACTTGGCTTGTGGAATCAAGAATTGCCGCAAGGATTAATGCTCGAGTTGGTATTAATGATGGCAAAAATGCATCACCGAAAAGTGCTGTGATGATGATTTGGTCGAATAACGTATAGATGATTAGTGTAAAGAGGCCAACAATCCATAGCCCGCGCAAGGCAAGATCAAGGTTGTTTGATTGATCACTTGAGGTGTTGGAAAGTCTAAGTTTGATAAATAAAACTGGCGCTAAGGCCCCAGGTAAAAGAGTAAACAATTGAACGAGTAGTTGGCCTATTCGTAAATAACCAATTTCTGCTAGGCCTGATGAAGCGGCAACGCTGGCTAAAAGTGGTAAGAAAACAGCACTGTTAATCGCATTCGTAAGATAAAATGGTAAACCAGATTTAATGAGATTAGCTGAATGTTGAAGCTTTGCATTCGCTTGTTTATGATCAGCCAGTTTAGTGACATGTCGACGGATAAACAGCATTTGCGCGCCGCTCATCGATGCATAGCTCATCAATGCTCCACTGATCCCTCCCGCTTGGGCTCCAGCGAGCGCGGAAAAGAGTCGTAGAGGTGCGAATGCCGCAGTTCTAAGAGCGTAGAATTTTGTTTTCCCCATCACGAGAAACACTTCCCAGGAGAGGCTGGTGAAGCCTTCTAAGCTGCAAATAGCCACTGTTGTAATGGCAACAAGATTTCGGCTTGAAGAGTTATCAGCTGGGATGAGCCCTTGGAATGGAAAAATCCAGATCAAAAGACCTGCTGACAGTAAAACGGTGATCACATCAACGCTGTTCATGGCGGATTTGCTGATATCTGCGCCTTGATTGTTTGTTCCTTCAGTGACTTCCTTACTCGTGAGGGCGCACTGCATTCCGTAGTCGATTCCGAAACGTGCGATCAACTCAAACGCTTGTGCTGCCGCAAGGCAAAAGCCGAAGAGGCCAAGACTTGCAGGACCGAGGGTTCGCGATAGCCCAATATTGAGCGCAAACGTCATGGCGCGCCCAATAATGTTTCCGCTCAATAAATGAGCGACTCCTTTTTTGGCGTCCATTTATTAATAGAAAGCTGCTGACCTGAAGTGGATGATAAATCTCAATGATTTGTACATGTTACTATATCAGGATTTTAGTTGATTTCAATGTTGTTAAGGCTATTCATTTTTCTTGCTGGGCAAATTATTCTTCTTGTTGGCGGCTGGTGGACGATATCTAGCCTTGTAAGAAGAAAGCAACTGCTCTCAGTTTGGGGTGCAGTGATATGTGCTTGGTATTGCTATTTACTAATCTGGTATGGGCCTACATCTTTATTTGTCGCTTTAGGCTCTAAGTATGTAGTTGAAGTCGCCACACATCCTTGGTGGCTTCGCGATGACATGCTTATTGCTTCGCTCTTAAATGCAATGCTTTTGCAAGCAATTCCATTTTTTTTGAACGAAGTAATTTATAGGAAATGGCTGCCTTTGTTTCAGGTACTTTTCGTTAGGCTTGAGCCATTGTTAGGGCATGTTTCTTGTTTCTGGTTTGGTCTTTTAGGAACTTTTGCGCAGGTCTATGCAGGATTTTCGTTCGGTGATCTTTGGTTGCAGGGCCAATTTGATTTTGGATCACTTTCTCTTCTGCAGAAATCAGCTCTCTCTGGCTTTTTCATCTTTACCATTGGTCCACAGGTTTCTCTTCTTTTTTATAGGCATTGCCGGTCCAAGGTCTTTTTATCCGCCCCCGCATTAAATGTAATTGTATTTTTCTCTATTCTTTGCGGATTGTATTCTTTTTCGGCATTTGGGCAGAGAACCTATGTGTTATTTGAGATTGCCCTGATTGCTTATTTTCTTCTTTCAGTCTCGGGTCGATATAAAAAGTTTGTTGTTGCACTAGTCCCCGTTGCTTTGTTTGTTGGGTACACATTTACCTCTATACAAGCCCGTATTAAGGTTTCAGCAAATCCTCTTGAAATCGCGTCCGTGGCCAGTCGCCGCCTTGTTAACGATTTTGCATATCGTTCGCATATTGCTAATGACAGTGTGATGATCGGCGCACGCTTATGTGTTTTGGATCAGCTTAATGATCTGGGTTTGAGACCAGATGCTCTTGTTCCAGTTGAACTTGCTTCTGGTCTGCCTAGGGCAATGCGCCAGACACTTCCCATAGACCTAGTACCTTTACGTCTAGAGACTCTGGTAGGCAATTGTTATCGACGATGGCTTGATAATCCTGATGCTAATATTGATTTAACTGATTCAAAGGGGCAATACTTTTTGATGATGTTTGGTCAAGTTATTGGACCCTTTGTCTCCAGCATCTTTTGGCTCTCCTTGCATCTCTTCTTTGTCTTATTGATTTATATGATTTTTTTCGTTGGGCTACGTTTCGTGGCTTTTGCTGTTCCTGCATCTGTACATTTTTTGGTTTTAGCAACTACTCCAGGTGAGATCTTTGTGGTAGTCAAGGCGATGATCCCTTATTTGCTAATACTATCAACTGTTAGCTTCTTTTGGCGCAGCTCTAGAAGAAGCGGGCATAGAGAGTTTGAGTAATGGAGCTACGACACAAAGAATTTTCTTATAGGCCTGAGATTGATGGCTTGAGGGCCATTGCCGTATTGCTTGTGCTTTTGAATCATTCATGGGAGGACCAATTCTCCTTTGGTTTTGCTGGTGTCGATGTTTTTTTCGTGATTTCTGGATTCGTCGTGATGACATCAATTGTCCATCGCCTGGATGGCCACTCTGGCATTGATCATCGATTCATCTTGAGTTTTTATTCAAGACGCATTGCCCGACTTTATCCATCTTTACTGTTAGTAATATCATCTTTTTGCTTTATTCTGTTTCTCTTCCTTCTTCCGGGTGACTCTCCTTATGAGTCATCGCTGCGCACAGGTATAACAGCCATTTTCGGTCTGTCTAATATTCAGTTATGGCGTACTGCAAGTGATTACTTTGCCTCTTCTAGTTCGTATAACTTTTTTACTCACACTTGGTCTTTGGGGGTGGAAGAGCAGTTCTATATTCTTTTCCCTGTGTTGCTTTGTTTGATCAAGCGTCGCTTCTGGTTTTTTGGGTTGTGTTTGCTCTCCTCTGCATCACTTATTGCCTATCTCTTTGCTTTGTCTGTCGAGCCAGTTGCAGTTTTTTACTTAATGCCATTTCGCTTTTGGGAAATTGGTCTTGGGTCTCTCGTCGCTTTGGCTCTTCCTGTTTGTCTGAGGAGATGGTCGTGGTTGTCTCATCCTTGGCTTGGGACCTCCCTTTTGGGTGTCGTGGTGCTCTTTTTCTCTTTTCTTGAGGCTCCAGGTTGGCCCATTGTTGTGATCGTTTTCGCAACAGGTTTGTTGTTGTTGAACTTGTCGGCTGATCAAGGTGCTGGACAGCTGTTGGCTAGTCCGCCTCTTGTCGCGATTGGTTTGCTCTCCTATTCCCTGTATTTGTGGCATTGGCCGGTGATGGTGCTTGTCCGGCACACCGTTTATTCGGCGATTGGTCATTCGGGCTTTGTGCTGCTTTCCCTTTCTCTCACAGTTCTTTTGTCTTGTTGCTCTTACGCCTGGTGTGAAAAGCCAGCCAGAGCGTTCTTCAAAAGTGTTGGGCCTGCTTCTTTGTTGCGATTGGGAGTGTCCTGTTCCGCTTTGATTGCAGGCTTGATTTGGTTCTTACCCCAACGATTCCCAGGTGGTTTGTTCTTGGGGCGTTCTGAGCATCTTCAGCAGGCAATGGAGCGCGAATCCCCCTCTGCACCAGCGGATTGCAATGTGACTAACCAGTTGGACCAGGCAAGCCTAATTGGTTGTTCGCATTTAGAGCCAGAACCCTCTGGTCTTCCTACTGTCTACCTCGTTGGTGATAGTCATGGTGAACAATTTTATTGGCCCTTACATAACTTTTTGGCTCATAAGGGCTGGGGATTAAAGGCTTACGTTGTGAATTCCTGTGTTTTCCCGCCTGTTGGCTTTGAGTCTCAGTTATGTATTCAGAGGCAGTCCGCTGTTAGCGATGAAGTTATCAAGCTCGTTAGGCCAGGTGATGTTGTCATTATTGGTGCTTCATACGTTCAAAAACTTGGTCTACATGAATCCGATGATTTAGTTGCTTCTTCAAAGCTGTTGCAAGTAAAGCAAGGGCTCATAGGCTTTTTGGATCAGGTATCGCTACGAGAAGTAAATATGGTTCTTTACGTTGATGGGCCTCAGTTCTTGCGTCTTGGTGAGACTCCGATTTCGCAGTGTTCTCGTGAATGGTTTCGCCCTGTTTTGTCAGATGGTTGTGAGCTGTCTGCTTCAGAAGTTACGGTTCAGCGTGACAAGTTGCATGATCTATTTGCCGTTCTTTCTGAGTTGCCTTTCGTTGAAATTTGGGATCCATTGGTTGATCTTAAACGTGCTGAAGCTCTTTACTCTCCGCAGGGATATATTGATGGCACTCATTATTCTCGAGGCCTAGCGGACAAGCTTTTTTCTGCTTTTGCCTTTCGATCCAAAAGCTTTCAATAAGGGGTTTTGTTTAACATCTTTATTCTTTTTGGAAGAAAGCGAAGGAGGCTGATGATTGTTGGCCAGATGCCTGCGCTCTTATGAATTGCCTTGAGCAGAGGTCGTATGTTTTGCTTCTGGCCATAGATCATCGCTTTCAATACATTCCAGAGTTGGAATTGCATCACATGAGCTGCCCACTGGTCACGTTGTGATTCTCGAGCAAGCAATGGATGTTCTCGAAGAAGCTGCACCACCAGGGCTACTTCGAGCAGTTCATGGCCTGAACGGCGATTGCTATTTGAGAGCTGGGAGTCGTGGGTTCTTACGTTGGCGATGGGTTCTCGGTTGAGGAGGACTGGCCCTTGTTCTGCTGCCCTTAGGAGCCACTCCCAATCGGCGGCATGGCGCCAATCTTCACGAAATGGCCCGGCTGCTAGCCAGCGCTTACGGCTGAATGCCATTCCGGTGAGATTGCCGTTGAGGCTGCCCAACTTCAGCAATGCCGGCACAAGTTGTTCTGGTTGGATTAATGCAGTAGAGGAATTGATTTGGTCATGATGCTTTGCATTGTCAGGAGGTCTGGGACTTCCGTCATGATTTATTGAATCGAAGGTCGACAGAACTAAACCAGCTTCTGGCCATTGTTCACAACGTGTCAGCACAGTCTCTATCGCTTCAGGATAAAGGCTGTCATCGCTGCAGAGCAGCACAGTCCACTCACTGCTTATTTCCTCCAAAGCGCGGTTGAGGTTGGCGAAGAGACCGAGATTTTTTGGGCGGCGAATCCAGCTGATCCTTGTGTCATTTTGGTTCTCAATCCACTGTTTCAAGAGTGCTCGTGTGGGTCGATCGGAGCCGTCATCGGCAATCAGCAGTTTCCACCGAGGATTGCTTTGAGATACAACGCTGTTTAGGGCTTCAGACAGCAGTTCTGGCCTCCCATACACCGGAAGCACAATCGTGATTGGGGCTTGTGTTGTCATCCGGCGTTGATCAGGGATGCGTAGTGGGAGATTGCGCGAGCGCCATAAGCACTCCAGCTCAATTCACCCTTTGCCAATTCAAGGGCTGCTTCACGCATCCCTCTCCAAAGCTCTGGTTCCTGTTGAAGCCGCTGCAGGCAATGGGCAATTGCTTCAGGCTGGTGGATTGGTACCAAAAATCCTGCGGGGTATTGAGTGATTCCATGCTTGCTGGTTTGTCCACTTGCTCCCTGTAGCCGAAGCAGGTCTTCTCCCCCGGTATTGGTGGTGCAAATCAAGGGCAGGCCGCAAGCGAGAGCCTGCATCTGCACCATGGCCATACCCTCCTCAATAGAGGCGATCACGAAGCAGTGGCCCCGTTGGTAATGCTGCACAAGTTCAGCTTGGGGGCGATGGCCGAGGCAGAAAACGCAGCTAGATTGATGCTGAAGTAGTTCTTGAAGCTCAGGGGTGTCTCCGCCCAGCAAGGTGAGACTCGCCTCTGGAAGATTTGCCCTTGTAAAGCCCGCTAGAAGGTCTGGTATACCTTTGCGTACAGAAAGCGAGCCGGCATAGATCACTTTCAGGCCGCTTTGACTAGGTGGCAATGGTGCCTCTCTGGATGGTTTGAATGTCTTGAGGCTGACGCCAAGTGCATTGCGGTTTAGTACTGCAGCGTTGATCCCTCGTGCGTGGAAGCTGCGTTCTACGAAGAGGCTTGGCACGGCAATCGCTGAGCAGAGCCCGTATTCCCGTAGCTCCATCGCTTCGATTTTTGGGTGAGTACAAGTCCACTTGAGGCCATGTCTGGCATGTTCCTCCTTCAGAAGACGACTTTGTTCGAGGATGTGTGCTGACGAGCGTTCCAGCACCGTAGGAATCTGTCTTTGCTGAGCCCAGCGGAGGCTGGGCTCGCTCCATTGCGACCACCCGTGAATCAGTTCACTGCCTTCCAGATGGTGCATGGCGCGCTTGGCAAACCAGCGGTGCACCCACCATTGGCAGCGCATCATCAGGGCTTCCCCGCCGATCTTGTAAATCGCCTTAACGACCCAAAAGGTGAGGGGCAAGCTCACGACTTTGTTTGCGGGGATGCCCCAGCGAGTGACAAACCAACGGGGGTAGTTGGTGATCAATCGGTGCAAATGACCATGGGAGTGCAGCTGCAGTGCCAGATCAAAGGCATGCCATCGACCACCCACCACGATGGTGATCTTCATTTTCTTATTCCACGTTCCTCAGACCACTTGAGCATGGTTTGTAGGCGGGCGGCATAGGTGTGCTCGGGTCGGCGAATGGCTTGGCTTCCTAGTTCTCGTAGCCGTTGCCTCAACTCCAGATTCTCGAGCAAATGATTCACGCGCTCCCGCAATTGGGCAGGCGTACTAAAGAAGCCTTCATCCGGGTAATGGGGTAAGAGAGCGCGGTGCTCGCTGGAGTCTTGATAAAGCCCGCAACCACCGATGGCTCCGATTTCGTAAGAGCGATCAGTCGATAGGTCCCCATTGGCTTGACGAAGGAGCCCTAGAACAATTCCTGCATTGTGAATTTCCTCGCAGTAGGCCTCACCGGTAACGGCTGGCTGGAGGTCCCAGCTGGGAGTTTTCAGCCCTCCCCAGTTATTTCCATGGATGCGCCTCCGTAAGCCTGGCAGATCCTTGAGGGCCTCCAGCCAGGGCAGGCGCTCTGCTGCACCAGTGCCCACGAAGAGCACGTCCGCGGCTTGGTTTTTTGATTTTTCTAGGGGTGGATGATGCAGAGCTGGGTCGTAAGCGAAAGGCAACCAGCTGGTGGAAGGAGTCCCGGCTTTCTCTAAACGTTCGCAGAGAGCCTGCTTTGTGCTGAAAATGTGGTCGTAGTGGCGAAGGTTGCGCAGAAAGCTCCGGCGATGATGAATCGGATTCCAGGGGTCGTCTGTGAGGTAGTTCGCGATTCGCCCACCTCCTTCCTTGATCGCATTGAAGATTGAGGTTTGGAAAGGAAGGATGCCGGTCACCAAAACCAGCCTTGGTTGCATCGTTCGGATTTTCTCTTTCAACTGGCGCTGAAATTCCCACCATTCCCAGCTGCGTCGATCGGCTAGGCGGTAAAACAATTTCCCCCTCAGCCTCTGCATAGAAGGCGAAAACTTTGGAGCTGGAGAGCTGTATGTCACACACAAATCGCTTCCGACCTTTAACCCGAGACTTTCGCTGTTTCGAAAGAGCTTTGTGCCAAGAGCTTCCGGCAGACTGGTATCAGCAATTAAGAGCAGGGGCAGCTGAGTCAAAGCGAGTGATGTTGTTTGTAGATAGTCTCGCTTGATGAGTTTTCTCGCAGGCCTCAACGACGCCCAGAAGCGGGCGGTTGATCACCATGAAGGTCCTCTCCTTGTGGTTGCTGGAGCGGGGAGCGGTAAGACCAGGGCGCTGACCCATCGGATTGCCCACTTAATTGGTGAGCATGGGGCCGATCCGGCTCAGATCTTTGCGGTGACCTTCACCAATAAGGCTGCCCGTGAGATGAAAGAACGGTTGGAGCTTCTTCTGGCGCAACGTTTAGCTCAGAGTCAATTCGGCCAACCCTGGAGCACGCTCCCACCGGTGGAGCAGCGCCAATTGCGCACGCGGATTTATCGCGAGGTGACGAAAGAGTTATGGATCGGCACCTTCCATGCCTTGTTTGCGCGGATGCTGCGCTTTGATATCGATAAATTTAAGGACCCTGAAGGTCTCACTTGGACAAAGCAATTCTCCATTTATGACGAGGCGGATGCTCAGAGTTTGGTGAAGGAGATTGTGACCCAAGAGTTGCAGCTTGATCCAAAACGTTTTGAGCCCAAAAAAGTGCGTTGGGCAATTAGTAACGCCAAAAATCAAGGTTGGTCACCCGATGATTTAGAGGCCAACGCTGAGGGGCAGCGGGGCAAGCTCAGTGCTGATGTTTACAGGCGCTATCGCAAGGCACTGGCTGCAAATAATGCTCTCGATTTTGATGACCTTCTGCTCCTTCCTGTGCAGTTGCTTCAGCAAAACGAGCAAGTGCGTGGGTATTGGTATCGTCGGTTTCGTCACGTGCTTGTTGATGAATATCAAGATACGAATCGCACCCAGTATGAGTTGATCAAGCTGTTGGTGACGGATGGAAAAGAGCCGCAACAAGTGGACGATTGGTCCGGCCGCTCGGTGTTTGTGGTGGGTGATGCGGATCAAAGTATTTACAGCTTTCGTGCCGCCGATTTCACGATTTTGATGGGTTTTCAGGACGACTTTGGTGACAAAGCTCCTGATGATGTCACGCAGACGATGGTGAAGTTGGAGGAAAACTATCGCTCTACCGCCACGATTTTAGAAGCTGCCAATGCGCTGATATCCAATAACAGCGAGCGGATCGATAAGGTGCTGCGCCCCACGCGTGGTGAGGGTGAGTTGATCTCACTCACCCGCTGCGATGACGAAATTGCTGAAGCGGAAGCGGTGGTGCATCGGATGCGAATGATGGAGGCCGCCAATCCAGATCTCAGCTGGAAAGATATGGCCGTGCTGTATCGCACCAATGCCCAGTCCCGAGCAATAGAAGAATCCCTGGTGCGCTGGCGCATCCCCTACGTGGTGGTGGGGGGTCTGCGTTTTTACGACCGCCGCGAAATTAAAGACTTGCTGGGCTACTTACGCCTCCTGATCAACCCCGCCGACACCGTCAGCTTGCTGCGGGTGATCAACGTGCCCAAGCGCGGGATTGGTAAAACCACCATTCAGCGCTTAACCGACGCCGCGAATCAGCTGGGGATTCCGCTTTGGGATGTGGTGAGCGATCCCGAGGCGGTGCGCTCCCTGGGAGGCCGGTCCGCCAGGGGGCTGCTTCAGTTCTGTGAATTGATCAATGGCATGAAGGAGCGCATTCATGTTGCGACTCCATCAGAACTCATCCAAGAGGTGATGGAGAAGAGCGGGTATGTGAGCGAGTTGATCGCCGACGGTTCCGATGAGGCCGAAGAGCGCCGCCGCAACCTCCAGGAGTTGGTGAATGCGGGTCTTCAATACCAGGAAGAAAATGATGAGGGAGACCTCGAGGGATTTTTGGCCTCTGCCGCGCTCGCTAGTGATGCGGACAGCAAGGACACGGCGGCAGACAGGGTCACCTTGATGACGTTGCACAGCAGCAAGGGACTCGAATTCCCTGTGGTGTGCCTGGTTGGGCTGGAGCAGGGGTTGTTCCCTAGCTATCGCTCCTTGGATGATCCAGCGTCGCTGGAGGAGGAACGCCGGCTTTGTTACGTAGGCATCACCCGCGCAAAAGAGCGTTTATTCATCTCCCACGCCAGTGAACGGCGCTTGTGGGGTGGAATGCGAGAGCCGGCGATGCCCAGCGTGTTTCTGTCCGAATTGCCTGAAGGTCTTGTTCAGGGCGATGTCCCTCGAAGCGGAGGAGCGGCGCTGCGGCGTGAGCAGCGCCTCGAGCGACTTACCCGCGTGGACCGCAATGACTCACAACGGGTGGCCTCGGGTGGAGCATCTGGAGCGCCAGCCAATGCCGTGCGTCGCCGCCAGGCTGGGCCAGCCCCAGGGAAAAGCTGGAGTGTGGGCGATCAGGTGGTCCATGCCAGCTTCGGGGTCGGGGAGATCACCCACACCTTTGGTAGTGGCGAAAAGGTGTCGATTGCTGTGAAATTTGCGGGCATGGGGCCCAAAATTCTTGACCCGCGCTTGGCACCCATCGAGCCTGCTGGAGGCTGAGCGGGTGGAGCGTCCAGGCCTTCCATCTCAGCTTTTGCCGGCGCTTCAGGCCATCGCATCTGCAGCTGGAGTGTCCCGCTTAGCCCTTGTGGGTGGTGCTGTCCGTGATGCCTTGCTGCATGATCAGCACTGCGATCCATGGCGAGACCTTCCGGATCTGGACTTGGTCCTGGAGGGCTCGGCCTCCAAGTTGGCGGCAGCGCTGGAGCGGCACTACGGAGATCAGCGGGTGAAGTATGTTCGCATCCACGATGCCTACGGCACCGCTGAGCTGTCGTTCGATGGTGTGTTACTAGATCTCGCTGGGGCGCGGCAAGAGCATTACCCAGCTCCAGGCGAAAACCCTGTGGTGGAAAGCGGCTCGTTGGAACGAGATCTGGAGCGCCGGGATTTCACGGTGAACGCGATGGCCTTGGAGCTGTCGCTCTCTGGTGATGGTGAGCCATGGCTCTTGGATCCGTACGCCGGCCAGGCCCATCTGGCACGCCGTGAACTTGCCTTCTTGCACGCCTGCAGCGTGGCCGATGACCCTACGCGAGTGGTGCGGGCCTGCCGTTATGCCGCGCGTTTGGCGTTCGTTTTGGCACCAGAAGCGCAGCAACAGATCACCCAAACGCTCGAGGCCTGGCCTTGGTCATGGACCCACGGCGATGCGCCGGGTGACGCTCCCCCTGCTCTCGCCACGCGGCTGCGCATGGAATTAGAGCTGCTTTTTGGACAAGAGCCATGGCCTGAGGCTCTGATCGCTCTGCAGTCCTGGGGAGCTTTGAGGCTGTTGGACCCTGCCCTGCAGGCTGATCCCCGCCTGATTCGGCGTTTGCTTCAGGCCCAGCGGCTGCAGCTGCCTTTGTTGCCTGCGCTTGTGGCTGGAGCGGCTGACCCGCTGGAACTTGCGGCTCGGCTGCAGCTGCCGCAGCAACAGCAGCGCTGGTTGCAGCAGCTGCAGGCACTCAGGGCTTGGCTGCCAGCTAACGCGTGCGAGGACGCCTCGGCTGGCTGGACGGCGGAGGAATGGTGTGATGCTTTGGAGCAGCAAGCCTGGGGTGCGGAAGCGGTGGCATTACATGTGAGTCAGAACCCGGCGCAGAAAAGACCGTTGTTGCGCTGGTGGGGGCGCTGGCGCCATTGCACTTCCCCACTCACCGCTAAGGATCTGCTGGCTCAGGGTTGGCAGCCGGGCCCAGAGCTTGGAGCGGAATTGCAGCGCTTGCGTCGGCAGCGTCTGCGCGCGATGCGCTGACCACACCAATGCGATGCCACGGCGTGTTGTTGGCTTGGAGCAACGCATCCGCCATCGCTCCGGAACAGCTCAGCAGCAGCGGTCCGCAGGTCTGGGGATCCACCAGCAGTTCGAGCATCGCTTGCTGATCCTTGGGATCAACGCTGCGACCTGCGCGAGCAAGGATCACTTTCGCGGGTTGGTCTTGGCTGGGATCGAGCAACGACCAGGCCCTGCGGTTGGCTGGCGCCAAGCTGCTCGCGTACTTCTCTTTCAAGAGCTTTAAGGCTCCAGGCAAGGCGGGAATCGCCGAGCCATCGAGCACCACTTGCAAGTTTTGGCAGCTGGACTGGAGCATTTCACCGAGATGGCCAAGTAGACCAAAACCAGTCACGTCGGTGCAGCTGGGGAGCGCCTTGGCTTCAAGGGGGATCAGCGCCTGCAGCTGCTCAACGATGGGGTGTTGGCTCGTCCCCATCTGCGCCATGGCATGGTCGAGATCCTCAGGGTGGGCGGCACCGGCCATGGCCGCGGCAAACAGCACGCCTGTGCCGAGTGGCCGGGAGAGCAGGAGCTGATCTCCCGGCTGCAAACCTCCTTTCATCCAGGGGTGAGCGGGGCGTTTGCCATTCACAGTCAGGCTCACTTGTAGGCCGAGCGACAGAGGGGTGGGAGCCTCGGCGCGAGCCTCCAAGGTGTGTCCGCCAATTAGCCTGGCACCTTGTGGCTCGAAGGCAGAACGCAGTCCCGACAGGGTTTGGCTCAGCAACTCCTGCTGCAGTGCGGAGGCTGTTTTGGGCAAGGTGATCACGGCCATTGCTGAATCCACGCTGGCGCCGCAGGCCCAGAGGTCAGAGCTGGCGTGCAAGGCGGTGAGCCGGCCATTGAGCCATGGATCACTGATTAAGGCAGGGAAGCCGTCCACACTTTGCAGCCAGTCGTTGCCAACACTGGCAGCGTCTTCCGGTGAGCTGCCGAGCGATTTCAGGCCTGCCGCTTCAAGGGCTGCTTCCAGTGGGGCGGCAGGGAGCTTGGCCGCGCAGCCGCGGCAGTCCATGGGTCCTGAGCCCATGGCTGGAGCCTGATCAAACCTTGCCATGAACTGGCGGTCGATGCGTTGTTTCCATCGCCACAGCCAGGGATGGGGGCCTAGGCAGAGCGGGCCCCAAACAGCCCAAGCAGTGGGCTCTTCTCTGCTGTCAAACCCTCCCAAAAGCTGTAAGGCATGGCGTTGAGGACGCCAGGATTTCAACGGTTTGTTGTGACGACTAGCCTCGAGATTGTGAGTCAGAGGCGCTGCAGCACGCACAGCCCAAACGCCTGAGGCGGGTCGTGGGTCTTGGTCGATGACGGCACAGTCGCCGCTGGCAAAAATATCGGTGTTGTCCAGCGCCTGGAGTGTTGGAGCGGTGCGTACTCTTCCGCGTGCATCCACCTCAAGTCCGCTCTCAGCGAGCCATGCAGGGGCGTGGCTTCCCGTGCAGTGCAGTCGCAATCTGGCTGGACTCTTTGCTGCGGCGGAGAATTTAAGGGTTTGGTGCACGTCTACGTCAGTAATGGCCAGGGCCTTTTGAAAGGCTGGGGAAAGGCGTCCAGGCTTGACCTGCAGCTGCACCCGCCTCGTCGGCCAGCGATGGCGTAGAGCCATCGCTAGCTCAATCGCCGCTAAACCGGAACCTACGAGCCGCACGGGAGCATCACTGTGATCGTTGTCAATTTGATTAACAGCAGAAATAGCTGGTTCAAGTGGTTTGATCGGTAGGTCGTCTTGATCGCCCACATTGCCCTTGGGGGCTGGGGTGACGCACCCCAGATTGAGGCTGAGCTCGTCGTAACTCAGGGGAGGCCTGCCAGCCAGCAAGAGCACTTGTCTCTTTCGATCGAGCCCTGTGATTTCGCCGATTAGGAGGGCTACACCCGCTTGATCGGCTAATCGCCTCAAATTGATTTCTAGGTCTTGGCGTCTGTAGAGGCCGGCCATTAGGCCTGGCACCATTCCGGAATAGAGGGTGGTGCTGTGCCGGCTCACCAGGGTGATCAGTCCCTTGGGACGCCGTTTGGGATGCATGGCCCAAGTCCGCAGCAGGAGGGCATGGCTATGCCCGCCTCCGGCCAGGACGTACTTGGCTGGTGGGCTCATCTGCTCATTAGTCCGTTCAAGCAACCTGCTGTGGCGAGGCACCAGCGCCTGATGCTGTATTCCAGCAACGGTCCCACCGCAAAGAGTAGGTATGGAATCGGTGTGAGCAACCGGTGCCATGGGCTAAGAACGCAGCTCTGACGCAGAAAACGCTTGCGTGCGGCCAAAAGTTGGCTTCGTAGTGGGCGAATATTGCGGCTGTGTTGGCTGGGATGAAGCCGGTAGAGCAGCCCCAAGCTCGTCAGGTTTGAGAGTTGGCCTAACCCACTGAGGCGTGCCAGCAGGTCATAGTCCTCCATGCAGGGTTGATTGCGGTACCCACCAAGGGCATGCACTGCCTCGCTGCGCATCATCAATACCGGATGGGCGATCGGTGTATTGAAAAGGGCTCCCATCAATAGCGTGTGCTTTGGGGTTGATGGATAGCGGTGCAGGCGCTCGCGTACGGGTTGACCGTTGTGGTCGATCCCCCGGATCTGCATCCCAATAGCGATTAGGTTTGGATTGGCTTCCAACGCTGTGGTCTGGAATGCAAATCGCTCCTGTAGACAAAGATCGTCAGCATCTAAGCGAGCAATAAAGGGAGTGTTGCAGTGGGCAAGACCGCGATTCAGTGCATTGCTGATGCCTGAGCGGGCCCCTCGCACCACGATCAGTTGCTGCTGAAGGTGAGTATTGAAAAAGTGTTGGGCTAGCTCAGCTGCTGTGGAGGTATCTGGATCATCGCCATCGAGGCTCATGACCAGTTGCCAGCTCGAATTGGTTTGGTTGAGAAGGCTCGTCAATGCTTCCTCAAGCCAAGGCAGAGATGGCCTGTAAACCGGCATCAGCACGCTGACCATCACCTTCTGTGTTGGTTCTGTGCTCACGGTCAGACCTTCCGTTCGTATCCGTTTGGATTGTTTGATTGCCAGGCCCAGCCATCGCGGCAGATGTCTGCAAGAGATCGCTTGGTGCGCCAGCCGAACCGTTTTGCTGCCAAAGATGGATCGGCCACGGTGATGGCTGCATCGCCAGGGCGGCGGGCTACGAGTTCATAGGGCACGGAACGACCACTCGCGGCTTCAAAGGCTTTGACGACGTCCAGCACTGAGGCGCCCTGACCGCTTCCGAGATTAACGGTGAGCTGCTGGGGGGCTTCTGCAAATAAGCAGTCAAGGGCTGCTCGGTGACCTTCAGCTAGATCCATCACATGGATGTAATCGCGCACCCCTGTCCCGTCTGGGGTTGGCCAGTCATCGCCAAAGACCTGAAGGTGTTGACGCTTCCCGATTGCAACCTGGCTCACGAATGGGAACAAGTTGTTGGGGATTCCGAGTGGGTTTTCCCCGATGTGGCCACTCGGGTGGGCCCCTACTGGATTGAAATAACGCAGGCTGGCGATTCGCCAAGTGTTTGGGGAGCTGGCAAATAGGTCTGTAAGCAGTTGTTCCACAGCTGCCTTGGAGTGGCCATAGGGATTGATCGGCTGCACTTTGGCACTCTCTGGAATCGGCACTAAGTCAGGCAGGCCATAGAGAGTGGCACTGCTACTAAACACCAAAGTGCTGCAGCCATGAGCGTTCATTGTTTTCAGTAAAGACCAGGAGCCGCAGACATTCACATCCCAATAGCGCAGCGGCTCACGTACCGATTCGCCGACGGCTTTGAGCCCTGCGAAGTGGATCACGGCCTGGATGGGACGTCCTTGCTCTTTTGCATCTTTAAAGAGTGCTTCTAAACAGTCTTGATTGCGAATGTCACCTTGCTGTGTCTGTAATCTTTCGTTGTGAGAGCTGGTCTCTAGCTCGGCTAATTCCGCAACCTTGTTAATGGCAAGTGGCGAGCTGTTGCTGAAGTCGTCAAGGACTAGCAGGTCATGACCAGCTTTCAGCAGTACTAGGCAGGTGTGGCTGCCAATAAAGCCGGCCCCTCCGGTAATCAGCAGTCGAGCCATTCGTTTTGGATTTATTGCATCAATTTAGATCTTGTCCTCAAGCAATGAGGTCAGTATGCGCATCGGCCCGAGCTCATTGTCATTTTTCTTGTGATATTTCTCTGGCGCGGGTTGAAAACTGCGTTGAGAGCATTGCCTTGTCCAGCGGTTGTAATTTGAATTTCTTGTTTTCAGCGAATGTTGGTTGGAAAAGTAGAGGTTTGAAGATCTTTGGTGGGACATTGCTCAATTTAATTGTGTAACTGCTGGACGATAAAAACGTGGGCATGCCTAGTGCGATTATTTGGAATGGTGCTTTATCCCTTGGGCCGTTCACATTTGCTGATAAAGAGTAAAATGTTGTTGTTGATTTTATGCGCTCCTCTGACATGCGCAGTGTTTCGAGAGGATCTATCTCTGGTCGGACCTTTAAGATATTTAAGGCTTGAATAAGGGTAATTCAATCTCTACATGGGCCGCTTTAGGTACGAATTGATTGAGTGACGACACATTGACGCGGTAGCCCTCGAGGAAAATCGCGTTGAGTGCTTCGCTGGAATACTCTTCTTGCTCTCCGGATCGATTGTCGAAAATAGATTGCACTTTATTTACGGGCGCGCAAAATGCTACGGATTGTTCAAAACAAATTAAAGAGGGAAACTTCTTTGCGATGAGAGAACTAGTTGCTGAAAGCGCTTGCTCAAGACGATTTGGGTTTTGGTAAGGAAGACTTCTGAGTCGTGATATTAAATCGACACTTCGATAAACAGAACTAGACACCTCGATCGGATAGCCAAAATCACCTATCTGCTGTGACCATTGAAAGCTGAGTGCTGGAGGTATTGATTCGAATTTTGGCAATGGTTGGTCGCATTGCATGGAATAGCAACTGGTTGTATTGCGACCGACCCGTAGTGAAAACCCTATGGCCTCAGGGTTGGCACTCAACAGATCTTCTACTTCCTGTAAGCAGAAGGGACGGATAAAAAGATTATCATCGACAAGGAACAAAAGATGCTCGAAGCGAAGACGAGGTTGTTTAAGTGTTAGGAGATCCCAAATGCGTTGCTTACGTGAGGCTGATCGAGACTCTTGAATCACGTTGAGAAGATCTTCTTTGAAATCTGATTCTTGAATCCAATTGATGTTGAGGCTTTTAGACAACTCTTCGTCTACTAACGCATAGCCGTGGCGAAAAGATTCGTTCGATGCCTTGCATAACACATTAATTTGTACAGAGGATGCATCTGATACATGCAGTGCAAAGGATGCAAGTGCTGCATGGAGCTGAAGAGGGCGATCTTTAGAGAAAATGATTGCTTGGATTGTCATCGGTAAGAGGGAGGTGCTTTGAATAGTTCTTGTATTTCTTTGTCCTCCAAGAGACTGCTGTACAGCTGCTCATATTGCTCCGCAATGCGTGACCAGGTGAAATGCTTGAGCCAGGCCTGGTGCGCATTTGTTGCCATTTGCTCCCGAACCTCTTGATCTGCCATTAGCTCGTTAAGGCAGCGAGCTCCTGCTTCCACGTCAACTTGAACACTGCCCTCCCTGTCATTGCGTTTCAATCCAGGAAGGATTCGCCCCCCGCCCGTCCAGTTGATGATCTCTCTTGCGTTGCCTACATCTGTCACTAGAAAGGGGGTTCGAGCAGCAGCGGCCTCAAACAGCACCAGAGGTGAGCATTCGATCCACGAAGGAAACAACAGCAAATCCGAATCTAAAAAAGCACTGATGGCGTCCTTCCGGGATAGTGACACTCCAATCACTTGCCGATCCTTGTTTTTGTTGCGTTTGCGTTGCAAACGACGCAGCAAGCGCAATTGGGTTGGGAAAGCAATGCCTCGCAGGCCGTTACCACGCATTAAATGGTAGAGGCCTTTGAGTATCTTTTTTGGGCTGAACTCATGGATGTCTTGATTCTTAAAATCGGGACAGACTAATAGTAATGTTGCTTTGCTTAGTGAAGAATTTGAAAATATTTTTATTGATTCGGCTTGCCCTTTCGCGACAGAAAGATATCCAGCTATATGCAGTATTAATTGATGATCTTCTGGGATACCGAGCCGTGCTCGTAGCTCTAAATCTTTAGGACGATTGAACTCTTCGCTTGCTGCGCCATTAGGAATAATGGCGATGGACTCAACACCAACTCTCCGAGCGAAGTCGATATCTCTATAGGAGTCGGAAAGAAAAACTGTTGCATCATAACCATGCATCCAATCCTCCATAGAAGAAAAATATTTGCTGAACATTGGATCTGCAAGTGCAGAAAATCCCGTTGGCACGAATACCTTTCGAGCTTTTAGGCGTGATAAAAGAGGGATCGTTAAGTCTGTTGCCCATTGTTGGGCTGCAAAATTAACAATGATGTCAGGATTAAAGTCTAAAAGAAAATTTTGATATCCAGATACATCTCCCCAGATGCCAATAGCAGCCTTTCCGTGAACATCAAAGGAGCGAACTTCAACGCCTCTAATGATTTTGTCTTGGCGCCTTTGATCGTTACTTGTAGCTACTGTGACTTGATGTCCACGCTTGACAAGCCGTTCTGAAATTTGTCTTACGACTTCAGACATTCCATGGCGAGCAGGTAAGTAAGACTCAACAGTATGGAGTATTTTCATGCGCTTAAGTAATAAATTGATGTGTTATACGGTCGTTGGAAGGGTCGAATACATCAGAGTCATCCCCGGTAGGCTGAGACCGGAGTGAATGCAATGGAAGCGACCTGGGTGGGCAGTTAATGTTTCTTCAATAGCTAACCTTGGTCCAATATTGTATTTCGATTCTGAAGATTGAAGAAAAGTGTCGTGAAGCAAAAGGATTGAGTTAGGAACAGCTTCCAGAATCCCATTGATTTCTCGTTTAACACTCGCGTAGCTGTGATCTCCATCAAGAAAGAAGAGGGGGTTTTGGGGCTTGCCCGCTTTCTCCCATAGTGCGAGGGATGTCGTCAAACCATCGCCTTGGTGGAGGGTTACACCCGGTAGGTTTCTTACCATTTCACCTCGTTGTGCATGAGGATGTTCTGTATGGTCGATATCATCGGGTAGGTCACAAGAGTGGATCGATACAGGGATGTCGAAATAATGGGAGATCTCATAAAAAATTCTCGCTGATTTACCGACGTTCGTTCCCCATTCGAAGATAAGGCTTGGCTCAAATTTGTTGATCGTTGCTGTCATCAGCATCAGCTCTTGGAGCGGAAAGGGATGCACTCCGACCAAAGGTAAAAGGACATCTGCAATGAATGCTGATGTGGCCCAGCCATCGATTTCAAACTCGCTGCAGCCAGAATTTCGGGATAAATTGGCGGTTGTGAGGAATGGTGACCAAATAGGCGATTTGGAAGTTCCAACACTTCGCATGGATTGCAGGAGAGAACGGATACTCATTGGTTAGTTGGGAATTCAGAATGCAAGCCTTAAGAGTGAAAGGTTCTTCGTAGAGCATGATCCCACATTTCAGCAAGACCTTGTTGCAGCGGCACTTGAGGCATCCAACCTGAGATAGAGCTGAGTTTTTGGCAGTTAAGGACGTTGGCTTCAACATCGAATCGTCGAGGAGGCAGATGTTTCACGTGAGTGATATATCCGCAGGTTTCTACCAGGGGCCTGAGCAATGAGATTATGTCTATATTACTGGTCCCGATACCTGTCCCAAGGTTATAGATTTCTCCAACTTCTCCATAATCTAATGCTGCAACAATGCCACTGGCAACATCCTCTACATTGATGTAATCTCTAATTGTCCCCTTGGATCCATAGATTTCAAGCTCACTTCTTGAAAGTATGGCGCTAATTGCTGCAGCAAGAAATCCCTGCCCTTTTCCTGACTGTTGATTGACACCGTACGCGTTTGCTGGTCGCACGATAACTATAGGCAAATCACGAGTAGCATGAAACATAGAAGCGTAATGCTCTATGGTCAGTTTAGTAATACCATAGGGGCTAATAGGATGCGTTTGGTGATATTCATCGATAGGAAGATTCTGCGCATGTCCATACACTGTCCCGCCTGAGGAAACCATTATTAATCGGCTTACTTTTGAATTAATTGATTCTTCTAGAAGTTCAATGCTTCTCGGGAGATTAGAAAGAAGATCAAAGGTTGGATCGCTAAAGCTGGTCTTTGGAACGGTGGAATAGGCCAGATCGATAACTTCGCATCCAGGCTCCAGGGTCTCTCGTATCGCGCTGCGGTTGGCAGAATCAGCGCAGTGATAGTTGCAATCAAGAAGCGCAGTATGAGCACCTAGGGGCCGACGTCCAATAACGGTGACCTCCCGACCTGTATTCATCAACGCTTGACTGACGACTGAACCGATGAAGCCCGCACCGCCAACGACAATTGTTTTCATTTTGCTTTTTTTATTGTTCTCATGAGGCTGAATACTCTTTTGGCGATGTATTTCACTGGGCGAACTTTATTAATCAAACCCATTAATGGAGTCTTGCGTACCATCCATGCAGCCTGCATAATCTCAACTTTGTTGGCAGCATCCTCACGCAACGTTATGGGAACATCATCATTGCCTAGGTTATCTATAGCCATCATCAGAACTTTTTTTATTCGAGTGAAGTCTGGTTTTCTATGCAGATTTTCAATGTCTCCATGAGTTAATTTGACAATACTTTGAATTGAAGAATCATCTATGGCCAGCTGTGTGGCAGTAGCAATATTTTCGCTGCAGATCTTCATGAGACGCTGCTTAAATGGTGTAGGTCCGCTTCTTGACATACTTCCTGGAACCTCCCTATAAGTTAAGAGGACTTCTCCGATATTTGCTATAGAGCCAATCCTAGAGAGCCTGGACCACAATTCAAAATCTTCTGGCGGTTGTCGTTCAGGATCTGTGGTGTAACCACCAACTTGTAGTAGTGCTGAACGGCGCAGGAGCACTGAGCTATGGACAAATGGATTATTGAAAAGTAATTGGTAGCGCAGCGTTATCTCATCAATGGGATGGAAGTGGAACCTATCAACAAGTTTATCAGATTCCATGATTTGAGCCCATGTCCCTAACAGAACACATTCAGGATTGGCTTCCATGTACTTCAACTGACTTAATATTCTA
>QCUZ01000005.1:0-33228 GCA_003210555.1 Synechococcus sp. AG-683-A03 | reverse complement strand
CTACGCCGCTACTGGCGAGCAAGTCACCAGCATCACTCAGTTTTCAGACGTTTACCCAACCGATTGGGCTTATCAGGCTCTTAGCAACCTGATCGAGCGCTACGGCTGTGTTGCTGGTTACCCCAACGGCACCTACCGCGGCAACAGGGCAATGACCCGCTTTGAAGCGGCTGCTCTGTTGAACGCCTGTCTCGACCGCGTCACCGAAGTGACCGACGAGCTCAAGCGTCTGATGAAAGAGTTCGAAAAGGAACTCGCCATCCTTAAGGGCCGTGTTGACGGACTTGAAGCTCGCGTTGGCGAACTGGAAGCAACTCAGTTCTCCACCACCACCAAAATTTCTGGATTAGCAACGTTTGTCATTGGTGCTAATGATTTTTCTGGGACTAAATCTAAAGCCGACCCAGCAAACAGAGATTTTGGAGCTACTACATTTAATTATGATCTTCAATTAAGTCTTGAAACTAGTTTCACGGGAAAAGATTTGCTGCTTACCGTCTTAAGGACAGGTAATTTTGACGGTAATTTTGCATTCGGAGGTAGTCCCAATAGCTTATCTACCTTAGAAACAGCATTCCAAGAAGATTCTGGTGCCAACTCGTTAGGTATTGATAAGCTTTTTTATCAATTTCCCGTTGCAAACTCCCTAACTTTCACGCTCGGGGCTCGTGTAGGTCAGGAAGATATGCTTGCCGTATGGCCTAGTGCTTATCCAAGCGATGCAATCTTGGATGTGACAACACTGAATGGTGCCCCAGCTGCTTATAACAAAAACCTTGGAGCAGGAGCCGGTGTTAGTTGGTTAGCTGACAATGGTTTCAGCGTCTCTGCAAACTATGTTGCTGCTCAGGGTTCAAGTTCAGAACCCAATGCTGGTGGCATAGGAACTGGGTTTTCAGAAGCTTCAGGATCTGTACAAATTGCTTATGAATCAGAAAACTGGAACATCGCTGCAATTTGGTCAGGCGTCCAAAGTCCCTCCGATTTAGTGGGTGGATTTGGCACTCAATTTGCTGCAGAAAACTACTTTTCTGGTAGTAACTCTTATATGAATGCTTGGGGTATAGGCGGCTCCTGGCAACCACAAGATAGTGGTTTAATACCGTCTATCTCTGCGGGTTATGGCTATAACTCTGTTTACGCTAAAAATGCTGGAGATGTGACGGCAAGTCAGTCATGGAATCTTGGTCTGGAATGGGCAGACGTCTTCCTGAAAGGCAACAATGCAGGTATGGCTGTAGGCCAACCTGTTTTTGCAACTAGTCTGAAAGGTGATTCAACTCCAGCTGATGGTAATTATGTATGGGAATGGTGGTATCAGTTCCAGGTCACTGACAACATTAGTGTCACTCCCGCATTATTCTATTTGAGCCGTCCTGAAGGCCAGGATACTGGAAGCGACAGTACCCTAAGTCAGCTTGGTGGATTGGTAAAAACGACTTTCAACTTCTAAATTACTTTAATCTTAAACTAAAATTTCTTCATTCCCATGTCTTCTTTCTTGCGTTCTAAATCATTCTTTTCTGTTCCTGGAGCTATGCTGCTTATGTTGGCTCTTGTTTCATGTGGTACCCCACAAAAATCAGATGGCAACAGTGATCAATCAAAACTGAACGTTGTTGCAACGTTTCTCCCAATAACTCTGTTTACAGAGGCAGTTGCCGGCGAATGCGCCACTGTTACGGCACTGATTCCACCTAATCTTGGTCCACATGATTTTCAGGCTACTCCTTCTGACATCGCGGCCCTTAGTAATGCTTCGGTCTTGGTTAAGAATGGTTTAGGTATGGAATACTTTCTAGACAAGCTGACCGCATCAGCTGAAAACGACTCTCTTAAGGTGATTGATACTAGTCGAGGTGTCGCGGTGATTGAATCGGATGAAGAAGAAAAAGATGGTGATCATGGTGAGGTAAATCCCCACATTTGGTTGGATCCCCTCCGCGCCGTTCAACAGGTGGAAAACATCCGTGACGGTTTGGTTAATGCCGATCCAGGTTGCACTGATGGCTATACCCAACGGGCTGCTGCTTATACCGAGAAGCTGAAGGGGTTGAATACAACATTCGCTAATCAGCTCAAGCCTTTCCGTGGTCAGACCTTCATCGCTTTCCATGATTTCGCCCCCTATTTCGCAGAGCGTTACGACCTCAAAGCTGAGTTTGTCGTTGACGTTCCCGAGATGAATCCCACTCCAGCTGATCTTCAACGTGTATCGAACCTAGTTGAGGAGTCACAACTCAAGGCTCTCTTGAGTGAACCCCAGGAAGGTGATCGTTCTTTCAACGCTTTAGCAGACGATCTTGGAGTCAATGTTGTGACTTTTGACCCGCTCGAAACTGGTTCAGAAGAAGCGTCGAAACAGCCCGATACTTACTTCAAGGTGATGGGTAGAAACGTGGCCGCCCTTATCAAGTCCTTCGGTAGCTAGGGATAAGTATGAAAGAAGCAGTCCTAACGGTTCATGATCTCAGCGTCGAACGCCGCGGGCGTTTGGCAGTGGAGGGGGTTTCTTTCGCCCTCCCCGCTGAAAGTGACACGGCCCTTGTTGGGCCTAATGGAGCAGGAAAGAGCACTCTTATCTCTGCTTTGTTAGGGCTGCTTCCTCACGCCTCAGGTCGTGTTGAGTTGTTGGGTCAGCCTCTTGATGCAAATGGATGTTTGCCGCGTTCCGTGCGTGCTCAGATCGCCTATGTTCCGCAAAACCTTGTGATCCAAGGTTTGATTCCTGTCAGTGTTGCTGAATTTGTGGGATTCGGGTTTGATTTGCCAGGGCCACGACTGCCCTGGAGATCGGGGAAGCAGAGAATGGAAGCCGTATTCGTTGCTTTGGAGCGAACTCATACCTGTGATCTACGCAATCGTCTGCTGACAGAACTTTCAGGTGGTCAATTGAAGCGCGTGCTGTTGGCTTTTTGCCTTGTTCGTCCAAGGCGGTTGTTGGTGCTGGATGATGCCCAAGCGGGTTTAGATATTCACTCAAATGAGCAGTTTCAACAACAGCTGTTGGAACTACGTCGTCAGGAAGGTTGGACTGTCTTACAAGTGTCTCACGACCTTGAGATGGTTCGGCGAAGCAGCGATCAGGTGCTTTGCTTGAACCGAAGTCTGCGCTGTATTGGTACTCCTGAGGTAACCCTCAGTGAGGAGAGTGTGGGCGAGCTTTATGGCCTAAATATGGTTCCTCAGCATCATCAAACCCATGGCTGAAGCCGAATTTCTAAGCCTCCTGTCTGAGCCGTTCATGCAACGCGCCTTGCTCGGCGGCATGCTGACAGGCGCTCTTGGCGGGGTACTTGGTAGTTTCGCCGTTCTTCGACAGCTGTCATTCTTCAGTGATGCCCTAGGTCATTCATCACTTTTAGGAATCACATTAGGGATTTTGCTGGGTGTGAATCCTACTCTTGTGTTGATTCCTTTTGCTGTCATTTTTGCACTACTTGTCAGTCAGTTGGTAGAGCGCAGCGCACTTCCCACTGATGCCCTTCTTAACATCGTTTATTCAAGTTCATTGGCGATCGCAATCCTGGCGCTTAGCCGTGTGGAGACTTACCGAGGAGGAATTCAACAGTTATTATTTGGGGATATTCTTGGGATTAGTCGGCTTGATGTCGTTGTTATTGCAGCATTTCTTGTTGCAAGTCTGATCTATTTAGGACTCAGTATGCGGGCGCAAGTCTTGCTCACTCTGAATCAAGATTTAGCTGGTGCGATGGGAGTACGTACGCGTTGGCATGGTTTGGCATTCGTTATTCTGTTAGCAGTTGTTGTAGCAATATCAATCAAAGCTGTAGGTGTATTGTTGATTTCTGCATTTGTTGTTATTCCTGCCTGCGCCGGACGACTACTTAGTCGAAGTTTTCCTGTTTACGTAATAATCTCTTCTGGTATAGGAGGTGGATGTGCTTTATTAGGACTTTTGTTCTCTGGCTTAGCAAATCTTCCTTCAGGTCCTTCAGTTGTGATGGTTCAGTTTCTAGGCTTCTTGCTTGCGATGTTAGTAAGTAAACGAATTCATTCCAATATGTCAGGAGCATAGTGCTTTAGGCTTAATTTCTTTATTTAAGTTGATTAGCATTGCTAGTCTTGCTTTTTGGCAAAGCTTGAGCTAAAACCGTTGTAACGGCCGTGTCTACGCTTAGTGTTCTTCCTCCAAGATGAATAGGTTGTGCAATTGTTGAAATTGCCAATTCTATTTCAAAGGGAACGAACCCACCTTCAGGACCTATTATCACAATAGATGGTTTTGAGGATATATCAATATCAACGGCTGATCTGGTTGCGCTCATGTCGGTAATCCAGCAGCTGCGATCTCCACAGATTGCAGCCAATTCGTCTTCGATAAAAGGCCTAAACCGTTGGTGCTGCCATACGTTTGTCATTATTGTGTCCTTGGAACGCTCCATGCCTGCCATCAGTGCATCATGGATTTTTTCTTGCTGCAACAGTGGACTCTGCCAGTAGCTTTTTTCTACCCTCGCACTATTGATTAAATGCAGATTGTCTACTCCATATTCTGCGATTGTCCTTAAAATACGACGCAACATCTTAGGTCGAGGTAGTGCAAGAACGATGTCGAATGGATGTCTATTTGGTGCTTTTTCGTTCAGAACTACATTAAAGATCACTCTTTTTGAATTAATGGACTCGACGATGCCATAACCACAGCTTCCACCTAACAGACCAACTTTCAATGATTGACCAATATTTGGTTTTATAACTCGCAGAATATGAACGAATCGATCATCTTCAATTAGAGCTTTAGTTGAATTGTGGATAAAGTCATGTTTCCTTAGAAGAATTATATTCATAGTTAGCAACGAGTTTCGTTAGTAATGGACTTCACTGCTTGTACTGACCGCTTTATTCTGCAGTCTCTGTTCAGCGAGTTCAAGCCCTCCGAATCGTTAATCCATTTCGGAATTTTTGGCGTTGACATCGACCTGATAGAGATGCTGGTTGGCACCCTATGGTGAGCGGAGCAATAAGGCAGTGCATGCTGTGGGGTGTGTTGGCAGCTAATGGGGTTTGATCCTCGGCGTTGGTCGTCAGCGTCTGAACCGCATCGTCGTCAGACCGTTACAAGCAACGTTGATGCACTACTGGCCGAAAATGACAGCCTTCGTAGAGAGGTACTGCAGCTCAAGAAGCAGATTGAAGTGCTTCGTCAGCGTCAGTGGACGCAATCCCAGTCGAGATATCGACAGCGCTCTAACGCTCAACGAAATGAACCTGAACAGAAATCACCATCTGTTACCTCTAATCAAGTTGAACGCTGGGGGGAGGCCCTTGCACGCCAGCAAGGTTGGAATGCACTTCGCCTCAAGGAACTTGAGCTCCTCATCGATGGCTTGAACCGTGCGAGTTTTCATTCCCATCTGAATCTCCAACAACGTTTGGATCGGCTTATGCCTGGTTTAGGCACTGATTTGGTGGCTGCGATACCGAAGGCGACGACAAAAAAACAATATGCCGTTCTTGCTGCTTTTGCCCTCTATGGCATCAGGTCTCGTGAGTGGTTGGATGAAGACCCTCAACGCGTTGTATTTGAATTAAAAAATCGACAACAGAGTTCTCATCAAAGCCGTAGAACAAGGACTGATCGGAGGTCTTCTGATCGAAGATCTGATTCCTACGGGAACGGCACCAACACAACAGAGTTTTCCATGCGTGAGGCGCTCGATGTTTTAGGGCTGAAACGTGGTGCCTCCCAGGACGCGATTAAAAAGTCCTATCGGCATTTGGTGAAACAACATCACCCGGATTTAGGTGGATCTGCAAATGAATTCCGTAAAATTAACGAAGCATATCAGCGCCTCCTGCTCAATGTTTGAATGACCAAATAGAGCCCTACTCTCTATCGTGACAAATACTGATAGCGAACATCAATCAATTTTGAATCGGCTCCATAGGATGCCCTAATCGTTCTTAGCTGAGTTTCGGATTCAAGCCATAGGGAACTCACCACAAATGATTGATGAAAGGGAAGTTGTTTTGGACAACTTAAAATAATATTATTTGGGAAAAAGCATTCATTTCATCAGGTTGTATTGTGATTTTAAATGTATCTTCATCTGTGGAGCGATTTAAAGCAACATGAATCATTTCAGTGACACCTCGCCAATTGTTTCCTTTGTCCCAAGCTGGAATCATATGCACATCATCTGACCAGGGTGACTGACCCAGTCCGGCTCGCTGCTCACGGATGCAGGCGGTTCTCTCAAGTGTACCGTTGATTCCATAGAGCATGCCGACGCTATGTCTTACATTTTTGTTGGCAAGGAATAGCTCCATTGGAAAATATTGGTTGGAAATCACTTGAGGAACAAGCCATGCGGCAGCGCCATTCTTGAAGGCCAGGCCTCTCATGTAGTCACTTGCGGGGTGCATGAATCCATCCTTCTTACAGTGGTCGAGAAAGCTATACCTCCATTTCTTTTCTGCATGTTGCCCATTATCATATAAATACTGATTCAATTGTTTGATAACTTTTTTATCAGGATCAGCTTGAAAGGATCGACTACTTAGAAATGTTTCCGATAACTCACCACTTGGTTGATAGCGAGCCCACCGACCTTCCCAAGAACCTAAGTGGAAATTCCAAAAGGCATTCCAGTTTTCTACTGATGCCGACCCATATTCTTTCATAGTCTTATAGTAGAGAAAATGAATATAATCTGAGCATTGAAATTGATAAAAAAGATAGATTTTTTAGGGTCTTGATGGGTTTCGATTTTGTATTTTTGATTTTCAGTTTATCGCTCGGGTCAATCATCCACCCATCGATTGTGGCCTTGATCGGGTAATGGGTCCAGAATCGATCAAGCTCTTCATTGTGAGCACTCCGCTGCTGATTTTCGATGGTTTGGACCTACTCTTTTTGCCTGGTCGCAGGCGCCATACTGATTGCGCTCTCTCTTGATAATGATGGAGGAGGGCTTGATGGCGATGGTTTGGGCGGAAACCTAAGTCTGTTATTCAGTACACCATTTTGGTCATTCGGGCTCTGTGGATTTGGGCTGTGCGGTCTGCTGATGGTGATCCTTAGCCCTCCAAACAGTGACCTACTTACATTGCTCGTTGCCATTGCAATGGGTCTTGTGATGGGGTGGGGAGCGTCCCATCTGTTGCGCTTGATGAGTCGTCGGGAGGCAGACACTCTGATTCGCAATGACGACTTGGTTGGACAACAAGGCAAGATCACTCTGACTGTTGCCAAAGATCAACGCGGTTTTGTTGAGTTGAGTGTGCGGGGAAGTTTGATCAGAAGGCCTGCCTTAAGCAATTCAGGGATACTCGAAGAAGGGACAATGGTTGTAGTCATTGCAAGCGATATGCACACGCTGCGTGTGGATCGGTTGTGAGATCCGTAGTCAATTTCTCTAAGGAGAGCTATGCCAAGCTCAGTGACTCGGATGTCCATGTCTTCACGACTGCTCTTTGAGCAGCCCACAGCACCCGTTGGTTTTCTATCCAAGGACCAAAACACCACAGTCGCAGGTGGAGTGGGCATCGTTGTTGTCAGTCTTGTGGGCTTGACGCTTCTGAGTCGATGGATGATTCGCATCTGTCGCCCAAATGAAATGTTGGTGGTGACAGGATCACGCTCCAACCAGGGAAGTCAGGGTTTTAAGGGATATCGGGTCGTTGCCAATGGTGGCTGGACGTTTGTGAAACCAGTGCTCGAAACGGCACGACGGATGGACGTCACGCTTCTTCCCGTTTTGGTTGAAGTTAAAAATGCCTACTCGAATGGAGGGACACCGCTAAATATTCAGGCTATTGCCAATGTGAAAGTCAGTACGGATCCTGAAGTTCGTAACAACGCAATCGAACGGTTCCTAGGTCGCGATCCTAGTGAAATCGTTCAAGTTGCTCAAGAAAACCTAGAAGGAAATCTGCGCAGCGTTCTTGCTCAACTCACGCCGGAAGAGGTGAATGAGGACCGTCTTCGCTTTGCCGAGCAAATTGCCAAGGATGTAGGTGATGATCTGAGGCGACTCGGACTTCAGCTGGACACGTTGAAGATCCAGAGCGTTTCAGACGATGTTGATTATCTCAACTCAATCAGTCGCAGGAGAGTGGCTCAGATCGTCCGTGACGCTGAGATTGCCGAAGCTGAAGCGATCGGTCAAGCCGAACGCGTTGAAGCAGAAATGGAAGAAAAGGCCGAAGTCGTTCGGACTGATGCTCAAACCATCGTGGTTGAAAAGGACAACGGTGTGCGTACCAAAGTTGCCTTAATGGAAAAAAAGGCACGATCTGAAGAGCAGCGAACAGAAGCAGCCGAACTAGAAGCTAGAGCGATAGCTGAGCAAAAACTCCAGAAAGTTAGGGCGGAGCTCGAACGATTAAGACTCCAAGCGGAACAAGTCCTTCCAGCACAAGCCAATCAAAAAGCAAAGGAGCTAAGGGCTCGTGGAATGGCTGCTGCAACAGCAGAGGACGTTAAGGCAAGCGCCTTAGTGAATGATCTGCTCACACAGGTGTGGGAAGAGGCTGGAAGTACTGCAGAGCTTGTGTTTCTTCTTCAACAAATTGAAATGGTGCTTGATCATGCCACACGTCTTCCTGGACGTCTTCATTTGAAGAGGATTACGAGCTTGGATGGCAATGATGCTTCCAGTCTTGCCAGTCTTGTCGCGCTGAATCATGTAGTCGTCCGTCAGTTCTTTGATCAAGTCAAAGAAATCTTCGGCATCGACCTTATCGACACCCTTTCCAACAGAGGTAATCAGTAATGTTTTTATCTATTCTTTTAACGGGTGGAGCAGGCGTCTGGGCCTTTGTAGTGCTCCTTCAGAAGTTGTATTACATCTGCCAGCCCAGCGAAGCGTTGATTTTCGCTGGACTTAGACGTACAACTGGATCAGGAAGAACAGTGGGCTACAGGACCGTCCGTGGCGGAAGTGCATTACGCATTCCCTTGCTCGAGGAGGTGATGCGACTAGACCTGAGCAACATGATCATTGACCTGCAGGTTGAAAGTGCCTATTCACGAGGAGGTATTCCCTTAAATGTTTCTGGCGTTGCAAACATAAAAATTTCAGGAGACGAACCTGGCATTCATAACGCTATTGAGCGTTTAATAGGGAAATCCCAAGATGAGATTAGACATATTGCTAAAGAAACACTAGAAGGCAATCTTAGAGGAGTGATGGCTAGTTTAACTCCTGAGCAATTAAATGAGGATAAAGTGACTTTCGCGCGTACTCTATTAGAAGAGGCTGAGGATGATTTGCAGAAATTAGGTTTAGTATTAGATACTCTTCAGATTCAAAATATTTCTGATGATGTTTTGTACCTCGATTCAATAGGTAGGAAGCAACTTGTTGAACTTAAGAGAGATTCACGAATTGCAGAAGCAGAAGCAAAATCTCAATCTGCTGTCAAGCGAGCAGAGAATGAACGTATTACATCTTTGCGTCGTCTGGATAAGGATTTGGCTATCGCCACAGCAAATGCCAACAAACGGGTACAGGATGCGCTCACAAGACGAGATGCTCTAGTTGCTGAGGAAGAGGCACGCATTGGTGCTGAGCTGGCTCGTGCAGAAGCTGAGCTTCCAGTACAAGAACAACGTATCAAGCAAGTATTGCAGCAATTAGAAGCTGATGTTATTGCACCTGCTGAATCAGAATGTCAAACAATGATGGCAGAAGCAAAAGGTGAAGCTGCAACGATTATTGAACAAGGAAGGTCTCAGGCAGAAGGTTTACGCGACCTTGTTGAATCATTGAAACGTTCAGGTAGTGATGCTAAGCGATTGTTCTTATTGCAAAAGCTTGAACCACTGCTCACAATGCTCAGCGATACTGTTCAACCCATTGAAGTTGAAGAGGTTAATCTGATTGGAGAACGTGATGGCCAGACTAACCTCTCAATTGCTACTTTGTTGAAGCAGCTTCAGGTCAGTACCGGTTTTCGCTTGCCGGAGGAAATAACCAAAAAAGAAAATGAATGATTTGGCATAATATTTGATTAATCTACATTCAAAACGAGGTTGCTTTTCTATTATGATTAAAATCCATTATTGAATCTCAAATACAAGACATAAGTACGATAATTAGTATATTTAAATTTAAAATATAGGGGTTACAAGCTCTGTTATGGTTTTCTATTTAACTTTTCCCAAGCATCGCTGTGGCGAAATGCTGGCCAAGCAACAAAATAATAAATGAATAATGGAAATAATGAATATTCGGGATGGACATAAGAACCATATAGAAGCCAATATCCTCCTATGGCAATTGGTAATGCAATCATCCTTGGACCATTTCCATAATCGTCTTCAGCCCAACGTGCACTTAATGCTTTGCCCACAATCCAGGGTGACAATATAAGTAAGAATGACCAATGAATTAAAAGGCGATATAGGTTCCAGAAAGGCTTGAAAAATGATGAAGCAATCAAAAATACGATTAAGTATGGAAAGATCACGGACTGCCCTAAGCTGCCTAACTATGATAGCGCTTAGTAAGCCATAGGAAAATTATATTCAGTTTACTATAATTACGAAATGATTCCAGAGTTATTAAGTAGAGTTGATCTGACTGCATCTTATGACAAGAAGTTTGTCAGATTTTTTCGTATCAGCCTGCAATTCTTTATTGTATACGTAATGTTATTGCCTTGTTAATGCAGAACTAGTTTGTGTAAATCATTTATTCTTTCTATGGTATCGTTCAACGCGTGTGAGGAATACAACAATCCAACATGAAAATTTCCTTTGTTGCTAAAATGAGCTTATAACATGAGGTCTGCAGTCAAGTCTTCTATAAATTACATGTATTGTTTGAAAAGGGTATGTAGCGTTGCTTGCAGTTCTTATCCTTTAATAATACTTATAATTTATATTCTACCAAGGCTGCAACTATTTTAACATCAAGGTTTAATCATGTCGCACAGTTGGAATGAAATTGAGAATCATTGGATTCGTCTGAGAGATAAACCGATATTTGATTTGGGTGTACCATGTATTGTCATCAATAAAGATGGTGATCTATTTGAGAATACTCTTAAAGATCTTGTGAGTTATATTGATATTCCATCAAACCTATCCAGAGATCTGTTATTCAATTACCTTTCTCTTACAATTCAAACAGGATCAGAAGCAGCAAAGCAAAATATTTTTGATAATGGTCAATCTATTGGTAAGGAATTTTTCAATCAACTAAAGTTGGTCAATGATTTAGCCCGGAATACAACCTTAGGAACGATCGATGATGTTCTACATGCTATTACATTGGCAAAAAATGGTTTCAGTACACTTCCACGCAAGATGTTAATTATTCAGTTAGGTGAGTATAGAGCAGATTTGCTATTAGTCTCGCCTCCATCAAATGCTGGAAGGAATGAAAAATAAAATTTTTCCTATACCTATCAAATTATATTCGTTTAGCGCTGCCATACTCGTTCATAAGTATTTATTAGTTTCTGATGATCCTGTATTATATCTCGTATAAAAGGATAGATGTTTTAGACTAATGGATGCAGATCTGTTTGGCTACATAGCAGCGACTTTAACGATGATTAGTTTTTTCCCACAGGCTCTTAAGACTCTTCGCAGCAGGGATACGCATGCGATCTCTTTACGTATGTACTTGCTTTTTACAAGCGGTGTTGCCTTTTGGTCCATTTACGGATGGATGGTTGGCGATGGCCCTGTTTTAATAGCTAACTTAATTACATTGATTCCAGCGGTAAGTGTTTTAGGCCTCAAACTTATGAGTTATTGAAAATGAGAAACTAGCATCATTACATTAAATTTAGAATGAAATATTTGCAGGCAAAAAGTTTGATTGGAAGAAATGAAAAGTGAAAAAAGATAAAAACATTTTGGAGTATAGTTTATGCCACACAAATTATTTAAAAATAATGTCAAATGGAACGCTCAAAAGCGATTTCTCCCAGACTAGTTTTCTTATCAGATCTAATACATGAATCTGCCCATGCACCAATCAGAAGATGAAAAGCTTGCAAAGCATTTAACTGTTCTTGTGAACCTGGTTTTGTATATTTAAAATCCATAAATATTTTATCAGCAATATTCCGCTGCTCTCTGCACTGTTTTGCGATATTCATAGCGAACTTCTAACTAAAAACATCATTACAGTGATACCTACAGTAAATGCTTGTTTTGAAACAGATGGGTCCGAATCGCTCATATGGCTATGTAACAGTTCGTAAACTATACACGATAGGTTCTGGAGTGTGACTGAGTGATTCTACTTGTTTTGGCCTTCAATCTTGACCTTACCTTTTGGTGAATGACAGAGGGTGTGAGCAGCATGATCTGCCCTTAAGTCTCCGTATCTATAGCTGTCTATATCTGTCGTCTTACTTCAGCCAATAATCTCATTATTCGTTCCATTTATGATCGCTGGTTCAAGAACATGCTGGCTTAAATTTTCTTGATTATATTTTATGGTTTATATGTTAGTCCTCTAAAACCATTCATCAAGCCAGTAGGAGTTCTTGTCACGGTATTGTCACCATGAAAGGCTGTCCTGCTATGCCTGTTGGTCATAGAGCATCCTATTGACAGCTTGTACTGTGAGCGTTGATGTTAGATGACAACGACAATATATAGCAACAGGAAGTGATCTAAGCTAACATAATCTGTTATTGATTGATTAAGTCTTAGTTTAGGCTAATAATTTACTTTTAAATTATGATTGAATACTGTACACATAAAATAATAACAATTGATTCTTTATCTTCTGCCTTACTCAACTTTATAATTGTTATAATGTTTCACGCAAGCAATTAAATGATTGCTCTCCATTTGTCTTGTCCACCCTAAGTTAAATCAGGTAAGCAGGCTACGTAGGGATACTTAGACTTTCAATATTTTTATCCCATATATGTTTTGTCGTTATATAAGACACTCTGCCAAGTTGGTGAAACGAGAAAATTTAACAGAATTAGCTCAACGATTTCCAATTATTATATTAAAATTATTAAATTAATCATCTCTGGACCACTAAGCTTTAATAACAATTTTGGATTATGTACTTATTAGCTCTTCCGTCCCCCAGATCTCTAGCATTTAACCAATCAGAACAGGCCGTTTCTAAGTTACCTGTCATATCCATAGATATTCCGTGGTTAAAATATGCACTGGCATTGTTTTCATCAATTTTAATTGCAGTATCGAAGTCTTTAATCGCATCATCGATATGTCCCAATCTGGCTTTAGCAATTCCTCGATTATTTAATGTATCAATGTTAATCGAGTCTAATTTTAAGGATTGATCATAATCTTGAATTGAACCTTGAAAATCACCTCTTTTAGCTTTTGATACGCCTCTTAAGTTAAATGCAACTGAATTAGTAGGGTCAAGCTCTAATACTTCTGTGAATTTTATTATTGCAGCATTATAATCCTCTTTTTCAAGTTTTGACATGCCAAGATCGAGATTGTTTGAGATACTTGCAGCATCTAAAGGATATTGAAATAGGATTAATATAAGCAATGAAGTCACACAGCAGAAGAATACTCTCATGCACAATTTAAGTTGTTCCAGATACTATACTCCAGGACCTCAATATCCAACCATCAAGTTCAAGCATTTTGTGGCTGCTTTCGTTAAAAATAGAAATTATAGTTTACTTCATGATTAAATGCAGAACACTTTTTGCTTTTAACTATATTTCTTTTAATGCAGTCCTTTACTGCCTTGAATCACCCAAATCTCTAAATAATTCCACAATACCATCCACATGAACACACTATCTCTCGAATCAACGTCTGAAGTGATGATCTAAATCAGGTGGTGTTGTGATCCTTCTAACAGTGACTTTTTTTTACAAATTGTCTTCTCCCCTGCTGGTGAATTGGCTGGCCAATGGTTTCTTATTGTCTTTCCCTTATCCATTTCTTGGTGTCTCAGCAACCACTGCTGTCTGACGAGTTGCCTATGCATGTTGATTTCAGTGGAAGCGCACCGTATTGCATTGTTTTGGTTCTCGCTGGTCTGTTTGACTATCCCGATTCTAAAAATATTGCACTATTCGTACCAGTGAACAGTTGTCGAAAACCATGGTGACCGTCACGATTGGGTCATGACTGATCAAAGCCAATTCCGTACACCTCAAGAAATCGAAGCTTCATTTTTGGAAGATGCTTACCCAGGGGCTGACTTCTGGGAAGTTGAGAAAAGCTTTGAGGTGAAGGTCAGGGTGATTGCTGAGGCAGAGACACCAGAAGAGGAGCCATCTGTCTCATTTGCCAGATCAGTGCTAGATAAGAATTTACTTGGTGATGTTGAGTTGCCGGATGAAATTAATCTTTGGCTTACGGACTATTTCAAGCGCCATCCAGAAGCAGAAGTTGTATTTGATGACATGTGTAAAGAACTAGTTTTAAGGAGCGGAGCCAAGACTGCCGTCGATGGAGCGACAAGAGGATCAAATAAAGCACTTGCGGAAGACGATCGTATAAACCTCACGTTCAAAGCAATGGGCCTGGATGTCGTTGATGACCGATAGAGTTAAGAGTTGGAATTCTCCCTGGTTACTCTTGATAGGGTGGACATGACTGGTGACGAGATATATCCATTGAATCGGTTTCTGTCATAGGACTGAGCCTTTAATAACACTTCGCTTCTGCTAGTTCATTTAAAATAATTTACTCATAGAATCTTTGATTTATGTGTTACTTGTTTGACCTCACTATTTTTCTCTAAAAGAATTAGTATTGCACGTAAAAATACTTTTAATATTAACTCGGATTCATCATTGATCCAATTGTTATTCATTTAATGTTATACCTTCTCTACTACCATGGTACTCGCAATCACAGCTTATCCTTCACCGGCTATTTCACGGTGTCCATCAAGCCCAAGATCATCCTACGCTTTTGGATCTGGGAGAACTCGTTAGCTTGCATCCAGTTAAATCCTCCCATCATCTACATCTGCTACCTAAAATATCGCGGAATCAGTTAGTCGTTTAGGCGGATATGAATTCTGAATGTTTCTGCTGAGGTTCAGGGGGGGCAGATTTAGCCAAAAATTATTGACTGGTCGCTCATTCATCCAAGCTATTATTGGTATTGGTCAATGATAAGTACTCCGTTGGTCTAGATTACCGTTCGGTGTCCAACAGATTTCTGGAATTCTCCACCCATAAATCACTCACAATTTTCAATTCTGTTCTAAGGTTGGTGGAATCCAGTCATAGACTGATAAATCGTGCCTCTTAAGTAAGGCGAAGCAAGTTCCTGCATTACCACGACATATTCTTAGTGAGTCATCAAGTGCTGTGATATCCAACCATGCTGGAAACGATTGATTAATATTCTTTAGCAATTTAGGTCTCCATCCGTTGCTTACAGATGGTCCAATCCAACCACCTTTTTTAAACCTCACACCTACTTGGTTTTCTCCATTGATGGATAATTCAGCTTCTACTGCAATAACGGCAAGCGAACCAATTGGACCACTTAAACGAAGTATATTCATTCCTTTTTTCTGAATTGGATCAAGGACTTGAAGATTTTCAAGCCATGGTGCCTGCTTTAGCCAAGGTTGGGTTGAACTACTCCATTTCAACTCCCATACTCCTTTTAAAAGCTCAGCATCACATTGAAGATCTATTTTAGACAGAGACTCTACTTCGTTTATAAGTGGAGTGATTAGCTCACTTTTTGGTTTTGTAAGAAGTAACTTAATCAGTTGTTCCTTGGAAGTCATTAGATAAGTTCAGGGTGATTCGGATCGCCTTTAAAAGGTCCGATTGTCCAACTAGATACCCAACCACCATAAAATGTGCCGGGTTGCGGTTCTACTTCTTCACCCTCCAACATACAGCTATCAACCAATCGTGGATATAGTGCAATCCATCCCGCGAGTTGTTCAAAGTGTTTGGTTGGAGTGGGGTAACTCCATCCTGCTCGATCCCGACCATCACTTCCATCAGCCTTGCTTAATGTCCAGTACTCTGCAATGCCCTTCCATTCACAGTACGAAACACAACCCGTTGTTTTTTGTAGAGTCCCAATGACAAAAGCATTTTGATTGATGTAAATGGTGGGTGGATGATATGTTTCACATACACGTATATACTGTATATCTTGAGCAATCACTTCATTTCCAATCCTTACTGAGACCAGCCCATTGATTTGTTCAATATGTGGTGGTCTGGGATAATCTGCGACTTTTTCTTTTTTTGGCATTTACACTGAATTTTCTTTATTATAGAGTTTTACTTGTCTTCCTGTTAAAAGTTCTTTTGTTTCCCTGACCCTGCAATGAGAACACATTTTTCATTTCTTTGTTTTTCATTGTGCCTTAGTCTGAAGTTCTATTGTTTGTTTACTGGTTAGCCATACTCTAGTTTTCGTGCTTAAGAGCCTCATTTTGCATCCTTGTTACTCTTTCTAGAATTGATTCATTGCTCATTCTATTTCGTAATCTCTCAACTAAAAGTGGAAAAGCTAATGGTCCAGGTCTTTTCATCTCACTATGAATGACATCACCTTCTCTCATTCGTTTTATTGCACTTTTCAATCGTGGTAATTCAAGTTGGTCGTGCATGACTTCATAACGTGCCTGTTTGAGTAATAAATTTTCAGGCTCATGCTTGCTAAATACATCCCACAAAAGTGAACTACTGATTTGTAACTGACCACTAGTTTTATTTTTGCCTGGATATCCCTGCACCATTAACCCTGAGACCTGCGCGATGCTTCTAAACCGTCGCTTACACAGCTCTGATAAGTTCAATGCATTTTCAAGATCCAATTCCAAATTTGAATCCTCAAGAAGATCATCTAGATTATCTAGTAGGAGTTTCTTTAATGGATAGTTTCTAGGTGCTAAAAGTTCAAAACCATAATCATTAACAGATACCGTGATTGTACTTTGTTTTTGTTTGGTCAACCTTGATGCCCACAGGAAGCCAAGCCCCTCATGGACAAAACGTCCTTCAAATGGATAAGCAAATAAATGTTGTCCTTCTTTTGTTATGCAAGTTTCAATCAACAGTTCATTTTGTTTAGGTATCATAGATAATTCTTCCTGTCGATTTAATAGTGGCTCTAATGCTACTAATTCCTCTGTATCAAGTTCGTTGTGGGAGGCACGCTCGACTTCTACTCTCAACTGAGTTGTTAATAAATCTGATAGAGCCATTTGACCGCCATTCCATGCAGGAACAGTTGTACTTTTTCGGGTGGTTAGTTTCACATACGCGTTCATATTCTTAATTCTTATAAGTTCTAATTGTCGACCAGCAAAGAAGAATACATCTTTGCTGTTCAGTTGGCTAATGAAATATTCTTCAACATGTCCAAGAATTGCCCCTCGACTAAAGCGAACTCGAATAGATGGTGACGAGGTTATTGTACCAATATTTAGCTTATGCAGACGTGCAATGGAGTTCTCTTTAACGAAAAATAGTTGTTCATTTGTATCCCATTCTATTTTCCGGTATCGAGAATATGCATTTAAACAAATTCCTCCTTTTTCAAGGAAATGTAGGCACCACTGCCACTCCTTATCTGAAATGTTTGCAAAGCTGGCACTTCCACGGATTGCGCTAAGTGTTTCTATTGGATTGAATCCTGGACCACATCCTAGTGTTGTTAGGTGTTGCAAGAGTACGTCGAGTGGTTGATATGGCGGTTTCTTAATCTCTATCAAGCCGTTGTCTAGCCCCCGGCGCAAGGCACTAAGTTCAAGTAGCTCTAAGGCATTTGTAGGCATAAATAATACTTGAGATGTTCCACCTGGACAATGAGCAGATCGACCAGCTCTTTGCAGTAGTCTTGCAATATTTTTGGGGCTTCCTATTTGCACCACTCTTTCTACGGGTTGAAAATCAACACCTAGATCTAAGGAACTTGTGCAGACAATCCAACGTAATTGTCCATTTTTAACTTGTTCTTCAATGTATTCTCTTTCCGTGCGATCAATTGCACTGTGATGTAGTGCTAAATATTCTTCCATTTCTGGGCATGCAAACCTCAAGCATTGATGCCATCTCTCTGATTGATTTCTTGTGTTAGTAAAAAGTAGTGTGCTCTTATTGACGTCTAATTTTGACACCAATTCCTCATACATCCGTAGACCAAGATGTCCAGCCCATGGAAATCCATCGATCGAATCTGGAATTATACTTTTAATTGTAGTTTTACGGTTAGGTGCAGCGTTGATTAATTTTGTTTTTGTCCGGTTCCCCAATGCATGTTTTGATGCCTGATCAGGATTGCCAATTGTTGCACTCAATGCCCATGTCTGTAGCTTGGGATTTTGCATTCTTAGCCAACTGAGTGCTAGCTCAGTTTGTGTTCCCCGTTTACTTCCCATCAGTTCATGCCACTCATCGAGAATTACAGATTTGAGATTCTTAAAAAGATCTATTGCCTTTTTATTGCCAAGCAATACGCATACAGATTCAGGTGTTGTTACCAATATGTTTGGTGGAGTTTTAAGTTGCTTGGTTCTTTCTGAGCTTGTAGTATCTCCATTCCTTGTTCCGACACCGATTGACCAACCCATCGCATCAATAGGTTCCCGTATCGCTAATGTCAGATCTCGACTTAGTGCCCTTAATGGTGTGATGTACAAAAGTTGTATTCCATTTTTTTGCTGCTGTTCTGACAGCATTTGAGCGATAGGCCCCATCACCGCAGCAAGGGTCTTACCTGATCCAGTAGGTACTTGTATTAGACCACTTTCTCCCTGTAGATAAGCTCTCCAGCTTTCCCTTTGAAATGGTGATGGGGTCCAGCCTTTTAATTCAAACCAAGATTCAATTGGTTTCAGAACTTCTATATCCATTCCACCTCTGTCCTTTCCCGTTGATATTCACATATTAAAAACGAGTTTGTTTTATATTGCTGAGAGTATGGGTACAAACTGTATTGCCATTTCGATTTTTTATGGAGTTTATTTGACCATTGGTTATTGGTGTATGTGCTTTTTAGCCAATGTGTATGTACATTGACTTTTCGTTTGTTTCTGTTCAAAGATTTCATTTATTCTAGTTTACATAGAGCTTGTGCCTGTTCAAGGCAATCCGCCTCTTCAGCTGCTTTATCAGTTCTCCAACGATAGATCCTAGGAAACCGAACTGCTAGTCCGCATTTATGTCTTTTTGACTGCATGACACCCTCAAAGGCAATTTCAAAGACTTGTTGTTCCTCTACTACTCGCGTAGGTCCAAAGCGTTCTTTTGTATGTGTTCTAATCCATCGATCTAAACTGATTATCTCTTCATTATTTAGCCCAGAGTAAGCTTTTGCAAATGTCACTAGTTTCCTAGGTTCTTTCGATGTATTTGGTTTATCCCATAGTGCAAATGTATAGTCTGTGAAAAGATTTGCTCGTTTTCCTGATCCTGCTTGAGCATAGATTAACACTACATCTAATGTCATCGGGTCGTGTTTATATTTCCACCAATTTCCTCTCTTTCTACCCGCTAGGTAGACAGAATCTATTTTTTTAATCATTAACCCCTCAGCTCCTTCCTTAGCTGTTTTGTCTCTTGCTTCTTTCAGTTGATCCCAATGATCTATTTTTTTGTATTCCCCCAGTAATAAATCTGGATGATTTATATCTTTTTGAAGTTTTTTTAATTTATCAATCCTATCTCCAAGTGGGATGGTTCTTTGATCTTCGTTCTTGTTTTCTATTAAGTCATAGGCAATATACTTGACTGGATATTCCTTGATTAATTTATTGCTCACTGACTTTCTGCCAATTCTTCGTTGTAACGATCCGAAGCTCATGGGTATTTTTGATCCGTTTTCCCAGCACAATATTTCTCCATCTAGAACGGTCCCATAAGGAATATATTTTGCCATATTAATTATATCCGGGAATGACGTATTGATCAATTCTTCTCCCCTACTCCATAAATATATTCCAGACTTACGGCGTATTAACTGACCGCGAATGCCATCCCATTTATTTTCCAGTCTCCATTCAAGCACAGACAATTTTGTCAACTGATCTAAGTTCACTGGGCTTGCCAAGTAAAAGGGATATGGAATAGCACCTCGATCACTTTCATCGTTATCTCGAATTTTAACTAGGTCTAGAAACCACTCTTTTGTTGGAGCATCTGTTGTCATCAGTCTTTCGAGAATTGTGCTTTCATCAAGTTCATAAGCAATCGCAATACTCTTTACAACAAGTCCCTTAGAGACGCCCATACGAAAGCCTCCAGTGATCAATTTATTAAGTAAATAATGTTCTTTTGTAGGTATTTTTTTCCACAACTCAATCATAGAATTCCTTTGTTCTATATCTGCTTTGTTTTTTATTCTCGGCAGTAGTGTTTCCATCCACCAGTGCAGCGGTTTTGTTGACTTCATCTCTGAATACAGCATTTCTATATCTTCAGGGCATTGATATGTTTGATTATTTACTTCTCTTTTGATTTCAGGCCAAAGTAAACTTAATGTTTCAGCTGAATCCCCCACTTGGGCAAAGCAATCATCGAACAACCATGTAGGCATCGTTGTACATCCTTGAAGTATTTCCCTCAATCTTTTACCTGTTATGAGCCTCTTTTGACGAATATTCATAAGAAGGCTAAGAGTCCAGCAACCGTCCGATGGATCAATGTTTCTTAAAAATTCTGCAATTAGATTAATTTTTTTATTGTTTCCATTGCATTGATCTATATTCTTTATTAGATCGCCAAATTGTCGTAAACTTATTTGATTCAATTTCAATTTTCTAACACACTCAATGGAAATGCTTCTAAGCCCTCTGTTTCCCTTAAATATCTAGCTAGAACATCATCATGCCCGTGTGTGACATATATTCTCTTCGCTTTACTCTGTTTTATTGTCAGCATCAATCCTTGCCAATCTGCATGATCGCTTAGTACAAATCCCCGCTCATATCCTCTTCTTCGCCTTGCACCTCTGACTGCCATCCATCCTGATGCAAAAGCTGTTTGTGGTTCTTTAAATCGTTTCATCCATGCGGATCGAAACGCTGATGGAGGTGCAATGATTAAACGTCTCTTCAGGGGATCCTTACGTTCTATTTCGCTCACTGGTCTCGTAGGACACATCTCAATTCCAGCCTTTCGGTAATGCTTCGATATGGTCTCTACAGCTCCATGCAGGAGAACTTCTTCCTTTACACCCATTGATTTTAGTTCAGCGAGAACCCTTTGCGCTTTGCCAAATGCGTAGCAGAACAGTATCGATGGATGTTCAGTCTGTGTATTCCACCATTTGTAAATGTCTTTTGCTATGTCCTTACCAGGCTCCCATCGATAGATTGGTAGGCCAAATGTGGATTCTGTAATCAGTACATCGCATTTCACTGATTCAAATGGTTCACAACTTGGATCATCGCAACGTTTGTAGTCACCTGTGACTAGCCATACTTCACCTTGAACTTCAATACGTATCTGGGCACTGCCCAAAACATGTCCTGCACTGTGTAACGAAAATTTTGCCTTTCCTATTGTAAATTCTTCTCCATATTTTATCGAGTGGAGTTTGATATTACGTCCAAGGCGTTGTCGAAGCACTCCTTCAGATTGATCAATGGCCCAATATTCATTACATCCTGCTTTTGCATGATCTGCATGGGCATGGGTGATTAAGGCTCGTTCAACTGGACGCTGGGGATCAATCCATGCATCTGCAGCAGGGCAGTACAAACCTTGGCTGTGACCTTGTAAAACTGACATTCAATAATTTTGTCAAAATTTTCTGCCTAATGTGGATTCATGTCATGTTATGTCCTTAGCCGATTAATTTCTGGTGTAAGTGTCTTATTAGAATTTTACTGTTATGTTCATGTATCGCTAATTTTTTAATTGGGATTTATGATTATATGTTTTGGCCTTGCTGGGGATAGAATGATTTTTGTTTAGGTAAATTAAAAAAATGCTATACTCATTGATAGTTTTTTGTGTTTTTAGATATTTATTTTAATAGGTTATTTGCTCATTTCAAGCATTCGTTGAATCGGTTCTAATGCTTTCACTCGCAGATCTTCATCCATTTCAATCCTTGGTTCCAATGTTTCGAGGCAATGCCAGAGCTTCTCGAGAGTGTTCATTCGCATGTATGGGCATGTATTGCAACTACATCCATCCAAGCCAGGTACATCAATAAATGTTTTTGATGGAATTTTTTTTTGCATTTGATGCAATATACCTGGTTCGGTTAATACGATAAATGTCGTTGAGGAACTTGTTTCTGCGTGCAGCAAAAGTTTGCTTGTTGAGCCGATAAAATCAGCTAGATCGAGCAGATTTTCCATGCATTCAGGATGAGCAATCACTTCAGCATTTGGATGCTTTAATTTGAGTTTTAATAATGCTTCTTCACTGAATGCCTCGTGAACCATGCAGCGACCCGGCCACAGAGTAAGTTCACGTCCACTTTGGCGTTGAACCCATCGTCCTAAGTTTTGATCTGGAGCAAACAAAATTTGTTTATCCGATGGGATTTGGTTGACAAGATCTACCGCATTGCTACTTGTGCAAATTAAATCACTTTCAGCTTTCACTGCGGCCGTACAGTTGATATAGCTAACTACAAAGTGTTCCGGGTGATTGGCCTTGAAGGCTTTAAATTCCTCGGCTGGGCAATCATCCGCGAGTGAACAACCTGCTTCAGTATCAGGTAGAAGAACAATTTTCTCAGGACTTAGTATTTTTGCCGTTTCTGCCATGAAATGAACGCCGCAAAACACAATCACATCTGCATCCGTGTTTGCTGCTTTGCGAGAAAGCTCCAAGGAATCACCAATGAAGTCAGCGATATCTTGTATTTCAGGTTCCTGGTAATAGTGTGCCAATACGACTGCGTTGCGATCTCTTCGCAGCTGGTTGATTGCACTGACGAGATCATCGGGAGTGTCTTTCATGATCCTGATCCCTAGACCCTTCTTGGTGTTGATTGCGGACATTCTGGCCACATCGGGCAGGATGTTCAAAGCCTAGGCACCACTCCTGACCAGATTGCGCCTCGCCATAGCCGGAGACCTTCACGGTGACTGGTCCTGTCACGACGAGCAGTTGCTCGACCAGCTGAAGCCTGATGCCGTGTTGTTTGTTGGCGACCTCAGTGACGGTGATCTCCGCTTAGTCAAAGCAATCACGCGGTTGAAACTTCCCTCCGCCGTGATTCTTGGCAATCACGATCGTGGCAGAGATCGCAGTGGTGAACTGCTCAGACAGCAGCTTTCAATGTTGGGAGATCTTGATTGCTCTTGGAAGATGCGCAATTGGCCGTCTCCTGCTGTTGCGATCGTTGGCGCTCGCCCGTGCAGTTCAGGGGGTGGATTCCACTTATCACAAGCTGTTCAAAGCGTTTTCGGCCCAGTCACTGAACAGGAGTCCGTTGACCGAATCGTCCAAGCTGCGTCAGCCGCACCAGAATCCTGGCCTCTAGTGCTTTTAGCCCACAGTGGTCCAACTGGTCTTGGATCCGATGCGTCGAGCATCTGTGGCCGCGATTGGAAGCATCCCCATATCGACTGGGGTGATCGAGACCTTGCGATCGCTGTAGAGACCATGCGTCGCCGGAGAGCTGCAGATCTAGTTGTCTTTGGCCACATGCATCACAGTCTCAGAGGAGGCAAAGGAGAACGCCTCACATTCCATCGCGACCGTCATGGCACTGCTTACGTCAATGCCGCTTGCGTTCCACGCTCAGGATCAGATGAGGCCGGACAGACCTTGATACATTTCACCTGGGTCGAATTTGAGGGACGTCACCTAAGCCTCGTGAGCCACCGCTGGTTCCATCCAAATGGAACGCTTGCTTATGAGCAAACGTTATTTCGGCTGCCGTCTGAAAGCGTGTTGCCATGCTGATTTATCTGTGTTTAAGCAGCCATGGATTTGGTCACGCAGCTCGGCAAGCCACTGTCTTAAGTGCTTTGCATCAGCTTCAACCATCCTGGAGACTTGTGGTGAGCTCCCTTGTCTCTGCTGATTTTCTCAATTTGGCATTTGGGTCTGCTGTTCCCATTGAGCACCGACCAGTTGGTTGGGATGTGGGAATGATCCAAGCCGATGCCCTCGGCGTTGATCAAGAAAAAACCTTGAGGTCCTTGAAGGCTCTTGATCGTTCTCTTCCACAGCGTCTTGACCAAGAGACGGCCTGGATTACCAACCAAAAAACCCCTGTTCTTGTTGTTGGTGATATTCCACCCTCTGCAGCAGTTCTTGCTGAACGACTTGGTGCTCCATTGGTATGGATGGGAAATTTTGGTTGGGACGATATTTATGCGCCTCTCGGTGGCCCCTTCGCAACGTATGCGGCGGCGGCTAAAGCTCAGTACCAAAAGGGGCAACTGCTGTTGCGCTGCCCTTTTTCACTCGCGATGGATTGGGGTTTAAAAGAGCATGACATAGGTGTCACGATCTCAGCTTTACGTGAGCTTCCCAGCCAGTTGCTACTTCATTTGGAACAGATTCAAAAGCCGCTTGTGCTTGTTGGGTTTGGTGGCCTTGGTGTTGCCATCAACCCTGCTTTATTTCGTCTTTGGCCCAATCATCATTTTCTGATGCCAGAACCGGTGGCTCCTCAGCTTCGCGCCTCCTTTAAATCTGAAATCAATGTCACTCTTCTGCCTGAACGTGTGCGTCCTTTTGATGTCATGCCCTACTGCGACAGGCACTTAGGCAAGCCTGGTTACAGCACCTTTTGCGAGGCCATAAGCCAAGGACTTGGGATGCATGTCGTGGAACGTGATGGCTTCGCTGAAGCTTCCGTACTTATGGACGGCCTCCGTCGCTATGGAAACCACAGGATTCTGAGCCGGGATTCTTTTGCTCAGGGTGAATGGGGCTTAGAGCAGCCACTGGTTCAAGCCACCCATCCAATGGCTTCAAAGCATGGTGCTGATGAAGCAGCAAAGGCTTTGGCGATGGTTGCATTAAGCACAGTTCAGCACGGCTGATTGCTGCAATAACTTTTTTTAATCTCAGCTGAGACACCATGCCTGCTCTGGGTTTGGCGCATTTTGCGTCCAAGTTGAGTCTTGCCGTGTCTTAGGGACAATTGCTCATGTGGCACATCAGCTCTTGGGCTCCTCGAGCTCGTTAGTCAAAGTTCCATCGATTGAACCAGATACGTTCAATTTTGTTTCTGTCTGATATCTCGAACGTCGTTTTCTAAACGACCTGTTGATCACCTTCTCCGGTCAATCTTTCCTTTCTGCCAAGTATGTCTTTCCTTGCGAAAACTGTCTGTCGTCTCCTTCCAGCGGCCCTCGCAAGTTTTGCTCCTGTTCTTGTTTCCTCTCAAGCAGCTCAGGCTTCTGTCGCTGCGCTGCCGACGCTTCAAGTTTCCCGTTCTGGTTTGATCACGTCACCAGAACAGTCTCAAGCAAGTGCTCTTCCTTACATCATCACTCCAGAGCGTCGCGCGCTTCTTAATACGATCCGCTTCGCTGAGGGAACTTGGAAGAACGGTCATGATGTGGGCTACCGCGTGATGTTCGGCGGGAGCTTGATGGGGTCGATGGATCGCCATCCTGATCGCGTGATTTATTCATCTCGTTATGCGAGTGCTGCTGCTGGTGCTTATCAGTTCATGCCTTTCACCTGGGACTTGGTGAAGCGCAGTTTGGGGGTCAGGGGTTTTGGACCTGAAGTTCAAGATCAAGGTGCTTTGTTCTTAGTCCAAAGGCGTAAAGCCTTAAGGCTGACCGATGTGGGGGTGATGACACCTCAGCTTGCAGCGAAGCTTGCACCAGAATGGGCTTCCTTTCCCACCCTTCGTGGTCGCAGCTACTACGGCCAACCCGTCAAGCGTTTTACCAACCTTCAGTCTTTTTATAAGGTTAATTTGAGTCAGTTGCGTCAGATCAGAGATCAGCGCCAGGAAGCTTTGAGCGATGACTCTGGCAGCAATAAGCCAAAAGCCCCTGTCTGCACTGGACCGACGATTCTTTGTGGCATGCCCTACTCAGGATCTTGACATTCGGGCTTCGAATTATTCCTCTTTTTCTTCTGCCAATTTCCTGCCAACGATTGTTTGGGCAATCAGATAAGCACCCACCATCCCTCCAACAAATCCCATCCCGTTGCGAACAAGCGGCAACAGATCACTTGTTCGTGTAACCACTGGGGCGATTCCAAACACTCCAAACAACATCACCCATAGGGGAGATAACAAGAGCACCCAAGCCCAGGCGATACGTTCACCCTCTTTACGCGGATAGGCAGCAAATCCGGCAATTAAGCCACCGAGCACCGAAGTGGCCAGAGTTAATAGCCATTGTTCCTTTGGTAAACCTGGAACAAACTGACATCCGCCTCGATCTAAGCAAAGTTCTACGGCTCCGATCGTCGCAAGCAGTGAGCCGTCCTCACCATTGTCGCGGACGTAAAACTGATTTCCATAGCGCGTTTGCAGCTCGACCCACCAAGTGCGTGGCATCAAGGCAAAAAAGGCATCGCCAACATTGAAATTGAGCAGATTCCCACCGCGAGGATCTCCAATAATCAACAAGCTCCGCTCATCGAGCCCCCAAAACTCTTTTACGGCGAGTCCAGGAGTCTTTTCGTACTGAGTGAGAACTCTCAGTTTCCATCCACTTCGCTGCTCAAACGCGTCTAGCGACGTTTCCAATTCTTTGAGTTGATTATCACTAAAGGCTCGAGCCAGATCGATCACCGGCGTTGGATGGTCCGGTAGTAGCTCTGGATTGTCGATCGCATGGACAGGACTTGCGACGAGGAGCAACAGAAATAAGCTGAAGAGCGGGAACAAGAATCGTGTGAAGCGCGGTTGTGTTCCCATAGCTCTGTCGCATTACAGGCATTCTCCTCAATGACAGGCCCTGCTGCGCCCTGCCCTTCATGGCTTCAACAGCGTTTTGAACAATCAGGAGGTTCAGTTCCCTTCTCCCAGTTCATGGCCTGGGCTTTGCATGACCCTGAGCACGGGGCCTATGGCAGTGGCCAACTGAAAATTGGTAAGGGTGGTGATTTTGCGACGTCAGCAACTCTTGGGCCAGATTTTTCAGCCTTAATGGGTTGTCAACTGGTCCAGTGGTTGCGAACTCTCGGGCTTAACCACCCAACAAAAACCCTCTCCATCGTTGAAGTTGGTCCTGGCGAAGCGGAGTTGAGTTGTGATCTCATCGATCATCTGGCCGAGCATCTTCCTGATTTGATGCATCGCCTTGAGCTGGTTTTGGTTGAAATCAATCCGGGGATGGAACAGCGTCAACGCAAGCGTCTGGGCAAGCACCAGGACTCTCGAAACTCCCAACCTCTCCTTCCGCATCGCTGGACGTCCCTGTCAGAACTCAAGGCAAGTCCGGTGATTGGTGTCTTAATTGCTCATGAGCTCCTCGATGCCTTTCCAGTCGAACGCCTGGAATTGGTCGATGGACAACTTCGTCGTCAAACCGTTTATTTGCATCAAGAAGATGCTTGTGGAGTAGATCTGCACTGGGGAACAGAACCCATCCCTCAGGCGCTTCAAGAGCGCATCAATTCAACGCTGTCAGCAACGCAGATTGCCTTGCCTCCGCCAGATGCGGAGGATGGATGGACAACGGAATGGCATGACGCATGCGCCAGTTGGTTTGCTGAAGCCTCTGAGGCGTTAACCGCTGGCCATCTTCTTGTTGTTGACTACGCCCTTGAGGCACACCGGTATTACTCCGCTCGCCGCAGGGAGGGGACGCTCATGGCCTATCGAAACCAAAGGGCTTGTCAGGGTTTCTTGGTGGATGCAGGGCAGCAAGACCTCACCGCTCATCTTTGTCTTGAGACCATGGTTCACCAAGCCACAACCCATGGTTGGACCCTGGAGGGGCAGTGCCGCCAGGGTGAGGCTCTACTCGCCTTAGGCCTTGCTGAACGCTTCAGCAGTCTTCAACAACTTCCAGGCAGCCAACTCGCGGAGCTTCTGCAACGTCGTGAAGCACTCCTTCGTCTCGTCGATCCTGCTTGCCTTGGGGAATTTCGATGGCTGTCGTTCCTGCGATTCAACCCTTTGGTTCCCAACACCGGAACTGGGGACCGGAGTCAATTCCTCCAAGAACCGTCTGTTATCAATGCATCGACGCCAAGCAGGCCCTGATTTCTTCATGACTGACGTCATCCACAATCGATACAGCACCGATGCCTGACGGCAAGACAAAGCGAAGACGACCGTGACGGACTTTTTTGTCACCTTGAAGCGTTTTGACAACCAAACCAGGATCGAGATCAGGCCATTGGCTGGGCAATCCAGCCTTTTGGATCAAACGTGATTGTCGTTCAGAGTCCGTTTGGGTCATGACACCGCGCTGCACGGCGAGAGCAGCCACCGCCACCATCCCAATGGCCACAGCTTCGCCATGGAGCCAGGTGCCGTATCCGGTGAGCGTTTCAACCACATGACCGAACGTATGGCCGTAGTTGAGGATGGCCCTTTGACCACCTTCTTTTTCATCAGCAGCAACAACAAGTGCTTTGGCTTGTGCAGAACGTTCGAGCATTGTTGCCAACAGCTCTTTAGAAATTGAGTCAGGGCTGTCAAAATTGATAGATCGTTCGAGCAAGTCGAACAGATCTGAATCTCCTATCACTCCGTATTTGATGACCTCAGCGAGACCAGCTCTAAATTCTCGCGTGGGAAGGGTTTGAAGCGTATCTGGATCAATCATGACCAGCCGTGGCTGGTGAAAAGCGCCGATCAGATTTTTACCACCTGGGTGATTCACACCAGTTTTGCCACCAATCGCGGCATCCACCATCGCCAGCAATGTTGTAGGGACCTGCACGACACCGATTCCACGCAACCAGCAAGCTGCGGCAAAACCTGTCATGTCACCAACAATCCCACCCCCTAAAGCGAGCATGAGTGACTGGCGCTCTAACCCTTTCTCTTTGGCAGCATCAAGGATCGTGCTGAAGGTGTTCAAAGTCTTCTGCTCTTCACCCGCGGGGATCGTGAGCAAGGTGGCCTGAAATCCAGCCTGTTCGAGGCTTTGAAGACAACGACTTCCATAAGGAGTAGCAACATCTTCATTGCTAACCACCAGAATTTTTGTCTGTTCGCGAATCCCTAGTCGAAGCAATTCAGGCCCGAGATGGTCGATTCCTCCTGCGCTGATGACGACGTCATAGGGATTGCGTTCGAGTGCAACGCTGAGACGTCTTACAGCTACCTCTGATGTGGAGCTCAGTTGGGATTGGGTCATGCCGGCCGCTGTGACGGCTCTATTCTCCTTCAAACCACCTGGCGCTGGTGATGGCTCTGCCTTCGACGTCCAAACAGCAGTCCACGCTGATTGCTTGGGGATTTTTAGCTCCTGCTCTAATTCTTCTGAGCCTCTCAGTATTGGTTCCTGCATTAATGGCGCTGGTGATTAGTTTCACGCAAACAGGCCTAGACGTCACCGAACCACTCAAATTCATTGGCTTCGCCAACTTCCAGCGACTTCTCGGTGATCCAATGTTTTATCAGGTGCTTGGCACCACTTTGATTTATCTATTCGGTGTCGTTCCACCGATTGTGATCGGCGCCCTAGCCCTGGCGGTTCTTGTTAATCGAATCCTCCCAGGTGTGCACATCCTTCGTGCTGCTTTCTACACGCCAGTGTTGGTTTCAATTGTTGTGGCTGCAATCGCCTTTCGTTGGCTTTACGCCGAAAACGGTTTAATTAACGGTTGGCTTGCCGCTTTGTTTGGTCAGGGGTTTATTCCCATTGATTTTTTAACCAATCCTTTTTTAGCCCTTCCCTCAGTGATGCTCGTCACGCTTTGGAAAGGTTTGGGTTATTACATGGTGATTTTTTTGGGAGGACTTCAAGGAATCCCAAAAGAGCTGTATGAAGCCGCTGAGCTGGATGGAAGTGAAGGTTGGAGAAAGCACGTTGATATCACGCTCCCCTTGCTCCGTCCGTACGTGACCCTCGTAGCCGTGATTTCGGCCATTGCTGCAACCAAAGTGTTTGAGGAGGTCTTTTTGATGACACAGGGAGGTCCTGCAAACTCAACACGCACCCTCGTGTATTACGTCTATGACCAGGCTTTTGCAGAACTAGAGATCAGTTATGCATGCACGGTTGGACTCGCTCTGTTCTTACTGGTTTTGTTGCTCACGGCCATTCGACTTGCGTTCGGAGGAGAACGAAGCCTGATTTAGGGCTGCCATCGTTGCTAAAAGGGGAGAATGGCAAGCTTCACTCTGACCGATCTGCAAGGGATGCCCAGCGTTGACAACACAATTGGTGTAATCGGTGGGGGGCAACTTGCCCTGATGCTCGGTGAAGCAGCGCAAACCAGAGGTTTGACGCTTGCGGTTCAGGCGTCAAACGCTGAAGACCCTGCTGCGTCGCTGGCGAAGGATTTAGTCATTGCTGGATCGACAGATGCCCGTGCAACGAGGGAGCTTTCAACGCATTGCGCCGGAATTACCTTCGAAAACGAATGGGTCGCAGTTGATGCATTGATGCCTCTTGAGCGACAGGGAGTGCAATTCACGCCATCACTAGCGAGCTTGGTTCCTCTCGTTAATAAGTTGTCGCAGCGACGCCTTCTTGACGATCTGCTAATTCCAAGTCCGGAATGGATTTCATTAGCTGAACTCAATCCTGGCTCGCCATCCTTACCGAGCGGTTGGACTTTTCCTGTGATGGCGAAGGCTGCCTATGGCGGGTACGACGGCAAAGGCACACGGGTTGTAGAAGATCTAAACGGCTTGGCTCAGTTGCTTCGCAACGTCGACGCGAATGAGTGGTTAATCGAAGCCTGGGTTTCCTATGAGCAGGAACTTGCCCTCGTTGTAAGCCGAGATTCAAAAGGGCGGATTCGAAGCCTGCCCTTAGCTGAAACGCATCAGAAAAACCAAGTTTGTGACTGGGTGATTGCACCGGCATCAGTGAGTCAACTTGTTGAGGCAACGGCTTACAACATTGCAGCTTCTCTTCTTACAAAGTTGAGCTATGTGGGGGTGATGACCTTGGAGTTTTTCTATGGATCATCAGGTTTATTTGTGAATGAAGTAGCGCCTAGAACTCATAATTCAGGCCATTTTTCAATTGAAGCTTGCTCAAGTAGTCAATTTGATCAACAACTTTGTATTGCAGCCGGTCTCGATGTTCCCAATCCAGATCTCATTGCAGATGGTTCCTTGATGGTCAATCTGCTTGGTCTGAATCCTGAGAGTGCTGAACCGCTTGAGGAACGTCTTGCCAAACTCCGCTCGATTGAGGCGTTGCATTTGCATTGGTACGGAAAAGCTGAAATCCCTGGACGCAAACTGGGACATGTCACAACTCTGCTCAAGGGCCATAGCGCTCATGAACGGGCCGAGACAGGACAGCAAATGCTGCAGTGCATTCGTGAAATCTGGCCTCTTCCCCTAAATTGGTAGAGAACTGCTGTGTTGGTGACAGCCTTTCTCTAGTGCTCTGATCTGACTCTCTTTCGACATGGGGTGACTGTCGTGTTGGTGCCGTAAACCGGTCTCGTAACCGGAAACGAATCCTCTCGAAATCTTTCGCCCCTTCTGGTAACTCCAGGTCGAACACTGGGGCTCGCACGGCACAGCGGTTCACCACAATCAAGGCCTGATCTATACGTGATGAACGGGCATTAGCGTTATTTATTGCATAAAAGTCTGATTTTGATTTTTGGTTGATTTTTGTTTGATGAAGCCGATCTAATTGTTTATCAAAGACGACGGTGTTTAGTATCTCTTTGGCAGAGGATTTTCACTAGTTCCAAGAGGCTTTGATCGTTAAAAACTCTGAACAAGCAGCTAAACAGCTTTAACACTCAATGGGTGCTCAGCTTGTTCTAATGCAATGCCAACCTTAAGCTCACAAAGAAAGCCCCTTAGCGCTTCTAAAATATTATCACTAGAAACAAAATCATGGCTCGCTATCTTTTCAAGCGTAAGAAAAAAACGAATAATTTTATGAGTTTTTGGTTATTAACTATGGTCTTCGTAGTGCCTGCAATTGTCCTGGAGCATGTTGAAGCTGAAGAACCACAAACCAATGGTTTGCATGCCGAAAATATTTCTCGTCTAAGATAAAGTCCTTGAAATCTACTCGCGGGAAGAAATTAGAACATTCAACGGATAAAAATTACTTCATTTTTAGTATTGCTTAGAGAAGGCATTTGTCATCAATTGCCTCACCCGAACAAGCTTTAACCACAGGCGCATTGGGCAAAAAGGCTAAAATGCTTCTACAGAAGGGACTCAGATGAAACGCCTGGCATTTTGCATTTTGCTATTGGGGTTGACTGGCTGCAACGACTTTATGTCGCCTGACAAAATGGCTGAAAGCGTTGAAGCTCAAGAAAGATGCAATGATTGGCAAGAAGAAACTAGAAGAGAAGCCATGCGATTTGGAATGGAATACACACTTTTTAATCGAACATGTCAACTCAATCAGGAAGAAACAATGGTTTTGGGATATGAGGGAGATTATGAAAACGGAAATAGTCGACAGGACAAGGAAATAAGAGCAACCTGGAAGGTTGTTAAAACTTTTCAGTTATCGAAATCCTGATTCTGGTATTAGATGAATCAACTGAATTGAGAGATAAAATATAAAAGGTCTGAATCGTTTAATGCATTTAGAGAATCGAAGATCTTGAGCTCGCTAAACGTTCGATTAAGTCTGTTTTTTCCAGAGTTGTAATCACAAATACTTCCTGAGCACTCCTTCCGCGCCGTGCCATCAATTTGAATCCACCTCTTATCGGGACCGATGGTCTCAGGGTTAAATCTTGGCATCGTCCCTTGACCCTTGCAATCACTCCTGGGGTGATGGTCTGGATCTGTGGGTCATTTGCCAACACCTTCAGCCAGGGTATGAGCCCCTTCACGTAGGTGCTGTGGGTAATGACAAGACGGCCCACTAGGGGTTCAAAAATAAAGCTTGTTTAAGTTAGCCACTCTGGCTAGAGATCTGGTAAGCGTTCCTTGCGAGCCATGCTCCGATCTGTCGACTCCCTCACAACTGAGATCTCAGGTCCGTTGACATCTCGAATGGGCCCTAAAACCAAGATCCTTACGGCAGAGGTGCATGGCGATGAAGTGCGGGGGCTCGCTCTTTGTCCTGGAAAAGTGATTCGGTACGTCTTTGCTGCGCAAACCCAACGCCTACGTACCAAAGCTCTGCTCTCCCTAACCCGCGCCACGCGTAAACCTGCCGCTTGATTTAACCGTCGATTTCGGCCATCAAGACCATGTCTAGCCGTTGTGTTGTGGTTTCTCTGAATTGACCGACGCTGAGCTGATTAAGAACAATCAAAGCTCCTGCCATAACA
>QCUZ01000004.1:0-33444 GCA_003210555.1 Synechococcus sp. AG-683-A03 | reverse complement strand
TTAGCGCTTGTTCTTAAGAACTGGATCGATCGTTTTGGATTTACTCCAGCGGCGATTACGACCCATCGCCATGTTGATCTTGGAGGAGAGCGTGGCGATCCAAGAAGCTTTGACTGGGATGAACTTCAAACGCGTTTAGCCGCATTAAAAGTCCTGTGTCCCTGAGGACTTAGGCACAATTTATCGATTATCAAGAACCTGTTCACTCAAAGAGTCAAGTCCTAAACCAATGGTTGAGTCGTAGGTCGACGCTCGGAAAAGATCAAACCATGCAACTCAGTATCTTGCATGTATCGCAACACACGCCTGGGATAATCAAGTTTTCCGTTATGAAGATACGCCAACGTCGCAATCGCTTTGGCATCAACATAAGAACGACTTGCAATTAAGACTTGATCAGGAGAGAGGCCTAGTTCCTTTTTTAACCGAGCTAATTTTGCAGCAAGCAACTCAACATTGGCTTCAGAATTCATTAAAAGATTTCTGGCTTCTACGATTTCAGTTTTGGATGGATGCAAAGGCAGACGACCTTGATGAATTAATTCACTAATTCCAAGCTGAGCAGGCCCGTGCGTTGACACAAACCCTGAATGCACAACAAACGGAAGATCTTCTCCAGGCTTGGAATGCTGGATTTCATCAAACAAGATCGCAGTCACAAGCATCGGGTTCACCCGATAGCGTCGCGACTCCCTCTTAATCACTGGTTTGAGTGCTTGGAGTCGATTGACCGTTTGAGTGCGCAAAGGCTGGAATTGGTCCATGCCCCGGGTGAACAACTGGGCGAGTCTCGTCTGTGGCCCATGCACACCAAAACGACGCTGCAGCAGAACAAGCTCTTCTGGGCTGAAGACACTCGGATCTTCTTGGATGAGCTGCGTCTGGATCTCAGCATCGACCAATGGCAGTTGCGCGGTGCTGCGTAGGTGAGCAACGGACAAACAGATGAAGCCCAGAACTCCCGCTGCGGCAACAACCTGACGTCCAAAAAGACTCACAAAAAACAGTTCACGTTTCCGCCGAGAGAATAACCGCGATATTCCAATTCGTGGGCATCTCGGACAATCACGGATAGGTTCGGGGATGAAGGTTCTCCGCAAGAGATGAGCTTCCCGGATTTCAGCGCCATCGATAGCCAGACCCAGTGGCAACGCTTTTGCGATTTGCTTTGGTATCACGACGATCTCGGCCTCTGGCTCGATGTCAGTCGGATGCATCTCAACAGTGCTGCTCTCGAGACGCTCACTCCTCGCCTGGAAGACGCTTTCAAGGCGATGGAGAACTTAGAGGGAGGTGCGATCGCCAACGCCGACGAGCAACGTCAAGTCGGCCACTATTGGTTACGTCAGCCGCAACTAGCACCGGATCCCCAAGTTGGGGCAAGTATTTCCGCTGAAATCGACGCCATTGATCAATTTGGTAAGTCGATTCTTTCTGGTTCCATTCAGGCTCCCAATGGAAAGCCGTTTACGGATGTCCTTTGGATCGGGATTGGAGGCAGTGCCCTCGGCCCACTACTGATGGTTCGCGCTCTTCAGGACCATCAAGCAGGCCTGCCGTTCCACTTTTTTGACAACGTTGATCCCAATGGCATGAGCCGGGTTCTGACAGGGCTAGGTGAACGTCTCAGTACAACATTGGTGATCACCGTCAGTAAGTCGGGGGGGACACCAGAGCCCCACCTCGGCATGGAACAAGCAAGACATCGTCTTGAAGCTTCCGGAGGAAGTTGGCCCGGGCAGGCGGTCGTGGTCACCATGGCGGGCAGCAAGCTCGATCAACAAGCTGAAAAAGAGAACTGGCTCCAGCGTTTCGACATGTTCGACTGGATTGGTGGTCGCACCAGCATCACGAGTGCTGTTGGTTTACTACCTGGCGCATTAATCGGTTGTGATATCCGGGGTTTCTTGGCGGGAGCCGCCCAAATGGACGAAGCCACTCGCTGTCCAGATGTGCGCCGCAATCCCTCAGCCTTGATGGCAGCAGCCTGGTATGCCGCTGGGGAAGGTAAAGGCAAACGCGACATGGTCGTGCTCCCTTACCGAGATCGTCTTGAAGTTTTCAGTCGCTATCTCCAACAGCTGGTGATGGAATCCCTCGGCAAACACCTTGATCGTGATGGCAAGGAAGTGCATCAGGGCATTGCCGTCTATGGAAATAAGGGATCAACCGATCAACACGCCTACGTTCAGCAACTGCGTGACGGCATCGATAATTTCTTCGTGACCTTTATTGAAGTCTTGCGTGATGTGGATGACATCCCTTCGATCGAAGGGGAACGCCCTGGCGACTTTCTTGATGGGTTCCTGCAAGGAACGCGCTCAGCGCTCACGGAAGGAGGGCGTCAAAGCTTAAGCATCAGCATGCGTCGCTTTGATGCACGCCGTCTAGGAGCGCTGATCGCCTTGTTTGAGCGGGCCGTTGGCTTATACGGAGAATTGGTGAATGTGAATGCCTATCACCAGCCAGGAGTCGAAGCTGGCAAAAAAGCCGCTGCTGCCATTCTCAATTTGCAGAAGCAAGTGGAAGAGGTCCTGTCAGACGGAGTGTCCAGGTCTGCCGTGGAAATCCAAAAAGCCATTGGATCAGGTACCGATGAAGCCATTTTCTGGATCCTGCGTCATCTCACGGGCAACGATCGTGGATACGTGGCCCAGGGAAGCTGGGATAGTCCAGCCTCACTGCGCTTCAGCAAAGGCTGATCCGTTAGGAGCTCGGCACCAGGTTGACGAGCTTTCCTGGAACCACAATCACACGTTTAGGTGGCTTGCCTTCCAGCCAGCGTTGGGCCACATCGCTGGCAAGAGCCAACCGCTCAAGCTCCTCCTTGCTGCAGTCAACGGCTACGGACATCGATCCCCGTACTTTTCCTTTGACTTGAATCACCACTTCAATCGATTCCAGCACCAGGGCCTCGGGATCATGGTCAGGCCATGGTTGACAGTGAACACTCTCTTCACCGCCGAGTCGTTGCCAAAACTCCTCGGCCAGATGCGGTGCAAATGGCGCCAGTAAGAGCACAAGAGCTGACATCGCTTCTTCTCGTACTGCAGGGGAGGCTTGCGCCAAGCCAGACGAAAGTGAATTACTGAGCTTCATGAGCTCCGAAATCGCTGTGTTGAACTGAAAGTCATCACTGAGATCCTCACTAACAGCCTTGATGGCCTGGTGCACGGCCCGCCGAATGTCAGGGTCTGATTCGCCCGTTGCAGGGGAGGCTTCGTCGTGATTGACCTCCGAATCCACCAAACGCCAAAGACGCTGCAAGAAACGGAATTGGCCCTCCACATCAGCGTCATCCCATTCCAAATCCTTTTCCGGAGGAGCTTTGAAAAGAATGAACATTCGAGCGGTATCGGCGCCATAACGATCGATCACAGCGGCTGGATCCACACCGTTGTGCTTGGACTTGGACATTTTTTCGAACAAGACCTCCAAAGGGCCGCCGTCATCAGGGTCGAGGGGATTGGATGCATCCTCGACCGAGGCCGGTGCGACATATCGGCTGGTTCTTGGATTTCGGTAGGTCGTGCCCTGAACCATGCCTTGCGTTAGCAAGCGTTCAAAAGGTTCCTTCGTTTCGAGTAAATCACGATCTTTTAATGCCTTAGTAAAAAAGCGTGCATACAGTAAATGAAGAATTGCATGCTCAATTCCCCCTACATACTGCTTAACCGGCAACCAGCGATTAACGGAGGTTGCATCAAATGGAAGGTCTCGATTATGAGGATCAGAAAATCGGAGGTAATACCAAGATGAACACATAAAAGTGTCCATCGTGTCAGTCTCACGGCGAGCCGGTTTTCCACATTTAGGACAGGTTGTGCTGACCCAATCCTCCGCACGGGCCAAAGGTGATCCTCCAGCACCATTCAAATCAATGCCCCTTGGCAATTCCACAGGAAGCTGATTGCGTGGAACCGGAACAGCACCACAATCATCACAATGAATAATTGGAATTGGACACCCCCAATATCTTTGTCTTGAGATCAACCAATCGCGAAGTCTGTATTGACGTTTAGCCCGAGCCCAACCATTTTCGGCACCATAATTGGTAATCGCAGTTTTAGCCTCGTCATTGCTTAATCCACTAAACCCAGCGCTATGGATCAAGCTGCCTGGTCCTGTCCAGGCTTCACCGTCATTGACATGTTCATCGGTGCCTGGCACTTCAATCACCCTTTGAACAGGTAATTCATGTTGTCGAGCGAATGCGAAATCTCGAACGTCATGAGCAGGAACACCCATCACAGCGCCCGTTCCGTAATCCGCAAGCACATAATCAGCAATCCAGATGGGAATCGAATCACCATTGGCCGGATTGATAGCGAAAGCACCAGTAGGAACTCCGCGTTTTGGTTGATCATCAGACGTGCGCTCATCTTGACTTAGTTCAGCCATGAGATCTCTGAATGCAGTCACCGAAATGCGTTCTTCGCTTGTCGTGAGCTGATCAACGAGAGCATGATCAGGAGCCAAAACCAGATAGCTCACTCCAAACAATGTGTCTGGTCGCGTTGTGAAAACGGTGATGGAAATACCTGGATGAGCTTCTACTTTGAAATCGATCTCAGCACCAATGGAACGGCCAATCCAATTGGCTTGCATGGTGCGAACCCGTTCAGGCCAACCCTCTAGTTGATCGAGATCATCAAGCAGGGCATCGGCGTAATCAGTGATGCGTAAAAACCACTGGCGCAAGTCCCGCTTTTCCACCAACGCGCCAGAACGCCAAGAGCGACCATCCGCATCAACTTGCTCATTCGCGAGCACCGTTTGATCGACGGGATCCCAATTGACAGTGGCATCCTTTTGATAAGCAAGACCGCCGGCATGCAGTTCTAAAAACAGCCATTGCGTCCAGCGGTAGTAATCGCTGTGACACGTTGCCACCTCACGATCCCAATCGATCGATAAACCAAGGCGACCCAACTGGCCTCGCATCTGAGCGATATTGCGATCTGTCCAAACACCGGGTTCGATGTTGCGTTCGATCGCGGCATTTTCAGCTGGTAAGCCAAAGGCATCCCACCCCATGGGGTGAAGCACTGCATCACCCCGCATGCGTTGCACCCGGGCAATCACATCCGTAATCACGTAATTACGGACGTGGCCCATATGAAGCGTTCCCGAGGGGTACGGAAACATCGACAACGCATAAAAGGCTCGCTGGCCTGGCTTCGGGTCCTGCGTTTCATAGAGACGCTGATCCTTCCAAAGCGCTTGCCATCCCTCTTCGAGCGCAAGGGGTTGATACCGATCAGTGGCCTCAGAGGCTGCGTTGGCGGATGAAGACGAGGAAGCCGTCACGGCAAGGGATCATTTGGACAGATCGTGACACAAATGCTGTTTTTCAAAGGCCTCGGGGCAAAGGCCGGACCAGCAGCATGGCGGCCCGACTGATCAAAACCGGGTCATCAGAGTCCGTAGGTTGCAGTGCCAAACAATGTTGGTCTTGCCAGATCAGCACCCCAATCAACCGACGTCCATCGGTTAATTCAAGGCTGAGAATTTTCCGTTCACGAATCCATGTCTGCAGCAAACGAATGCTGGGCAAGCTCGGATCAAAGGAACTTGGCTCCATAGGATCAGAGAGGGATCGGACATTTCATGCTGCAGTTCAGCAAGATCCGCAGCATACGTCAAGACAAGCCAGATAGCAGCTAGACACTGGCACCACGGGAGTGACTGGGCTTACATTGTGGGCCTACACAGCAACAGCAGCACAGTGGCTCAATCGAACTACCTCACCCGACGGACAGGCAGAGATGGCTGGTACTTCCAACGGCGTGTACCTCCAAAGCTTGTTGATGCCATCGGATGCTCCATGTGGCGGAGGAAGGCAGGCAACACCCTCACAGAGGCCAAGAGGAATGCCTTGGTGTTCCTTGAGGAGACAGATCAGCTGATCAGGGAAGCAAGGGGACTGGTCCAAACAACCCCTGAACAGAAGATCCTCTCGCTGCTGCCAAGTCGGGACCAGTTACCTGATGACGTAGATGCTCATGAGCTGATCCAGTCAGTGACCAGGGAGCCGATGTACTTGGATGAGGAAGGTTCAGTCAATCCCAGATATGAGGAGCTTCATGGCCTAGCCACGGGAGTGCTCGAAGGCACAGCCAAGCCACCCAAAACAGCTGAAGACCTACTCACCCTTGCAACCCTGCTGAAGCAGCCAGCAGCCAGCACGAGGAAGGAATGGGAGATCCACATGGGCAAACTCATGGAGCACAGCCAGAAGGAGTTCATTACGGCGCTCACAAGAGATGACGCTCTGAGCTATCGACAGCACCTCTTACAGACCACAGCAGCTAGCACCACCAAGACCAGGCTCAGATACCTCTCAGGCTTGTTCAACGTGGCCGTAGATGAGGGCTGGATAGACAGCAACCCCATCGAAGGACTGACCAAGAGAGTCAGGAGCAAGGCCGTAGTGAAGGAGGTGATGAGACTGGACCAAGCCGATGAGAAGTGGCAAAACCTGCCGAAGCACCATCAACTGCTTTGGCATGTCCTCAGATGGACAGGGAGCCATGCCTCAGAGGCTGCTGGATTGCGTTGGGAGGATATCGATTTAGAGGCAAGCACGATCAGCTTCAAAGGCCATGAGACCAGGCCGCTGAAGAATGCATTCAGACAGAGAGTGATACCGATTCACCCCAAGCTGATGGAGATATTGAAGGCAGAAGACAGAGGCAGCGCCGGACTGATCTTCCCTTGGAGTTACAACCCAAACCGAGCACGATGGGCAGAGGGCATGCATTGGAATGACATCCTCGGGGTATCACCTAAGGCCACGAGAGATTGGGCAGCTAGTTGTCTGAGGATGAAGGACGTAAACGAAAGAACTATCGGCAGGTTGTTTGGACATAGCCCCTCAAAGACCAGCATCACGGGTGTCTATGGCTCAGTGGATCTCGACACGATGCGAAGGGCGCTGGACCAGTTGGAATGAAGACTTTTCAATTTTAAGTTTTAAAACGTACTTATTGAGAACAATGGGCTGGGTTTATTTCATTCAAAATCAGGATCTCTTTAAAATAGGGATTACAGAAAATCTTGAACGCAGGATGAGAGAACTACAACCGTGCCTACTTCTCAAGGCATTAAAAACAAACAATCCTCGAAAACTTGAAAAGATATTACACAAAAAATATAAGTCAGTCAGGATCCCACAAACCGAATACTTTAGGCTCTCCAAAAGACAAGTTGAAGAAGTGATAGCTGTCCTAGATTCATCCACTAGCCATTCATCTTCTAGAAATACATCTACTAGGAATTCAGCAGTTCAGGCAGCAGGACAGCGAAGGCCTCCGAGTGTTCCTAGTTCAGAGCGCTTCTCAAGGTTTGAATCCAATCAGCAACAAAACAGGGAGCAACATCAGGGCATTCCAATCATGAATCTCAACAATCCCCCACCAAGTGATTACTTAAATATCCAGGAAACGCAAACGCATCAGCCGCAGCTTCTTAAGAGGTTCATCGCTATACACTTACCTCAAAAGTTCAAAAAGTTTACTTTTAAACACAGGAGAGCTTTGATCACTATAATTTCTATTGTGTTAATTGGTTGTATTAGGCGTTTATTTCAGAAGTAATGAAGCGATTGAGAAGATAAGCAGGTTTAGACTGTTCAAATGGACAAGACAACCAAAGCTTTTGTGATTGGTGCTTGCAGTGTGGTGATCGCTATTCCTGTTATCTGGATTGGCTCGCAGGTAAACAACGAGATCCAACGTGCTGGTGAACAACGAAGGCGGGATGATGACCGGCAACGGCTGCGGGCAGAGATGGATCGCAGATCATCGCGAGGTGAACTTTGCACAGACCGTCTTTTTCGCGATGATTCTCTGGAGGAAAAAAATGATCCGGAGCTGGGTCCTGCGTGGATCGGGGCCTGCATGCAGTCAAGACTCCCAGTGGATGAGTATGAGTGATCAGGTGTTGCCCCTTAGCTCTCTATTGCGTCGGTGTATCTCTTTCCAGAAGTCTGTTTGTGCTTGGAGTAGTGGAGTCATTCTTTCTCTTTGGCAGCTCTGACATTCAGATGTCTTTTGCCCAGATGCCAAGGCTCTACCTGCGTACTTGGGATATAACTCGACAGGTGTCCCACAAAACTTACAAGGCAAAGTTCTCATGATTCAAAGCTCTGGTGGTGGAAAGATGTCGACTAAACCTGATTCATCGTCTGAACCAGTAGCAAGGTATTTCTGACTGACTGCCACTACGTGGTCTTCGCAGAGATTGCGGATGTAACTACCTAATGGCCTGCGATCTTTCTTGGCCAAGGCTTCGAGCTGAGCACGTAGCTCATGGGGCATGACGAACACGACACGAGAGTTCTTTTCTTCGTCTATGGGCATCCCTTCGGGCTGTACTCAACAGAGGCAGCCTAAGGGATCATTAGGTAATACCCAGTATGAATCAATAAGACAGGTGGCATGCCTAAGGGGCTAAAGGGTAATACCCAGTGGCATCCTTAAGGAGTCAGGCGAACAGCAACGATGACCACCGCAACCAGAACACCAGCCCAATCGAGATCACTACTGCTGAACATTGCAGATCAACTGGACCAGGAGCTCACCTTTCAGGAGATGGTCAGCTTCCTGCCAGCAGCAACCGTCGAAGAGTTCCTAAGTCACCTCAAGCACGTTGTGGACATCGAAGACTTGCTACCAAGGTATGAGGCCTGAGGATGGCTCTTACTTCAAATATGAGCTGAGTGAACCATTTGACTGGTTGGGTATTCCATCTCTCATCAAACGTCTTATTGCTCGGATCAAGCGCCTACTAGGTAACTGATCTATCTCCAATCATCTGATGGTGACCAAGGCAACGCTAACCACCTTTCTAATCATCATTCTTTTGGGTGAAAGATCCGAGCTGAAGACCACTCGGATGGGGGATGTGAAAACAGGTAAGCACCAGCAATACTCAATACATCGACCAACGCAGTTCAACTGATGATGACCAACCTCAAAACAATCGCTCTAGCTGCTCTTATTGCAGCATCAGCTATCACAACTCCCCAAGCCTCTCACGCACAACAGGTTTACCTGGAATGCTTCAGAGAAGGTGATAAGGGTCCACGATGGAAGATTACTTTGAATGAAAACAATTCACAAGTGTCTGTTCTAACAGTTGAGTCAGGGCGAACCTATGTCTCTTCTGCACAGTTTGGACCTGACTCGATTAGCTGGAATACACAAGCTAGGAATGGAAGGGCAACCGTTAATGTCTCAAATTGGTTGAGTAGAGCTAATGGAATGTTAATGACTACAGCAACAACAGGTACTGGAAGAACTGTTAATGCATCGGCTGTCTGTGACACCGTTGAAGCGTCTTCAGATAGATATTTCTAGTGGAGAAACGTGTTTTTCGCTCCATTCCTAGGCCTGCTACTTCTGATCTTCCTTATCTACCTCTACCAACCTGATACCCAACGATGAAAGCACTACTAACACCAGCAGCAATACTCATCCTTGCCGTAACTCAAGTACCAGGGATGATCAGAGACATCAGCTTCAACCAGTGTGTGAGCTATGTAGATAGCCCCTACGAATCAGATAATGAGCAACGGAACAATAGTTATGGAAACCGTTATTGCACTGGGTCTTAATGAGTAACAATTCCAAAGACTCATACAACCCTGACTGGAAGATGGAGTACATCGAGCTAAAAGGTTGGGACAATATGTCTGACGGCGAGAAGTATTTATGCACTCACCCCTGTACCTCCAGCGCTATTGGAATGGGCATGAGCAACTTAAAGAAAAAACTCAAGGAGATGAAAGCTAACGCTAAGGGGAATGACCTATGACAGAAAAGAAAAGACCAAGCGACTACACCCCAGAAGAAAGCAAAGCAGCCCAACCCGGTTGGGTGAAGTTTCTGGGAAGAGCTACATCGAAGGTCAATTGGAAGAGTCCTAGTACCTGGCTTGTGATTGGTGTTGTAGGTGTCACCGGCTGGAACACAACGTTCAAATGGTGGATGCCCTACACGCCTACATACGCTTCACAGCAAGAAGCACTAAGTGCTTGCATGTCTGAGCTCAAAGCTGATATGAACTCAGGTAGCGAGTATTCAGTATCAAGGTTTTGGGAAAGTGACGAGTACAAGATCAGAAGCTTTGTAGAAGCTGGTTGTGAACCGTCAGAAAGCAAACGACCTGGCATCAGCTTCTATACCGGAACTGCTTGGTGGACAGAATCAGATCGAGAAGGTTTTGGTAAACCAACTATGGAGAAAGTGAACTTTGTCTATGGCAAGAGCTTTCGAAGAGGTACCTGATTAATGACTGCCACCAACACACCCGTTCAGATACTGGCTCAAGAGATCAGCATGAGTATTCATCTGACGGCTGGCAACCTGCTCGATCAGGGCTGGCCGATGGAGACAGTTCAAGAGGCAATCAGAAAGGCTGCTGATCTACTGCCACTACTTGAAAGCCAGAACAAAGAGGAGGTTTAGGCCCACGTAGGAGAAGAATCTGGCCCTGAATTTCCCAAAAAGGAAGATCTTTATATTTTTTTACGATTATTTGAGACCTTAAAGCGAACCCAGTTGTGGCCTTAGTTATCAAAAACACCAAAAAATTTGAGCAAGGCGATCCCGGGGGGCATCGCTTTATTGCGTCTTTACTCGGGAGCAGCCAATTTCAGGGAGTGGTGCTTCGGTTCTATACAGACGCTCAGCGATCCTACACATGACCACCAAATCTGGTCAAGGCTGATGGATCGAGACACCGTAGATGGTGTCAAAAGACCAAACCCCCGTTTTGCAGCGGTACATTGAATTACACCGACGGAAAGGCTTTACGGCAACTCGAATGATCAGAGCAGAAAACGCTAGCAACAAGCTGGCTGCATCGTCTGTAAGGATTCGTTTAACCCGACAGCTGCGTTGATGGTTACCGGAAATCCCACATTGGGAATCTCCGGTCAGGTGCTCGAACACCTGAGCCATCAACAATTCCCGTCGGCTTCAACACCAGCTAAGGAGTTTCACCATGTCCAAGAGTATGAAGCACGCCGGCCAGCGGCGTCGAACTTCTGCTGCAAATTCACATCGTGATCGCCCATTGATCACTCGCCACGCAGCCCCTCCCAAGGAACTGCTCCAGTTATGGGAAAGATCTCCAGACGCTGTTGCTCTCTATGGCTGCGGCCAGGACGGTGGCTGCTGATGGGACTCTCTGATCTTTTGACTGGCCGGAAAAAAGCGGCCACACCTGCCTGTTCAGAAAATAGTGAGGGAGGCTCCGGCCTCTCCACTCTTGGCTTGCTCACCAAAGCCAAATTGGTTGAGTGTCGAACTCGTTTTGATGACAAGTTTGGAAGGGACCATGAGCTGATGTGGACAACTGTCGAGAACATCGAAACTGGACAGTCGCATACAGCTCTGTTCAATCTCAAGTTCTGGCCTGATCCGCATTATTTGGAGCTTGCTGTTGGCTGCCAACTAGCTGTAGAGCCTGACTCCAATTTCTTGAGGGGTAAAGGATGGGATCGACAACCTGAAGCGTTAAAGGAGGTCGTGATTCAACGATTAGAGGATCCAGCTCTAATTCCTGATCAATCCATCTCTTTAGACGAGCCCCAAGAAACTGAATCTGATAACTATCAGGTGGAGTACAGCACAACGCCTGGGCATCCCTGTGTACCAGCAATGAACGAAATCATTGCTGCTGTTGGAAGAGAGGCGAAGTCATCAGGCCTTGTTGCCTGTGGTTATGTCTTTGTGGATCCAGACATCTTCTTCAATGGGGGTGTGTCGTGATTGAACAAGCCACAATCACTTCGGTGATCGGCCCCGTCAAAACTTGGCGAGGACGTGGGGTTCTCTTGAAGGGAATCGCTGATGGACGAGGTGAAGTCGAAGTGACGGTGTGGGCAAGTGATTTTCCGATTGGGCTGGTTAACCCCTATCTGCTCGGAAACCGTATTGATGTTGTTTTTCCTGTCGTCAATAACGGAAATCGTGGCTTTGCTTTGCCCTTTGACAACCAAAGTCCAGAGGTGACCAACAAGCTGGTGTCAAGCGTTGTGAGGGTTACTGATCAAAGAGGTCGGCGAGAAATCCAAGATCTCCCGGACCTTGCTCATAAACAAAAACGGGCAAGTGCTCATCCAATGGCCGAAACGTTTGAGCGTTTGCTTGAGCTGCCAGTTGAGGAAGAAGAAGAAGAGGAGGAAGACAGCGAGATTTAAATCAACTCAAGAATCCATTTACAGGGTCCGGCACAAACCGGGCCTTTTTTAATGCCCCGTTATATGAGGTCCAAACCCTCGATAGCGGCAACAACGAAATAACTATCCCCCATATGGGTGATGTGCTCGTAAACCATCAGAGCTTCAATTAGTTCAAAGCGCTCACACCAAGCCATTATTGACATGCCAGAAACAGCAGCACCGCTAAGCATTGAAGAGTACGGGAAAGCAATGAACGGGTTCCAAAAGACCCTTGCTTATGCAGGCCAAATCATTATGTACGTTGGAGTGTTTCACCTTATAGGGTTACAAGTATGGCCACAATTAATAGGATTCATTCCACTGTGGGTTTTATTTACAAAGTTCTTTGGAATATCACAGGTAATTGCCTTACTAAGAACTAGAAAATACTCAAGAGTTACTGGACTGAAGAGAAAATTGTTAATCCAAATAGTATGGCTTTTTCTTACTTATGTCATTCTACTCAATACTGGTTATTGGAGAAATGGGATGGGAACTTTCTTTGTGCTCGGCAGTATTGCATCTGGATTTTCAATGCCAATGAACTATTTGCTGTCAGACGTTAATCAACGTTCAAACTAAAACAATGACTTACGAACAGAAACTAATCAAACTTTTAGCTACAAAGTAGTCACTAGCTTGTACTCAGAATTGTCTGGCTCAGTCTTACCTATTCTCTCTCAAAGACGTCGAGAGCTGGTGAAGGAAGGCAAGAGCCACGGAAAAGGAAATAGAGGCTCTAGAGGCTGATATAGAGCGAACACAGCAACAGATCAAAACAACATCTAGTAAAGGAGACTGAACCTATGTCCCAATCACAATCACGACCAGAAGCAGGAGCAATGCGGCAAACCATTTTTCAGCCGTGTCTCCCTCTCTGATCTAAAGGAACTAAACGAACACTCGCTACAGCTTGATCGCCCTATCTCATGGATGATCAGGCGAGCACTTATCAATACAGTTACCTGGAGGACGGACGATGATTCCAGCTAAAATGTATAAAGCCGTTCTTAAAAGATGTGGCGTCTTAATTAAAACAATAACACTACCACCACAATGTACGATAACAATTCAAACAAGCCTGCAAACTATGTAGCACCCACACGGGAACAGATTGCAGGACAACTAGAACGTGAGAAGCAAGCCTCAGTAATGGGCAAACTGAAAGCTAAGGAGAAGCTACAGAAGCAAAAGGAAGGTATGGATTACAGCCGCTCACAAGGTGGCTCAGTTCTGCTTGATCGTTGCTTGGAGTTCACAGGTGTAGTCATCCAACAAGCTATGGAGAAGACCCTTGAAGGTGCTGGCTTAGGTTCTGCATTGATAGGACCAGTCTTTAAGGATCTAACAAACAAGAACCTGATCAATCTCCCCAAACTAGATAAGGATGGAAAGCCCACAGGTGTAGACGTAAGGGTCAAAGACAAGGTGATCAATCTATGGGACTCCGATGAGATTGCTTTCATCGTTCTTCTTACAATGATCGATACTTGTAGGATGCCTATGCTCAGCAGCCTCGACACAGTTTCAGGTTCAGGCAAGCGTTACGGGACTAGACCTAACGTTTACAAGCTAGAAAGCCTTATTTCTGATCGTATTAATGACCATCTGGCCCATCTCTACATCAGAGAATGTACAAAAGGGACAAGTCAGGACAGGCTTATTGACTTTATCCTTGCTGATGCTTACGACAACAAAGCTGGGTGGAGTCAGAAGAAGACGAACACGAGGCTTATGCGGAAGGATGTGGCACAAGAGTTTATAGACGATGACCTAACACCCTTCGCCAAAGTACTTAACTGGAAGCCATTCTCGAATCGTCTAGGCCACGCTCTAGCCGGAAAGCTCATCAGCTACACCGAGAAAGGCTGTGAGCTGGTTCTGGAGTTCCCTGTGTTCAAGACAGTGGACAGATTCAATGACCAGTTCTACGGGCTTACAGAGCCTGCTGAGGTCTTTGTTGATAAACTGGACCTAGCACGTGTAGGGAAAACCTTTGTACCTGATGTGATGGTTTGTCCTCCTCGACTTCACTCAGCTGATCAAGCTGGTGGATACATAGGTGTGGCCCAGTCTCTGATAAAGAGATCATTTACAGGTGGCTTCAAAGGTAAATTTATTCCTGGTCCTCAGCACCTCAGGTTTATCAATGGTCAGCAGTCTGTACCGTTCAAGATCAACCAAGAGATCCTGGATGTGATGAATGCTTTTGAAGCACAACCACATCAGGAATGGAGGGAGCAAGCCAACTTTATTCCAGCTCCACATCGCGAGCACTATCTCAAGTCGCCTGAGCTGGGTCCTAAGCCCGAGCCTATGACTGAACAGCAAAAAGCTGACAGAGATGCTCTTAGGAAGGTTCGCAAGAAAGAGTGGAGTGTGTACAAGCGAAAGCAGGGCGAGTCAGAGTCATCACTAACAGTTGATACTTTGGAGCTAGCTAATCGCGTAGCACATCTAAAACGCTTCTGGTTGCCCGTACAGGGTGGCTTTAGAGGCAGGGCCTACTGTGCCAATCATCTGCTCAATAGCCAAGGGATGAGCTACCAGCGCTCTCTCCTGCTGTTTGCCAATGAAGTTGCTGTAGATCATCTAACTCAGACTCATCTGGAGTGGGCGATTGCTGGATTTGCTGGACAGGATAAGAAGAGCTGGGAACAACGTAGTCAATGGTTTATTCAGCATAAAGCTGTGATCATGGACAGTATTAAGGACTTGGATTCAATTACTGATCCCACCTCCTTCTGGCGTACATACACACAGATGGATGATGAATGGGCCTTTCTAGCCTGTGCTCTTGAATATAAGCGTTTGTTCTTATCTTCAGATCGCCCATTAACAACGGGCATCATCATTCATATTGATGCAACGTGTTCTGGTGGCCAGCTAATCGCGGGCCTCACAGGCTCAGGTGAAACAGCTAAGGCCACTAACTGCACACCAGGACCAGTCCCCTTCGACATCTATGCAGCCGTCAAGGCAAAGATGCAGGAGATGATCAAGGATGACAACTATGTAGTCCCTTTGCGTGACATTAACGGAGAGGTATTGAAGGATGAGAACGGCAGCATCCGCTGCATGGCTAATAAGCGCGTTCGTTATCTCTTCACAGCTGATCCCGCCAAAATGCAAAGCGTCAGGAAGGGGATCAAAGGAGGATTCCTACCCCGTCTCTACGGAGCGGGCATTGGTAAGACCATCGCTGGAATGCGTGAGAAGTGGAAGTTCATCCACCTCAACGGCAAAGACAAGAAGCTGAGCCTTGATGAAGCCCGTGGTCTGGCTCCATTCTTCGAAGCTGGTCTAAATCATGCGGTCCCTGCCCTAACTGCCTACGTGGAATGGGCAAGGAATGTTGCTGATCTGGCTCTACGGGTGAAGGTGCTGAACCCCATGACTAAAGCGGGCAAGCCTGCCAAGCGTGACCAGTACACCCCAAGGCTCAACGCTGATGGTGATCCTGTGCTGGAGCTACGAGCACCAATGCCGAATGGCTCAGTGGTGGTCATGCGTTACCCGGTCACCAAGGCCAAGCCGCTTCGGATCGATCACCTAACAACCCACAGCATCTACAACCCGATCACTGACTCAAGGCTTCAACAGCTACACGCTCCAACACCAGTGGTCAGCTTTAAGGACGTGTCTAAGGCCACAGCTCCCAACATCATCCATGCCGCCGATGCTGCTGTGTTTGCCGAGATGGTTGATGGCTATGCCGGTTCCTACTCACTGATCCACGATTCCATCGGGTGCTCACCGGGCGCTCAACGCAACGCCCTGATCGAGAGGTTTCAGAAGGGATACGAGAAGATCACCACCTTCGACTACCTGAACGGGATCCTCGATGAGAACAACATCGACAGACAACTGAACCCACCTCCTTCGTTTGGGACATTCGAGCCCAAGCAGAGCAGGGGTAGCGGTTACATGGTGTGCTGATCCAACTGCCCACAGTTGAGGGGCACCTACCGGGGGTAATTAAATCTCTACATGGGTCACCAAAGAACTCCATGCGTAATTCATTACTCAATCATCCGAGGAGACGATCTTCTTTCCTTGTTCTTCTCCTCTAAGAGTAATTAAGTATTATCTGCTTCCAGTACAGTAGTCTCTACATTTCACACATCAAAGCGAAACAACGTCAAAGGTACTAATGGAAGGCTTAGGAAGAGCTCTCGCTCTTGCATTTGTTCTTTGGATGTACGGGACCATCCACACTGCGACAGTTCTTGCTGCTGCCGAGAAGAAGGGCTCGAAGCCTTTGGACATAGTGGCATCCAAGAACACATTCATTACAGCTTTGATTGCTGGTTCTGTCCTCTACGGTCTTGGCTTAGGTCATTAAAGTTTTGCTAACTGATGAAACGCATTTCAAAGAATCCATTGAAGAATCCAGGAAGACCTGAAAACGGGTTCTTTCAATTGCTAGTTGCAGTTTGTATTTTGGTTGCTGGTCACACTTACATAACAAAGAACAAACAAGTGGGAATCATTGGGGGACTTGCAGGTGTCTCGTCAGTACTCTTTCTTTATAGATTAAGTGTGAGAGATTACAAAGAGTGGTTGTTCTGGGAACGAGTCGATTTGCGAAGGACTCGTGTGGAAAGGAACGGTGGGACTTTCAATGGTCCTAGGACTTGGCATCATTGGAATGGTATAGAGGGAGGTCATAGACCACCATTTAATAAATTAAGTGATTAGGAGTTGGCAATAATTTAATTAAAAGCTAAACCAATTACTTACTATGACTACAAACCGACTACAACAACTCTCTGAGGCTCATACGTAACTTTCTGAGGACGACATACGTCTGCTGATAGCACACAAGTGCCTTAAGTTTACTAATGTATTTACTGGTCCAAACCTACAGAACATGATTGACAACTACACCAAGATTTCTTGCAGGCTTCCTGAGCATGACCTGAGGAATCAGCTTTGCAGAGTCAAGGAATTCTGTAACTAATCTCGTTACCCAAACGTTGCCGCTGAGTAAATTTAGGGGGTCAAACCTGTTGCTACAACTACAAGGTTCAGCGTATAACTTATAGAAGGAATAAAAACTATTCCCTCTGCCCTTTGTACGGACTTGATAGGGGTCGTTCCCGTACATCGCAGCTACTCCAAGATAAAATTTATCTGGACCTGGAGCTGAACAAACTCTCTATCTCTTCATTGCCGAAATGAGGGGGTAAGGGGGAGCGTTCATGCCTTTCAGATCCAGATAAACATATACCTCTAACCCTTACGCTCTACTGTTTATAGGCGAAGCCTTGATACCAGTTGTATGTAGCTTGAGTGGGGACCAGTTAATTAATATCTAAGACTAGATAGAGAACTGGACCAAAGCCCCTCTCTAAGCGGGGCTATACAAGTAGCTAGAGCAACATTGTGGTGGTGTTGTATCCCAGGTGGTAGATCTCTTCTACCCCTACGTGCTCACAGGTGTCCTAGAGCTGGTTCAATTCCAGCTGAGTGCTTTCGGTGTTTGTGTCCCCTTAGGCGTTGTCCTTTGGGAATACATTCACCACAATTACAAGTGTTAAATTTAGATAAACCGTATCGACTTAGTTGTACGTTCGTTGAAGGCTCGATATTAGAGCTACAACAATTCCCAGATCGAATGAAAGGTTGTTATCAGCTAATCGTTCAGCCGTGGGATCCCTACATTAAAGACGAGCTAGATCAGATCTTCGAGGAAGGCGCTGGTATGTTCTCTGAGCTTGATAAATCTGAAGTCTACGGGCAGAAAGATACCTTAATTTTAGAGTCTATTGTTCAGCCTTTCTCCCCTGATTTTGCGGAAGATGAGAAGGAGTTGCTGTCAGGAACAAGTCTGGAAGTAACGATCAAGCCTGAACTAAAGGGTGTTGGTGAGAATCTATACCCCCAGCTAACGATCATGTTTGTTGATAAATATCATGATGGTTCCCTGAATGATGAGTACTGGTCCAGCCTTCCTAAACAGGAATACGATTGGTAGGGACCAGTTAAGTGGAGATCTATCTGCCAGACAATGTAAGTCCCTGCTACGGCAGATAAGGCTTGCAGAGTCAAAAGGGATAGAAGTCCTCTATCAGAGGGAATGAGGAAGCTCCAAGGTTTATGGAAGGCCTTAGGACAATGGGGAGCCACACCCATCAGGACTTACTGGATCGTCCTGGCAAAGGTTCATGGCATTGGAGTAGGGCATTCCTGATGTTTCACCTACTCATTTTCTGTTAGATAGAAGATGGTTCTAAGTAAGCCTTCATATTAAATCATAACTATGACAAGTAAATCAAAGGCTAAGCCTGGTGTTTCTATTGATCAGGCTGCTGTTATCCACGAGCTTCTAGGTAACTGCTTTGAAACCTCACTGCGTCAACAACTTGTGGCGGGTGAGTTCAATGCAGCGATCCTGGGCAAGGTCTTGGAGTGGCTAAAAGCAAACAACATCTCTGTTGTTGAAGAAGCTGATACACATCTTGCAAACCTTGCTGCGGCATTTAGAGCAGATGATGGTGACTTTAACTTCCTAGACAGGATTACATCCACAGAGATATAAACAGAGTTAGGACCAGTTCCTTAACTACTTATACCCCCAACGCTTCAGATAAATCCTCAGCTAATGACATTCTTGCAACTGCTTCATAAGCCCGAATACGTTTGAGCACTAGAAGAGATCAATAGACTCCAGACTGGTCCCACGGGATATAACAATGGTCTGGATCAGGTTGACTCAGTTAACGATCTGCTGGCATACAATATGCTTGCTAAACATCATCAAATCGCAAGGGATATCAATCACTACATACATACCAATACATGGATCACTCTACCAAAACCTTTCACCTGAGCTGCGATAAATGCAAAGCTGAAGCTACTCTTACCGCTACTGATATGCTTGCTGCTGAGTTATTAACTCGCCGCCCTTCTTGGTTTCGGTGTTTCTCACCTAGCCATACTAAGTTGACCCCTGGAATGCTTAGAACTGATCTTGCCTAGGTTATTGCTGTTGTGGCCAGTCTGTCGGCGGTGACGTAGGTCCATCGGAGATCCCGAGGAAATGCGGAGCATTTGCGAGGGTATCTATCTATCAACGTAGGCTGGACCAGTCAATACTCTCTCTAAGCCCTCTGTAATCCTCTCTATGGTGCTTGTAATCCTCTCTAGTTAGTATCTAGCAGGGAAGGCATTCAGGAGCCTTACAGAGTCATATAGAGGGTCGATAGATTTTGGCGAAATTCTCTGAAGGGGCACGGTATAGGCGCGGCGGGCAGCTTCCCCCCATAGCCCTCCCCACCGGCAAAAACATGAGGCCGCCTACCCAGGGATCACGCGAGAGGTGGGGAGCAGGTCCACCCTTCGAAACCACCTGCCGCCACCCTCCTGCAGCGCCTGTCGCGCCTAATCGCTCAGATCGACTGGTATCAGGACGTTTCCGTTAGATAAAGTATCTAGCGCGCCTCCTCAGTACTGGTGGAACAGGGGATGCAAGCCCTAACGCTAAGCATTAATGCTCAGGGCTATGGCCAACGGTGCCGACGGTGCCATGGGACGCGCGGGGCCGGACGGCGAGCGAGACCGCTCTCCGATCTTCCCTTCTTCTCTCCCGATCTGTGCGGCTCAGGTCCAGACTCGCTAAGAATACGAGGCTATATCGCTATGAGAGGGCTCCAGGAGGCTCTCAGGCAAGCCTAAAAAGCTTTATAGGATATGTATTCACAGACCCCAAGTCTCCTTACAGGCGATCCTCGAAGGGCTGAGAGGGTATAGCTCAAATGATGCGATACAACCAAATAGAATGGGAAGAACTGGTCCAAGACACAATTCGTTATGGGCTTACCTACTGGGCTTACACAACTTCTAGCAAGCCAGTCACAGAAAGGAGTTTAGAAAGATGTTGCAATTCAGCAAGTACCAGGGTTTAGGCAATGACTTCGTGCTGTTGGAAGGCCGTGCTGGGCAACTTCCTCCCCACATCACGGAACCGGATCCCAATTGGGTGCGACAGATCTGTGATCGACGCTTTGGGATCGGAGGCGATGGCTTGATTTTGGCCCTGCCCCCACAGCATGGCGAAGAACTGAGGATGCGCATTTTTAATGCGGATGGAAGCGAAGCTGAAATGTGTGGCAATGGCATTCGCTGCTTAGCCCGTTTTCTTGCCGATAGCGATGGAGATCAGCCAGGACGGACCTGGAGAACCGAAACCATGGCGGGCGTCATCGTCCCCGAACTTTGTGAGGACGGACAGATACGGGTTGATATGGGGCAGCCATTTCTTGAACCCGATCAGGTTCCAACAACACTCTCAAAAGGACGGTCTGGACTTCCAGAAGGAGAAATCGATCTCCAGGGCAGCACCCTTCAGATCACGGCTGTGGGAATGGGCAATCCTCATGTAGTTGTGCCTGTGCAAGACCTCAAGTCCATTCCCTTTGACGCATGGGGATCGGCTCTGGAGATCGATCCTTTGTTTCCAGCCAAAACCAATGTTCACTTTTTAGAAGTGATTGATCAGCGCACCCTTGAGATCCGAGTGTGGGAGCGCGGTGCAGGTCCAACTCTCGCCTGCGGTACGGGAGCCTGCGCCACGCTTGTTGCCGCAAACCTTCTCGGCTTATCGGAGTCACAAGCCACTGTGAAACTTCCAGGGGGGCCACTGGAGATCAGCTGGCCTGATCCAGAGGGCTCTGTGTTTATGACTGGCCCCGCCGTAGCGGTGTTTGACGGCGTTCTGAATCCTGAATTACTTCCAGAGTCCGGTCAGGAACTTCGATCACAAACGCCACAACCACAAGAACAGCCCTCCTCAGCCGCAGCAGCGGTGCCTGACAACAACAGCTTGGACTGCGCCAATGACTGCAAAGAAACCTGCCAGCAACAGGACCACTGCTTGCGGGATGAAGCCCAAGCTCGCGTCCAAGAATTTCTGTCTTCCACATCTCTCGACGCCATGATCAATCTCGCTGGCGACTCACTCGAGGAACGAACCCTGTCCCGCTTTAATCGCGATGACAGGCCCTGAAGACTCCTACTTTTATCTCGATGGGTGTGCAACAGCTCCCTTGAGAGAGAGCGTGATCACTTGCATGGTCAAGGCGCAACAGCGCGGTTGGGGCAATCCCTCGAGCCTCCATCGCATCGGCTGTGATGCAGCTGAGTCTCTGGAGCGTGCGCGCCTCTCCATCGCCAACAGCCTGGAAGCTGACCGATCGGAGATCCTGTTCAACTCCGGTGCCACCGAATCAGCGCACCTTGCCCTGCTGGGACTCGCCAAAACCGAATCACCAGGACGATTGGTGATTTCTGCTGTGGAGCACCCTGCAGTTACTGCTGCAGCTGAGCAATTGCTCGCCTGCGGATGGACGGTTGAACGATGGCCAGTCGACATCCACGGACAGGTCCAAATGCAACATCTGGATCGATTGCTCGAACCTCCAACCAAGATCGTCTCGATAATCTGGGGTCAGAGTGAAGTGGGGACGCTTCAACCGATCGAGGCAGTCGGCAAAGCCTGTCGTGCAAGACGAATTCCATTCCACACCGATGCCACCCAAGTCTTGAGCCAAGGGTGCCCTAACTGGAGTGAGCTTCCAGTTGATCTACTAACGGCCTCTGCACACAAATGCGGTGGTCCAAGGGGAATTGGTTTGCTGCTTGTAAGACAAGACATCCTTGAACGGATTCAGCCCTTATTAACCGGAGGCCAACAGGAAAATGGACTCCGTGCTGGTACCGAATGCCCGGTCTTGGCTCAAGGCATGGCAGCAGCATTCCGTGACATCGGACCTTGCCAGGACAATCATGTTGAAACCTCAGGGTCCGGGATCGCTCCGTTGCGCGATGCCTTGCTGACCCGGCTGTGCCAAAACAATTCGATCCGTCTCAGTGGACATCCCACGGAACGGCTTCCACACCATCTCTCAGTGCTGGTTTCCGATCGCCACGGTCAGCCCATGTCGGGTCGTGCCTTGGTGAGAGCCCTGGATTGCGAGGGAATCGCAGCGAGTAGTGGTAGTGCCTGTTCCTCTGGCCGGGATAGTGATAGCCCCATCCTTGAAGCGATGGGTGTCGATCCCTTATGGCGACGGTCGGGGCTTCGGCTGAGCCTGGGCTACTGGATTGACCCGGCAACAGTGACTGAAATCAGCAATCGAATTCAAAACGCCATCGATCGTATGAACCAGATCGTATGAACCAGATCGTATGAACTAGATCGAATGAACCACAATCTCGCCTGACATCTAGGTACTCTCCGCGCATCCCTCACCATCGAGTTGAGCTTGTCCGTCACCCTTCCTGCCGATCTTTACCAGGCCGAGGCGATGACCCTCGTTTCTGTTGAGCAAGCGCTGAGCGATCGTCAGCAACGGCGCTGGACCGTGACCTGGCGCTTTGAAGGGCTCAGGCTTTTACAACCGGCTTTACGCCTGGCCAAGGCTTTGGAAGCTTCAGGTCATGAGGTGTTGTTGGGCTGACCTGATGCAGGCTCAGCGGCCCTGGCACAACGAGAAAGCCCTGAACTCGCGACGCATTGCCTAGCCCTCAAAGATCTAGTGCTTTCCGACGATCCCGAAATCAAAGGTCGCTTGCTGTTGGCCATTGGACCGCAGCCAAGCGATTACGAGATGGTCGAACAGATCTGCAACAGCTGGCAGGGAACGGTGGTTCTTCTCAATGGAAAGCTTGAAGACGCTGGCGTGGGAATTGGCAGTGTCGCCAGGGGGAGACGCAAAGGCTTTCTCTCGATATGGCGCTCTGCCTTCCACATAGAACCCCTAGCTGAAGGGGCACTCCTGCAAACCGAACAGGAGATGTGGCATCTGTTTAAAGCGGATCCAGATGGCTATCGGTTTTTTGGGAACGATGCCCTCAAAACCAGACGCTGAGGCCATTGAAATGGCACTCAATGGCGAAAGTGACAGTCTTGGACGCCAATTAGGGGCCGTGGACCGCTTCATCAAGGATCTAGGCAGTTGATGTTCCGGAATATGGCTTTTACTGTGGCCAGGTGATCGGAATGGGTATGGCTTTAAGAGACCGATTACGGAGGTTGTCAGTTTTAGATACCACTGCTGGCCTTATTGCACTTCTGGCCATTGGTGGGGTGCTTTGGAGTCCAAAGCTCACCAATACGTTTGCAAAGGCAAATGGGTCGGTGAAATCTGTCCAGGTCATGGTCGACGTCCGGCGTGTGAGTGCCGAAGACCCTGAAGCCTTGGTCCAGGACGCACTTGCCGCCGGGCGGACGAGCATCATTATTCGCAATCAGCCAGCTGGAAGCGTCAAGTTGATTCGTGTGGACGACATCAACCGAGTGCTTGTACAAGTTCAACCCGATGGATCCGTCGTGACGGCAGCGGATCCCAATCGGGCGACTGTGGGCACGTTGAATGCTCGCTTTGTGCTCGAAGGTGATGCAACGGTGTCAAAATCTGGCGTGGTTCTCGCCGGTACCAAGCTAAAAGTCGGCACACCCGTAGAACTTGAAGGTGCTCTTTACCGCCTGAATGGAACGGTTAGTGGTGTGAAGGTGCAATGAAAGCAGCTCTCCTTGTCTTAACGCTGGCGGCAACTCCTACAGCGGCGATGCCAGGGAAGGCCGAGCCTCCGTTGCTAACCCTTCCACCACCGCCCTCCGCACAGCCTCTCCCCGATCTCCAACAACGAGGACGCTCCTGTGCACCTCTGCAGCAAGCTCTGAATCGCTTGCTGGCTCCAGTTGCCAGGTCTTGGAGCGTGTCAGTGGTCAATAGCAATGGAGATTTGCTGGGTGACGTGAATGGCGCCACAGCACGCATTCCAGCCTCCAACCAAAAACTGATCAGTACGGCCTTCGCCCTCGACCGATTAGGCCCAGATTTCCGCTTGCGTACTCAGTTAGTCCAACGGGCTGATGGAACCCTTGAGCTCAAGGGTCAAGGGGATCCTGATCTTGGAATCGCTGGTTTACAACGTTTTGCGATGGCCGCTTTGGGTCAGGGAGGAGCACGGGGTGCTTCAGCTGGGTCCGTGAACTTGATGGTGCAGGAAGAACCTCGTCAAAACTGGTGGCCAAACGATTGGCACCCCGCGGATCGTGCCTATGCCTATGGAGCGCCGATCACTCGTCTGGCCTTAACCAGTAATGCGCTGGGTGGTGCTGTTAGCGATCCCTACAGGCGGTTAGAGACGTTGTTCAAAAAAGAGGTAAAGCGTCGCGGCGGATCCATCCAGGTCCAACAAGTACGACCGATCAGCGATAGCCAACAGTTACAACAAAGCGACGAGCAAATCCTGCTGCATGAGGAGACCTCTGCTCCGATGCATGCCTTGCTGAGCCTTGCCAACACTGAAAGTCATAACTTCACGGCAGAAGTGTTGCTGAGACAAGCTGCTGACCAATGGGATGTACGAGCTGCATCGGCGGCCGCACACCGTTGGATGCAACAACAAGGGATACCCGTGAAGGGGCTCAGAGTTGCAGACGGGAGCGGTTTATCGCGCAACAATCGTGTGTCAAGTCAGACCATCGCAGCGTTGTTGATGCGTATGGATCAACACCCTTACGCCTCTTACTACCAAGCATCGATGGCGATTGCTGGACAGAGAGGAACGCTACGGAATTACTTCATTGGTTCCCCAATCCAAGGCAAGTTTTGGGGGAAAACAGGAACGATCAGCGGGGTGCGCTCAATTTCTGGAATTCTCCAAACCAAGGACGGTCCGCGCTACGTGAGCATGATTTCAAATGGTGCCAGCCGACCGAACGCAACGATCGGCCAGATCCTGAGAGCGGTTTATAACCTCAGCCCGTGCCCTTCATCGATCTAAGCCGGGACGCAGCACGACGAGCTTTGTTCATCGACACAGCTTTTCCCTGACGATTTTTCGGTTCAGAGCTCTCTGTCTCAGGCGCTGAGTCGGGACGAATCATTTGAATTTTGACGAGTTCCTGACGACCAGCCAACACCACCTGGGCCATCTCTTTGAGTCGTTGCTCAAGTTCTCCCAGTGTTTGCTCGGCATAGCGGTTGGCACCATCCTGAACAGAAGCAGCATCGTGACGAGTGCGCTGAATCAAGGTTTCGCACTGTTGTTGGGTCTGCTGACGAAACTGAAGCGCATCGTGATGAATGCGCTCAGCTTCCGCTTGAGCTTCTTTCTGGAGTTTGACCCCTTCACTGCGGATTTGCTCTAGCTCTTGGGCTGACTGCTGTCGACTTCGCTCATGATGCTCAGCCAATTGACGCTTGAGTTCGAGCGCTTCTTGATCAAGTTGCTGGCGGCGTTGCAAGGCTTCTTGCTCAAGCTGTTGCCGACGCGTGGCAAATTGCTGTTCAAGCTGTACCTGCTTGGACTGCATGTCGTGCTCCATCTCAGCGGCCTGCTGTCGGGAGCTCTGGAGAAGCTGTTCGCACTGCTGGCGAACTTGATCTCTCATCTCATTGACCTGACGCTCAGCTTCCTGTCGAACCGCAGCAGCACTGACAAGCTGTTCGCGCTGAAGCTGGGCTTTTTGAACAATTTCGTCGGCCTGACTACGCGCCGAAGAAATGAATTCGTCCTTCTTTTGAAGCAACTGATCCGCTTGCGCAACCTGCCCAGGGAGTGACGCTCTTACGCCATCCATGATCTCAACGGCATCCTGCTCGTTGACCAGCCTTCCACCACTAAAAGGAATGCGACTACCTTCGAGAACAATTTCCTCGAGCTGATCGAGCTGGTCGAGCATGGAGAACTGGATCTCGCTCATCGCAACTGGCTTATAAAGCCGAATTAAAGAACCTCTTGAGGTCCTCCGCCACCACCGCCGGAACCATATGTTCAACACGTCCACCAAATCGAGCCACTTCTTTCACAACTGAACTGCTCAAAAAGCTGTAGTGGGCTGCAGTGCTGAGAAAAATCGTCTCAAATTCTGCATCCAAAGATCGATTGGTATGGGCGATCTGGAGTTCGTATTCAAAATCACTCATCGCTCTTAATCCCCGCAGGATCAACTGGGCATCATGTTCACGAGCGCAGTTCACGGTGAGGCCGTTGAAGCTGGTCACCGTGACCCCATTCAGATGGGAGGTGGCCTGAGTGATTTGCTCCAGTCGTTGATTAAGGCTGAAAGCAGGGGATTTACCTGGGTTCTGAAGAACAGCAACAACCACCTCTCCGAAGAGAGAGCAACCACGCTCGATTAAATCGAGATGTCCAAGGGTGAGAGGATCAAAACTGCCCGGATAGAGAGCGCGCATCAGCCATGAAGGACTGATGGGATCCTATGCAGCGCAGGGTCTCTAGATTCAAAGAATGCAGCGTCCATTGCTAGAGCAACCGGAGCGCTTGGAACAGCGCCTGAAAGAGATCCCGCCTGAGCCCGGCTGCTATCTCATGCGCGACGCCGACGATCGCTTGCTGTACGTCGGAAAATCAAAAACCTTGCGCAGCAGGGTGCGAAGTTACTTCCGCAGCAGCCATGACCTGAGCCCACGCATCCGCTTGATGGTGCGGCAAATCTGCGAAATCGAATTCATCGTGACGGATAGCGAGGCTGAAGCCCTCGCTCTGGAATCGAATCTCATCAAAAACCAACAGCCACACTTCAATGTGCTGCTGAAAGACGACAAAAAATATCCCTATCTCTGCATTACCTGGAGCGAAACTTACCCTCGAATTTTTATTACTAGGCGTCGTAGGTTTCGTAGCCCTCTTGATCGTTTTTATGGGCCTTATGTGGATGTGGGCTTACTCAGAAGAACCCTATTTCTTGTAAAAAGAGTATTTCCACTCCGCCAACGACCACGACCACTCTATCCAGACCGCACCTGCCTTAATTATTCAATTGGCCGATGTCCAGGAGTTTGTCAGGAGAAGGTGAGCTCTGAGGATTATCACCAGATATTACGCAAAGTAGCGATGGTATTTCAGGGGCGCAGCGATGAACTTAGGCAACTCTTGAACCAGCAGATGGAGCGCTATGCCGAGAGACTTGATTTTGAGTCTGCAGCTCGAATTCGAGATCAGCTTCAAGGTATCGACCAATTAACGGCGGATCAAAAAATGAGTTTGCCCGATGCATCAGTGAGTAGAGATGTTCTTGCTGTTGCCCAAGATGAGCATTTTGCAGCTATTCAGCTATTCCAAATGCGTGCTGGAAAACTCGTTGGGAGACTTGGCTTTGCAGCAGACGCAACAGATCTTCAGGCAGGATTAATCCTTCAGCGGGTTATCGAAGAGCACTACAGCCAGGTTGATGCTGTTGAGATTCCTCCAGAAGTTTTAGTGCAGCATCAACTTCCTCAACAGAGCTTGATTGCTGAATGGCTCAGCGAACAACGAGAGCGCAAAGTTCAGGTGTTGCATCCACAAAGGCGACAAAAAGCAGATCTGATTGATTTAGTGATGCGTAACGCTGAATTCGAGCTGGGCAGGGCTCGGCAAAGCCAAGAACAACAAGCCTTGGCAAATGAAGATCTTGCTCAACTTCTTGAATTGGCCACACCTCCAAGACGAATTGAGGGCTACGACATCAGTCATATTCAAGGAAGTGATGCTGTTGCCTCACAGGTTGTCTTTATTGACGGACTTCCTGCCAAGCAGCATTACCGCCGCTACAAAATCCAAAGCAGCAGCATCCAGGCCGGGCACAGCGATGACTTCATGGCCATGGCAGAAATCATGCGCAGGCGCTTTCGCAAATGGGCCCGCGTCAAAGCCGAGGGTGCTGACCTTGTGCAAATCAGACGTCAATCCAGCAGCAGCTTAAACATGGACGGACTCCATGATTGGCCTGATGTCGTGATGATTGACGGGGGCAAAGGCCAACTATCAGCGGTGATGGAAGCCCTGCGCGAGTTAGATCTTCACGAGGATCTCGTCGTGTGTTCGTTGGCCAAACAACGCGAAGAAATTTTTCTTCCGGAAGCCAAGCAGCCTCTCGAAAGCGAACCCGATCAACTCGGAGTGTCCTTATTGCGGCGTTTGCGCGACGAGGCGCATCGCTTTGCGGTGACCTTCCACCGACAGCAAAGGGGCCAGCGGATGAAGCGCTCACGACTCTCTGACATCCCTGGACTGGGCCCAAAACGGGTACGAGATCTTTTGGCCCACTTTCAATCCATCGATGCCATTCAGCTCGCCAGCGTGGATCAGCTCCATCAAGCACCAGGGGTAGGACTCTCGCTGGCGAAACAGATCCGCGCCTATTTTCATCCTCAGGAAGAGGATGAGGACAACGTGGTGATGGCAGGCGAGGACACGGCATGAAACGGTGCTTACAAGCCAACATCCTGATTTTCACGGTGTTGATCGGGGTCGCTATTACGTTGATCAGTCCTGATCGGGCCTTCGCTGCACCTGGCCTTTGCACAGGTGTGGTGTGCGCCGATGAGATCACCCGCAGCGCCAAAAATCACTGGCAACTGCGCATGCGCCTGGAAGATCAGCAAGGGCATCGAGAACGGGTGGTGATGGACTGCCGCAACCAGCAGCTCAGTCCGCGGGCAGGACTTGTGGATCGCATTCCAGCTACAGCTCTTGGACGGCGGGCCTGCCGACTCGCGGGAGAAGCCGGATAAAGCGTTATGGAAATTACCCTTGTTTTTCCCCATCAGCTGTTTGAACACCATCCCGGTATTCAGACCAACAGAAGCATTGCCCTGATTGCTGACGGTTTAATCCTTGGAGGTGATCCTGAGTGGCCACTCACCATCCATCCACGCAAGCTCCAATTGCATCAACAATCGATGCTTGCCTATAAGAAGCAACTTGAATCCAAAGGCCACAACGTCCTCACGCTGACACCAAACAAACAGCAACAAACCTCAGATTTACTGAACCAACTGATCGGCTCTGGCTATCAAACCTTTTATCTAGCTGATCCAGTCGACGATCTTTTGACCAAGAGAGTCAGAAAGACCCTGCAACAGCGAAGCTGCGACCTAAAGATTCTGCCCACTCCGATGTTGCTTACACCAACTGAAGTGATGGATGACTATTTCAATGGCCGACGCAAGCCAATGATGGGCAATTTCTATCAAATGCAGCGCAAACGCTTAGGAGTTTTGATCGACGATCAGGGAGGTCCCGTGGGTGGGCGTTGGAGTTTTGACGCCGATAACCGTAAAAAACTTCCCAAGGGAATCACTGTTCCTGAAACACCATCCATTGATTTGCCCCTTGATCACTTATCAGCACAACAATGGTTAGACACCTTTCTTGAACAAAGACTGGCTGGTTTTGGCACCTACGAGGATGCGATTAGCTCTCAGCACAGAGTGATGTGGCATAGCGTTTTGACGCCGATGCTTAATCTCGGACTTCTCACTCCTCAGCAGGTTTTAAACCGAACGCTCGAAGCAGCAGATTCAATTGAGATCCCCATCAATTCTTTAGAAGGTTTTTTGAGACAAATTATTGGTTGGCGAGAATTCATGGCAGCCATGTACAAGCGCCACGGTGTAACCATGCGCAATAGCAATTTTTGGAATTTTGAGGATCTCCCCATTCCCAGTGCTTTTTACGAGGGAACAACCGGAATTCCACCGATTGATGATGCAATCAAACGCGCCATAAGTACCGGATATTGTCATCATATTGAGCGCTTAATGCTACTCGGAAACATGATGCTTCTTTGTGGTTTTCATCCAACCCGCATCTACACCTGGTTTATGGAACTTTTCGTAGATGCCTACGATTGGGTCATGGTCCCTAACGTTTATGGCATGAGTCAATTTGCCGATGGCGGAATTTTTACAAGTAAGCCCTATTTATCAGGTTCCAATTACGTACGCAAAATGTCTGACTACAAACCGGGAGAGTGGTGTGGAATATGGGATGGATTGTTCTGGAGTTTTATTCACCGTCATGCTGACTTCTTTCGGTCTCAACCAAGGCTGGCGATTATGACACGAAATCTTGATCGCATGGCGCCCGAGGTCATGGATACGCATTACTCCAAGGCGCAACAGTTTCTTGACTCGCTCAGCTAGCGGCTTTCTATTGTTGAGATGAGATGAATTGGGTCATGACACTGACGCTTCCTCCTGAGGCTTACCTGTGGTTCAAGACCCTTCACATCGTTGGAGTGGTGGTCTGGTTCGCCGGATTGTTTTATCTCGTCAGGCTGTTCATCTATCACGTTGAAGCAGAGGAGGAGGAGTCTCCTGTGCGTGAAGCCTTCAAAGCCCAGTACGCCGTAATGGAACGGCGACTCGCCAACATCATCACCACACCTGGTCTGATCCTCACCGTGACGATGGCTGCGGGGTTGTTGATCACGCAGCCATCGTGGCTCCAGCAAGGCTGGATGCACGCAAAGCTCGGATTTGTGGGCTTGTTAGTGGCCTATCACCTGTTCTGCTATCGATTGATGGGCCAACTGCAGTCTGGGGTTTGCCAGTGGAGTGGACGACAACTCCGCGCTCTCAACGAACTGCCGACCCTATTGCTCGTTCTCGTGGTGATGCTGGTGGTGTTCAAGACCCAGTTCCCCACAGGAGCTGCAACCTGGTTAACGGTCGGGCTGGTGATCTTCATGGCAGGAACAATTCAGTTCTATGCCCGCTGGCGTCGTCTACGTGAAGCAGCCCTTGCGCAGGAGTCAGGCGGTGACGCATGACCAGCACCCGCTCCGGGCTGTCTTGAACTCCATTGGCCCAGACAGTTGTCCGGGCTTATTGAATTTTCACTGCCACACCGTTTGCAGCGACGGAAGTCTGGAGCCAGTCGCTCTCATTGAACAAGCCACGGCTAGGAAGCTGAGTCACATTGCAGTGACCGATCACCATTCGATCGCTGCCTACGTTCCGATGGTCGATTGGCTTGATCGCGCCCGAGATCGGGGCGAATGCACGCCAACGCTTTGGAGTGGGATGGAAATCAGTTGCATCCTGCGTGGTTGTTTGGTTCACGTCTTGGCTCTGGGGTTTAGACCCGGGGATCCAGCCCTATTGCCCTATTCCAGCGGCGATGCTGCGGTGGGAGCCCCTCTCAGGGCTGGTGAAGTTTGCAAAGCCATTCACCTCGCCGGAGGCCTTGCAATCCTTGCCCATCCAGGTCGCTACAGGCTGGGGTTCACGGTCTTGATTGATGCAGCTGCGGAGCTGGGGTTTGACGGTGGTGAGGCCTGGTACGACTACGACATGCAACAACGCTGGGCACCCACGCCATTGATCTGCGATTCGATCGACAAACAGTTAAAAAACCTTGGCCTTTTGCGTACTTGCGGCACCGATACCCACGGAGTCGACCTAAAAGGCCGCTAAATTCACGTATCGATTTAGATAGTTGACATGGGTCTTTTCGATCGGCTTCTGAAATCAGGCTCCAAGAACGACGGCGAACAGGGTCTTCCGAAGGATCGTGCAAAAGAGAAAGCAGAGGCCTTTTTCCTCGACTCTGACGCTTCCTCCTCCTACGGAAATGTGGATTACATGCGGGAGGCCAAAACCATCCGCCGCACCTTCCCAGGATCCGCAGACAACCCAGGCAATAAGGAATTGGTGACCAAGGTTGACGCGATGGATGTCACGATCGGAACCCGCTCCAAAGGCTTAGGCGATGAAAAACCCAACGAAGAGCCTTCCATCCCCTCCGTTTTTTCCAGTGGTGTTCCTACCCCGGTGAAAAAGACCTTTGCCGAGGTGATGACAAAGGAAGAACTGGATCAAAAACTCAAGGGCAATGCGTTGCGCACGGCTGGTGTGAATTCACCAATGGCTGCTAACGCAGCCCCTGCAGGTCGCAAGGAAGAATTGAAGTCCGAACCCCCAGCAATGCAGCCTGCTCCTCAAATGCCGACGCGGACTCCATCCTCAAAACCAGGATCGATTGATCCGTTCAAGGACATGGTTCGCGACCTCAACAACTAAGACCCCCATTTTCGACAGCCTCTTCCGCCTGAAGAACCAACCCCCTGATCTGCTCAAGCTGGTCGGGGGAAGGTTGGGACCACAGCCCACGGTTCGCGGCTTCCATCAGTCGTTCAGCCATATCTCTAAGAACCCAGGGATTGGATCGGCTTAAAAAGTCCTGTGTGCCCTTTTCGAGCAGCCACTGATCACAGATGGCGCCGTAGCACCAATCCGGCACCACTCCAGTTGAAGCGTCATAGGCAAACAGATAATCAAGACTGGCACCCATTTCGAATGCTCCCTTGTAGCCGTGCTGTTGCATTCCCTCGATCCAGCGAGGGTTCAACAAGCGGCTTCTCACCACCTTGTCGATTTCACGGCTCAGCGAATGAATGCGAAGCCTTGCTTGTCGAGAGTGGTCAGCAAACCAGGGTTGCACCGAGGTTCCACCCGAGCGACGCACCGCAGCAGTCATCCCCCCGTGAAACTGGTAATAGTCATCAGAATCAAGTAAATCGTGTTCCCTGTTGTCCTGGTTATGGAGGACCACCTGAACCTGACTGAGAGCAGCTTCCAACCCTTCGCGATTGGCATGAGCTTGAACCTCCCCGTCGTAACTCCAAGAACTCCAGGCCAAAAATGCCTCGCCAAGTTCGTCTTGGCTATCCCATTGCCCCGAATCGATCAAAGCCTGCAATCCAGCGCCATAGGCACCCGGTGCTGAACCAAAAATCCTCGCTTGAGCGCCTTCCTGACGGGTGATTGCAGCAAGTGGATTCTCAGCGTCTGCTTCATCGAGTGTTGAAACGAGTTGCACCGCACGATTCACCCAGCCCACAAGCTGAGGGAAGGCATCGCGAAACAGACCTGACATCCGCAAGGTGACATCCACCCGGGGTCGAGCCAGCAGGCTCAAAGGAATGACTTCAAGATCCACCATGCGCCGTGTTGGTCCATCCCAGACAGGACGAACGCCCAGCAAAGCCAACATCTGCGCAATGTCTTCTCCGCCATTGCGCATCGTGGCTGTTCCCCACACCGACAGCGCAAGATGCCTGAGATTTTCTCCTTCCTCTAGTCGGTAAAGATCCAACAATTGCTCAGCGCTACGCCGGCCCAAATCCCAGGCGGCTTCGGTTGGAAGACCACGCAAGTCAACGGAATAAAAATTTCGGCCCGTAGGCAACACATCTGGACGTCCTCGCGTCGGGGCACCGGAGGGGCCACTCGCGATCCGTCGGCCAGACAAAGCAGCAAGGAAAGCCTTTTTTTCACTCGAAGCACAGGCCACTAATCGCGGTAAAAGCTCGTTGCGCAAGCGCAGCAGAGCCGGCTCCTCGTTGTCTTCAAACCACTGCTGCAACGATGGACATAGAGGTTCACTGGGCTCATCTGTGATCT
>QCUZ01000003.1:0-40540 GCA_003210555.1 Synechococcus sp. AG-683-A03 | reverse complement strand
GCAGGCTGCGGGTGACTTTGGCGGCCAAGACGCTACTGATCCCACTCGAATCGAGTTGAGGAGCAAGTTCCACTACGTCTGCGCCCATGAGGCTGTGGTGGCGCAGCTCCTTGATCACAGCTGCGAAATCGTTCCAAATAAATCCGCCTGGCTCTGGGGTTCCTGTCCCGGGCATCACGGCCGGGTCGAACCAGTCGAGGTCCACGGTGAGGTAGATCGGCCGCCCCCTTAGTGCGTTCATTCGCTTCGGGATGTCTTGAACTGAGATCAGTCGATCACTGCGATGTAGCTCTTTGAATTCTTCAGAGGTGCCGCTGCGGATCGCGATCTGTAAAAGCTGTTGGCTGGGAAGCACCTCCAAACAACGGCGCATGGCGCAGGCATGGCTGTGATGGGAGCCGAGCCACTCATTCCGTAAGTCGGCATGGGCATCGAGTTGCACCAGCACAAGGTCGGGGTGTTGCTCCGCTACAGCAGCAACCGCACCAGAACTGATGGAATGCTCACCGCCAAGCATCAGCGGCTTCATGCCTGCAGCCAGCACGCTGCTGGTGGCGTGGCGCACGGCATCCACAACGGGCTGTGGGTCGCCGTAGGGAATCTCAACAGCCCCGATGTCGGCGTAAGCGATGTCTTCGAGGTCTCGATCCAGCTGCGGGCAGTAGGTCTCAAGACCCGTGCTCACCTCACGAATCGCGGCTGGGCCAAATCGGGTGCCAGGGCGGAAGGAGGTGGTGCCGTCATAGGGAACGCCAAATAAGGCCACGCTGCATCCCTCAGGATTGCGCCGTCCTCCCATAAAAATGGCGCCTTCGTCGTCAAACAGGTTCTGATCAATCGCTTGGCTTTTGGGATTGGTCATGGATTCAGTTCCCGTTCAATGAAGGCTGGAATGGTGTTGAAGGCTCCTTGCTGCCAGCGGGGACTCCAGATGGCACACCCTTCGGCCACTGCTGCGGCGCGCTCGCTTTGAACAGTGAGGTAGCGGGGCGCATCCTTCGCGGCAAACGTCCAGCTCCACCAGCCGCTTGGGTACATCGGGACCCAGCCGTAGAGAGGATCAGCATGGCCAAACAGCTCCCGAATGAGCTTCACCATGTCGATGTGCACCTGGCGGAAGGCTTCGGGTGATTCGCTTTGGGTGGCAAACACCCCCCCCGGCTTGAGGATGCGGCAACAGTTGCTGAAGAAGGCACGATTGAACAGGCCTTCGGCGGGCCCGGTGGGGTCGGATCCATCCACTAGAACAACGTCGTAGGAGGCGTCTTTGGCTTCAGCAGCCCAGGCGATCCCATCACCAACACTGAGGTGAAAGCGAGGGTCGTCCCAACACCCGCCTCCGATTGAAGGAAGGTGTTCTTGGCTCAGATCCACAACCCGGCCGTCGATCTCCACCATGTCGAGGTGTGTCACCCCTGGGTGGCGCAGGCATTCGCGGGCGGTGCCCCCATCACCGCCGCCGATCACCAGCACGCGCTCGATTGACGCGGCCGAGCAGAGCGCAGGATGCACTAAGGATTCGTGGTAATGGCGTTCCTGGTGTTCTGCCGTCATCCAGCAGCCATCCAATAAGAGTCCTTTCCCGTAGCGCTGGCTTTCGATCACGGTGATGCGCTGAAACGGGCTGGTCTCCTCAACCAGCACACGGCCTCTTAGGCCATAGCGCACGCCGTTGTGGTGCTCATCGATCCAGTTGCCACTGGTTTCAGGTGCAGTGGTCATGGCGGTGCGCCGGACGTTCGCTCCATCCAGCTAAAACCAGCACCGGTTGGATGGCGTGATGCCAAGGTCAAGGGTGTCAGTCGCTCGCTCAGCGATGGATGCACTGAAGGAGTGCTGGATCGATGCCCCAGGATCTCACCGTGAATGCTCGCCTGGTGATCCCTTCGAGGGAGCTTCAATGGCGATTCTCCCGCGCCTCCGGTCCTGGAGGGCAGGGCGTTAACACCACGGATTCTCGGGTTGAGCTGGTGTTTGATCTTGCCAATTCGGCGTTGCTGGGCCCCTTTCGGCGACAGCGGCTGATGGAGGTTTTGGCCTCGCGACTGGTGGATGGCTGCGTGCGTGTGGTGGCTGCAGAGGAGCGCTCTCAGTGGCAAAACCGCCAGCGAGCGATGGCTCGGCTGGCTGACTTGTTGCGAGAAGGTTTGAAGCCACCGCCTCCACAGCGCCGGGCCACGCGTCCAGGACGAGGTGCTGTGAAGCGACGGCTTGAGGCCAAGGGGCGTCGCAGTCAGATCAAAAAAAATCGTCAACAGCGTCCGTCGTTGGACGATTGAACGATGGGGAGCATGCTCACGAATCGGGATGGTTGTTGGGAGCTGCAGGGTTGGAGGCTTGTTCGGCACGGATTGCCAGCTTCGCTTGCTGCCACACCGTTTCCAGTTCCTGGATGCTGCGTTCTTGGAGGTCACCCCCCAGGGCGGCTTCCACGCGAGAGAAACGATCGAGAAAGCGCTGGTTGGTGCCCGCGAGGCCTGCTTCTGGCTCGATGTCACACCAGCGAGCCACGTTCACAAGGGTGAACAGCAGGTCGCCGAGCTCTTCCTGAGCGTGCTTTGGATCACCGGAGGACACCGCTTCCTTGAGTTCATCAAGCTCCTCATGCACCTTGTCCCAAACCCCCTTCATGTCATCCCACTCAAATCCCGCTTTGGCTGCTTTGCGCGAGATCGTCATGGCTCCAGCCAGAGCTGGTTGTCCGCGAACTTTCCTGGCGAGTTGATCACTTAATGGGCTGTTTGATGCGGGGAGACTTTCGCCTCGCTCGGCTTGTTCTGCGGCCTTGATGGCCTCCCAATTCGCGGATACTGTCTGGCTGTCATGGGCTTCTGCATCGCCAAAGACATGCGGATGGCGGCGAATCAACTTGTCCGTGATTCCACGTGCAATCGCCTCGAGATCGAAGCGCTGTTGTTCCTGAGCGAGTTGGGCGTGCAGCACCACCTGCAGAAGCAGATCGCCTAACTCCTCCTTGAGGTGCCGATCATCCCCATGGCGGATCGCGTCGACGACTTCGTGAGCCTCCTCGAGGAGGTAGGGCACCAAGGTCTGATGGGTTTGCTTGAGGTCCCAAGGACAACCGTGGTTGGGGTCGCGCAATTGCGCGACCACCTCGACCAGATCGTGCATGGCGTCGCTCATGGGGGCAGGTCGAGGAATCTGTAAGTCTCGTTGCCAGGACAACTGTCACTCGCAACCTTTGCGTGCCTTTCAGAGAGGCTTCTCTTGTGTGGTCAACGACGGCTGTGGTCAATGACGGCGTCTTCGTTTGCGAGGTGGCTGACGCTTGATGGGCAGCTTTGGCATGGGGTCACCGTCCTGAATCAGATGCAGCCAAGCGCTTGCTTCAAGGCCAAGAAGAGCGATCAGAACGGAGTTGGATGAGTGGCTCCAAGTCTGCTGCAGCCAGCTCTGCCATTGCTCTGGGGTTGGGGTGCCCCAACGGCTGCCCAGCCAGCTGATCGTTGCCACGACACCGCTGAGATAGGCGATCCGAATCGCTGTTCCAAGAACTGGGCTATGCGATAGCACCGAGCGGTGACGGATCAGGCGTTGGTAAGGCCACCAAATCCAGCGCAGTACACCCCAACGTTGATAAGGCCTGGAATTGATATCGAGATCAGGGGAAAGAAAGAGACCGCCGAACCAAAAGGCCAGTGCACTGCAGAGCACACCACTGATCCCTAGCCATGGCCACCAGATGACCCCGTAGATCAAAGCCAGAACACAGGTGGCTCGATCGTGCTCCCGGCCGGAGGCCATGCTGGTTGAAGCACAATGTTGGGGGTAGCCTGTCACCATCAGGCAGAATCCCTGTGTTAGGGCGATTAGCTCAGCGGTAGAGCGCCTGCCTTACAAGCAGGATGTCCCTGGTTCGAAACCTGGATCGCCCATTTCAACTCATCTCCAAAAGCTCAGCAGTGCGCTGTGGCGCGACCTCTTTTGTTAAGGCGGGCAGGCAGTGTTAGCGCTCAACTCGCTTGCCCTCGGCGCAGAAACGGAATCAGGAATGCCATCGCTGGTTGCTTAGATCCAGATTTGCTTTGAGTAGAAATGACTACCAATTAAATCTTGATGGTTCTTTACATTCACCTCTAACGACTCTTCGCCATGAGCTTGCCTCTCCACTTTCAATTCGAGAAGCTTCGACTTCAGGGGGCTATCCAGCACGCCAGTGATATGGATGAGCTTAAAGAAGTAGCGGGACAGCTTCTAGACCTTTACTTCATGCAAAAAGCTGCTACCGAGCGAGTCATTTCCGAAAAATAGGGTGTTTTCCCATGTCATCAGATCACTCCCCTGAAATCGTTGCCACTGTCCACTTGAACCTTGAGGCATTGCGATTGGCATACAAAACCACTAGCGATGCTCTTCGTAATTGGCCTGGTGGAGACCCCCTAGAGCAACAGTTTTTAGCTGAAAGTAAAGATCAGCTCTTCCGCTGTTTGCTTGAGCAGTCGTTTGAACTTGAAGCTGGCTGACTTCCTGCTTAAGGATTGATTTGTCTTGTTGATCGTTTCTTGCGTTTAGGGAGTATGTCGAATTTGTGCTTTGCATGCCCTCCGGCTTTTGCTATATATGTTTTAAATATTTCAACGTAGCTAATGATGCACAGGCATGTTCAGGTGTGGGGTTGTTGATTTTTCGCACTTGCTAAGCAGGAACAGCTAAAACAATTATTCCATTGCAATTGTTCAAATGGCTGATTTCAAAGTGACGGTCCTTAGTGATGGAGTTGAAACAGTAATCAATTGCCCTGATGATCAATATATTCTTGATGCTGCCGAGGAGAATGGAATTGATATGCCGTATTCATGTCGTGCAGGTGCCTGCTCAACGTGTGCCGCGAAGGTGACGGCGGGTTCAATCGATCAAAGCGATCAGAGCTTCCTTGATGATGACCAGATTGCTGCTGGTTTTGCATTGTTGTGTGTTTCGTATCCCGTCAGTGACTGCTCTGTGACTGCAAATGCAGAAGATGATCTCTATTGAGTTGCTCGCGTCGACCCAAGCGATCTGACAACGAATAGTATTAAGATGACCATATAAGTGAAATAATCTTTTAGCAAATCTATCCATTGAGTAATGGGATGAATCCACGTGATCATGCGGATTCATCCCATTGCTTTCATCGTTTTGAGTACCTAATCCTCATGCGTTTCCATGGAGTGGTTGATCGTCTCAGCGATCGGTGCCACAACAGAGTCCCGAAAATGATCCATGAAGTGGATGGTCAGGGTGTTGACGTCCTTCGGCGTAATAGAGCTTCTCCATGAGGAGATTTGGGGCCTTTGTTCCCATGTTTGCTTGGGCTGGGGTTGCCATCAAAGCGATGGCGGCAATGGTGGAGAAAAATTTCATGGTTTTCATCCAATGGATTGATCTGGGTTGATGTCGTCTAAAGACCAATGGCGCGCAGCAAGCTCTCTCCAGTAAGCAATTCTGTGGTTAATGCAGCTACGAATCCAAGCATCGCCAAGCGACCATTGAGCTTTTCTGCACGCCTATGGAAGCCCCAGCCAGCATCCGCTGCTGCGTATTCCATGCGTGGCTCCTTGGCGTAAACATTGCCGTGACCTTCACCATCTCTGGTGACGAGGCCTGTTGGTGTATGGAGTGAAGTTGTGGTCATGGGTATCTCCGATTGAGACCCGATCGGTCTAAATCTGCTCGCATGAACCTGGAAGGGGGGCAACCGTATTCAGAGGTTCGGTTTTAGGACCTGCTTATGTGGGCTTGGCGTGAGTAGAAACGCACCCATTCTTCTGTCGATGTGATGGGCATTGAATGCTGTTAGCTGGTTTCATCAAGAAGAAGCATCTTTGTCAGGATGTTTCTCTTGTCTCCTTGCTGTATAGACTTCTATTCGTTAACTAGATATTTGAAGAACAGCGGTGATGCTATGGGGCCTTCGATCGAGTTCTTCATTGAATTCCATCGCTAAATTTTGTGCTTCCATTGCATTTGATGCATAGACATTGTCTTCGTGGGTTTCTCCAAGTGAATTTCGGTAGCGGACTGAATAACGTTTGAAGGTCTGATGAGTGGACAAAAAACTTCTCCCGGACTGCTCTTAAGAGGTGAGTGAAATGTGTCCAACCGCCGGTAACGGTGGCAGGACACGTTGACAAACTGGATTAGTGAGAGTTGTCTCAACCAGCTATCGCTGAGATGCTGTACGGAGCCTCAGGAGAACTGGTTGGCATTGGATCAACTTTCCCTTGAGCTAATGCTTTGGCGCGTTGATACATTTGGCTTGATGTTGCACCTGATGCCTCCATGGCTTTGGCGACGACATCCCAGTTACGAATTTCAGTAGACATTGGGGCTTAAATCAGAACCCACAAATGATCGCGAGTTGTTCTATGGGGTCGTGACAGTGAAATCCCCCCATCGGCCGAACACGCGTTTGCGCTGAACTGTCGATACATTCTTTAATCCAGATTTGGCTGTCTTGATCCAGCGCTCACCGATGACGCTTGACCGTTCTTTCTTTTGCTCTGCTGCGCTGCTCACTAGAGATAAGGAAAGATTGCAAAGATCAGCTGACATCAAGCCAGTCAAGAGCCATGGTTGAAATTTGAGCTTGAAATTAATGTTGCATATTAAATATGTGGCAATTGCATGCTTTGCCGCAATGCAATCGCTCTCTTTTGCAGGTCTGCCTGTGAGTGCGGCGCAAAATTGTGGCCCGAATCGGCACTGGGTTCAGACAGGTGAGGGGTATGGCTCTGGATATTGCAAGCCCAAGAAGAGGCGGGATCATCAAGTTTGTGCCATCGGCTATCACTACGAAGGCCGCGGTGTGTGTAAGCGCAATGGAGACTGGTGGAAGGGGCGTCGACCAATTAATTGGGGACCTCGGTATGAACCTCAGAAACCAGAAGGTTCCGTCACATTTAAGGGGCCAAATGGCGGTGATATTCGGGTGAGATGGTGAATCTGCTTGAGCGCTGACTTGTCGATCTAACGTCTCCTATAGCCCCGTGATCAGCGGGGTTTTTTATTGATGTAATGAGAGTTCTGTTGGAGTTGCTTGGGGATAGGGAATAGGGATCAGCCAGTGCTCTCAATCTCATGAATCCGACGATTCCAGAATTTATGAGTTCGCTGTTCTGTTTTGCGTTGATAGTGCTTCTTGGGCGTGATGCTTATTCCTGCCTTTGACTTGCTCTTCTGTCCAGGCTTGCGATTCTCTTCAGTGCACAACGAAACGATTTTTATTTGTTTGCTCCTTTTGAGAGCAGGATTGGCAATGATTAGCTCACAGCCTTTTTGTTTCAACCATGTCGAAAGCTCGTGACCTGATCAATGCGCACCTTTATCCAGTTCTGGCAACATTTTCCGTGATTTATTTTGCGATCCAAATTGCTCCGATTGCAAACCAGGCCCGATATTTCGACCATTGCGTGGATGAAGTGATTCAAGGAGCCGAGGGTGGTTTTGCTGAGAAACGTGCCTTGGCTACCCGCAAGTGCAATGGGAGCTGATCAGCCTGCCTAAGGGTGATTGTGCTGGCACTCAGAGCAAATGCCGAAGAATTCCAAAGTGTGGAACAACATTTTGAAGCCAGACTGTTCTTCGGTTGAGATGGAGAGTCCGTGAATCGGGCAACGATCCAATGTTTGGGTCCTTCCACAGTCCACGCAGGTGAGGTGATGACGGTCCTGTTCAATCGGGGCATAAAGGGCCTCCCCGGTGGGTAAATGCCGGCAGCGCACAAGACCCTGTTGCTGCAGTTGTCGAAGGTTTCTGTACACCGTGGCGAGTCCCATGGCGCTAGCCCCGTTCTCTAAGAGACGATGAAGCTGTTGCCCACTCATTTCGTCGCCAGAGCTACGCAAGGCTTCGAGAAGGCGTTGTTGTCGATTTCGGCTCGCTGTCGGCTGGGTCGTCATGGTGTTTCAGACCTGGCTCTTATGGGATTGGATCATGTCTTCGCTGGTCGTCCAAAGGCGCTCGCGTTGTTCGGAGTCTTTTGCTGTACGGGCCACAGGCTGACGGGTTGGCATTCCGCGCATGGATGCAAAACCACCTGGTCCGAAGTGCTCTCCACCTTTAGCGCTGCTCGCTGTTGCTGCATGGAGTTGGGGGAGTGCACCCATTGCTGCGCTTTGAAATAAGGGATCCATGAGTCGATAGGCCAGAGACTCTTGCCAGGCTCCGGTGGCGGCGACGGACTCCGGTTGAAGGTTGGTTCGGGCCAGGCCTGGATGGGCGGCCAGAGAGATCACCGTGCTGTTTTGCTGGTGAAGCCGCTGGTTGAGCTCGAGCGCAAACATCACATTGGCCAATTTGCTCTGGCTGTAGGCACTCCATCGGTCATAGCGCCGCTCACCTTGAAGGTCTGACCAGTTCATTTTGCCGAAATATTGCGCCCCAGACGTCACAGTGACGACCCGAGCGTCTTGGCGCCCTTCCATTAGGGGAAGAAGCCTTTGGGTGAGTGCCATGTGCCCGAGATGGTTCACCGCAAACTGCATTTCAAAGCCTTGAACGCTCAACCGGCGTGGAGGTGCCATCAGGCCAGCGTTGTTGATCAACAGGTCCAGACGTCCATAACGCTCTTGAACATCGTTGGCGCAACGATCAACGCTGTTGAGATCGGACAAATCAAGATCCAACAGGTCAACGCCCGTGGTGCCGAGATCCAGCAAGTCCCGGCGCGCTGCTTCGCTTTTGCGTTGGCTGCGACAAGCCATGAGCACGGTCGCACCCTTTTGTAGGAGCGCACGACTTGTTTCCAATCCCAGGCCGCTGTTGGCCCCAGTAACGAGGGCCAGGCGTCCAGTTTGGTCTGGAATGTCCTTCAGGGTCCAGCCCATGGAGCAGACGGCAGAGAAGATCCAGTCTCGCTGTTGGAATCAGTCTTCGGGGAAGAGCAGTTCCGCTAGTTCGTCCGCATCGACGTCGTAGACACGGGCCAGAGACGTTTCGATCGCACTCGTCACCTCGCCTGGAAGGAATCTCATGGCGTTGAGGGCATCTTCTGCGATCTCGTCTGTGAGGAGCAGGTCATCGCCCTCGAGCTTTTCGTCATTAATGACGGCCATTACCCAGCTCTGATAGGCGTACACCAGATCCGAGAACTCGAGTTCGGGATCGTTGAGATCCAGGGTCATGGTCACAGCCGGTCGTTGGCGTTACCAGTTTGACCTCCAGGGGGGAAGATGTCTTGCAGCAGATGTTCGGTATGAGCCTTCCGGATCCTGATCAACTGCAGGGAACCCTTGTGGACTTTGCTCTTTTGGAGCTGATTCGACAGCACCGCCTCAGTTTTCAACCGCTTTGGACTGTGGATAGCTGGGTCAAATTAATGATCTGGCTTGCGCTGAATTGCGGACTATCCACGGATAAGGAGAGTTTTGAGCATTTCGCTCAGGCCCTTGGTGAACGGATTACTACTCGGATGCGCCGCACATTTTTTGAGCGAGAGCTGGGTGATCTTGAGCTCCATGTTTTGGCGGATCCAGCGGATTCTCAGGTGCTGTTGCTGTCTCAGGCTCCACAAGATCCTTCAGTTTTGGCTCCGGAGTGTTTGACCCGTGCCTTAAAGCGGGTTGATTTGTTGGAGCTTGTGAGTGCCGATCGCAGCGAGTGGCAAGCTCTCGATGGTGTTGTTGCGATTCCCTGGAAACGTTCTGAATCCTGATGTCTACAGACTTAATCGCTCGGTATCGCAACGCTGGTTTTGAAGCGGTGGCTGATGGTGCGATGGCCTTTTTTGATCGGCGCACGGATCTTCAGCGGGCTGGGGTGGCCTTTGGGCCAGGCGGTGCAGACGAACCGGCCAAGGTGTCTACGGATATCAGCTTGGTTGCGATTGATCGCAGTGATCCAGATGCCTTTGGATTATCTGAGGTGATCTCGCGCGGCGTGGCCGCTGGATTAGAGCGCTACTTACACGAAAGACCTCTGTTCCGTTCGGTTTGCCCGGATCAGGAGTTGTTTGTGATGCCCATCTTCAACCTGCAGCGGTATGCGCCTGGAGAAGGTTTTAAGCAGTGGCATTGCGATTGGACCATCAGCGATGAAGCCACTGAGCCAGTGCATCGTGTCTTGGCTTGGATTCTTTATTGCGACACCGTGGAAGAGGCCGGTACGGAATTCCATTGGCAAAACCATCACGAACCTGCCGAACGCGGCAAATTAGTGATATTCCCAGCAGGCCCATCCCACATTCATCGGGGGCGTGTGAATCCAGATTTGAGCAAGACGATTGCAACAGGTTGGATTAATGCTGGGGTTCAGAAGGAGTACCTCAAGCGGCTTGCTCAGTCCTGAACACGCCAATTTTTCATCGTCCATAGAAGCTCTCCGGCATCCCAGCTGCAGAGATCGAAATTGTGGATTGCGGTTGCATCGGACGCCTCGAGCAGACGTTGGGCGTAATGCTTCACCAGTGCAGCAGGGTCGATGGTGACCCCTGCCTTTGCTGCCACCTCACTCACGGCAGAAGCCGTGGTGGCCATCCGCAAGCTCCTTTTGAGATCGTCGTTCTGGGCCACAGCTTCAAGCATCTGCTGGATCGCAGCGCTGAGATCGTTGGATGTTGTGCCCATGGATCTTTGGCATTGACGCTGTTTGATCATCGCTGTCAAGCCGCTCGAAAACGTCTTTTGCGACCATGAATGGCGTGTATGGGCTCTACCCGTGTCGGATCTGGCCAAGACCTATGACCCGGTTGGTACAGAAGCCAGATGGCAGAAGGCTTGGGAGGACGAGGGAGCCTTTCATCCGGATCCTGAGGCTGAGGGTGAACCGTTTGCGGTCGTGATTCCGCCGCCCAATGTCACCGGCAGCCTGCATATGGGGCATGCCTTTAATACGGCTCTGATCGATACGATCGTGCGCTACCAGCGGTTGGCGGGCAAAAATGTGCTTTGCCTACCTGGCACGGATCATGCCTCGATCGCCGTGCAGACGATTCTTGAGAAGCAGCTGAAAGAGGAGGGCAAGACGCGTCACGACTTAGGTCGTGAGGCCTTTTTGGAGCGGGCCTGGACGTGGAAAGCAGAAAGCGGAGGTCGCATCGTCGATCAGTTGCGCAGGCTGGGGTATTCCGTCGACTGGAAGCGACAACGCTTCACGTTGGATGAGGGATTGAGCGAGGCGGTGAAAGAGGCCTTCGTTCGGCTTCATGAGCAGGGCCTGATCTATCGCGGGGAATATCTAGTGAATTGGTGTCCTGCTTCGGGTTCCGCGGTGAGTGACCTGGAGGTGGAGATGAAAGAAGTGGATGGTTATCTCTGGCATTTCCGTTATCCGCTCAGCAGCGGTGAGGGCCATCTCGAAGTGGCCACAACGCGGCCAGAAACCATGCTCGGCGACACGGCGGTGGCGGTGAACCCCAGCGATGAGCGCTACGCCCATTTGGTTGGTCAGACCCTGGATCTGCCTTTTACGGGTCGTCAGATCCCGATCGTTGCCGACGATCACGTGGAGAAGGAGTTCGGCACTGGCTGCGTCAAGGTCACACCAGCTCATGACCCCAATGACTTCGCGATTGGGCAGCGTCACGGGCTGGCTCAGATCACGGTGATGCGTAAGAACGGCACGATGAATGCCGAGGCGGGGCGCTTCGAAGGGATGGATCGCTTTGAGGCGCGTAAGGCTGTGGTGGCAGCCCTTGATCAGGAGGGGTTGTTGGTCAAGGTGGAGGACTATCGGCACAGCGTTCCCCACTCCGATCGGGGCAAGGTGCCAGTGGAGCCCCTGCTCTCCACCCAGTGGTTTGTGAACACGGAGCCTCTCGCAGCTCGCTGTCGAGAAGCACTCGAGAAACAGGACCCTCGCTTTATTCCTGAGCGCTGGGAAAAGGTCTATCGCGACTGGCTCACGGATATTCGCGACTGGTGCATCAGCCGTCAGTTGTGGTGGGGCCATCGCATCCCCGCCTGGTTTGTGATTAGTGAAACCGGCGGCAACTACACCGACACCACGCCTTATGTGGTGGCTCGGAATGAAGCCGATGCGCTTGCCCAAGCCAAAGAAAAGTTTGGAGCTGAGGCCCGCATTGAGCAGGACGAAGACGTGCTCGACACCTGGTTTTCCAGTGGGTTGTGGCCGTTTTCAACCCTGGGTTGGCCTGATGAGAATGCACCTGATTTTCAGCGTTGGTACCCCACCAGCACCCTGATCACGGGCTTCGACATCATCTTTTTCTGGGTGGCCCGGATGACGATGATGGCCGGCGCCTTCACCGGTGAGATGCCTTTCAAGGACGTTTATATCCACGGCCTGGTGCGGGACGAGCAGAACCGCAAGATGAGCAAAAGCGCCGGCAACGGGATCGATCCGCTTTTGTTGATTGAGCGCTATGGCACCGATGCCCTGCGTTTCGCTCTCGTGCGCGAGGTGGCCGGTGCTGGCCAAGACATTCGCCTGGATTACGACCGCAAGAAGGACACATCTGCCACGGTTGAGGCCTCCCGTAACTTCGCGAACAAGCTCTGGAATGCCACCCGGTTCGCCCTGATGAATCTGGGTGGGGCCACACCAGCAGAACTGGGGGAGCCAGAGGTTTCAGCGTTGCAGCTTGCCGACCGCTGGATTTTGTCGCGCTTGGCGCGCGTGAATCAGGAAACAGCAGCCCGATATAGCAGTTACGCCCTTGGTGAAGCTGCAAAAGGTTTGTATGAATTCGCTTGGAACGACGTTTGTGACTGGTACTTAGAACTGAGCAAGCGACGCTTAAATCCAGGCGATGAGCCCAGCGCTGCAGCGTTGGCGGATCAGCACACGGCCAAACAAGTGCTGGCCAAGGTGATCAGCCAAATGCATTTGATGTTGCATCCGTTGATGCCCCACCTCACTGAAGAGCTATGGCACAGCGTGACGGCTGAGCCGGAAATCACATTGTTAGCGCTTCAGTCTTGGCCTGTTATCGATGAAGCTGATTTGGATGATGGCTTGGAAGCGTCGTTTTCAGAGCTGATTGCCGCGATCCGTGTGGTGCGCAACTTGCGAGCTGTTGCGGGTTTGAAGCCATCGCAATCGGTGCCCGTGCGTTTCGTGACGGGCCGCCCAGAGCTGATGGCCGTTCTTAAGGAAGGGACGGCTGACATCACTGCGCTCACCCGAGCGGAATCCGTGGAGTTGATGACGCAGGCTCAGGCCGATGCTGCTCCCGTTGCCAAAGCACTCGCCGGCGTCAGCGGTGAGTTGCAAGTGTTGCTGCCCATCGAAGGCTTAGTGGATCTTGACGCGCTTCAGGGCCGTCTTGAAAAAGACATCGCTAAAGCGGAGAAGGAGATCAAGGGACTAGCCGGACGCCTCAGCAATCCAAACTTCGCCGATAAGGCCCCGCCAGAGGTGGTGGCTGAATGCAAGGCCAAGCTTGCTGAAGCGGAGGCTCAGGCTGACTTGGCGCGCAAACGGCTGGCGGATTTGGGATGATGAGTGGGGCTCAGCTGGAGGGGAATAGTTGCTCTGGTTTTAAATTTGGCGCTGGATAGAGGGTGGTGCAGTCGAAAGCAAAGTCGGCATTATTGTTTTTCACGATTTTCGCAATCTCCAGAAAAACTTCCTGCTGGATGTCTAAGTAATCCTGCCAATTTGTGGTTTTAGTGAAACAGTAAACCTGAAGATTGAGAGATGAGCTTTCCCAGGCATTGAAGTGCACCAGAATGATTTGATCGTGATCAATGGCATTGTGGGTCTGAAGAAGTCCGCGTACTTCTTTGGTGATGATATCCATGGCAGGGATGTCTTCATATCGTAGGCCGATATTTGCCAGGATCCGACGGTTATACATCTGTCCAGGATTGACGATGCTATTGGTGGCAAAGACAGCGTTGGGGATATACATCGGTCGCCGTTCGAATGTGCGTAGACGTGTGTGATACCAGCCGATATTTTCAACGGTTCCTTCCATTCCGTTCGTGCTAATCCAGTCCCCCTCCTTAAAGGGCCGGTTAAAGAACAACATGAAACCGGAGAAGAAGTTTTGGGAGATGTTTTGCGTTCCGAAGGCGAGGCCGACTCCAGCGCCGCCTCCTAGAGCGGCGAGGGCAGTGGCGGGCACGCCGAAAGTGATCATTAAGGCGCCAGCGCCAATCACAAGGATCAAGATGGTGTAAATCCGGCCCAGAAAACTGATGGCCATCGACCGATCCTTCGGGTCGTCCATCTGGAGCCAACGTTCAAACCGTCTGGTCTCCATGATGGTGTGGCCCAACCGACTCAGCGCCCACGTGACGGCGATGATCGTGATGGTGGCTGAGAGCTTCAAAGCATTGCTGCCATCAAGCCACTCCACATTGTTGGCGATTTGACGACCGAGCCAGCCCAAGTACAGAGAGGCGCTAAGCCCTAAAAGCAAGGGTTGTCGGATCGCTTTGGCGACCATCCCACCAATATGTTGCCCTCTCCGCTCCATCAGCCCAAGGACAAGCCAGAGCATCACTAGAACAACAGTGCCAATCAAGACGCCGGTATTGGAGTGAATGAAATCCACGTCTTGAATGATCTTTTCCTTCATGGCCTGATCGTGGTGACTATCTCTTGCAGTCTGCCTTCTCGCTTGCCTAAGTTCAGGCAAAGTCCAGCATCCTATAAATATTCATAGGGCTGATTTCTCAAAGCGTTATCTACATTCACGGGTAGGTTTGGGACGAACAGAACCGCAAGCCGAGCAAGAGCGCTAGCAATGGTGTTGATCCGCCACGGTTGAGGCTTCTCGTAACTTCGCAAACCAGCTTTGGAATAGCCACCGTTGCGGCTTCAGAAACATCCCAATCGCTACCTGTGCCATTCGTGACTGGTCACTTAGCTCTGATGGAAGTCATTAGTCAAAGTAGGTCTTGATATCACGGCAGTCGCAGCTGCCCCGGTGCAAGTTGCGTTAATCCAAAAACGACTAGCTGATCTGGGTTGATTAGTGAGGTTGCTCAACCACGATCTTGTTGATCCGCTGAGGATTGATCGTGTGGGTTTTGCTGGGATTGCAGGCTTGATTGCTTGTTGGGTGGCCACTCCATTGGATAAACCTGGCGTTGTGGGAAGGGGATGCCAATTCCGTGGTTGTTGAATGCAGTCCAGATTTCCTGACGCAAGTCACTGCTCACGGTGCGAGCCTCCAAGGGATTGCGGACCGAGTACTTGATTTTGTAGTTGATCGACGACTCTGCAAAGTCGATCGCGAAAGCCTGGGGTGCGGGATGTTGCAAGACTCTTGGATGTTGGCAGGCGATCTGTTCGAGAAGTGTCATCACCTGCTTCGGTTCATGGTGATAGGCAGCACCGACAGTCACTTCGTCTCGTCTGTAGTTTTCGCCAGCTGTGAATGATTCAGCATCTTGGGTGAAAAAGGTTTGATTGGGAATGAGCAGTTCAGCGTCATCCCGTTGACGGGATAGAAGTGTGGCTCGAGGACCTAATTTGTTGACTTGGCAAGGCTCGCCTTTGATCATCAGAATCTCTCCAGGTCGGATCGATCCCTCAAATAACAGCCAGATTCCGCTGATGAAATTGGCAAAGATTTCTTTGATGCCAAAACCAAGACCGAATGACAAACCTGCTGAAATGGTGAGCAATGCTGTTGCGTTAAAACCTGCCTGAAGGGCTAAAGCTAGGAGGCCAAAACTGATGATTAAATAACGAACGATGATTTCAATCGCATGACGACTTTGATTGCTGATTTTAAGCCCTTCTTTTGTGATCCATGAGATGAGGAATGCGATCGGTGCGCTGGCAATCAGAATCAGATAGAGGCCGATTAAGGAGTAAAAAAGTTTACCTAGCGCTAGCTGGGAATCCAGTAATGTGCCCACATTCATGAGACGAATGGATGAGAGACTGCTGAGTCGGTCGACGAAGTAAATCACTGCAAAAACAAGCATGGCCGGCCGGGCCAGGAGCCTGAGCCAACGTGCTCTTTGATCCTTCGGGTTGCGTTGGAACAGCTTCAGTTCGATCCAGAAAAGTAGGTTCCATGCTGCCCAGATCCATCCAAAGCGGATCGCGATTCCCGTGGGAATGGAGGCCACCCCAAGCACAATGCTGATGCCAAGTAGTGCCAGAGGACCTATAGCCTGACAAACGATGTGTGAAACATTTTTTGTACTCAGCTTTTTGCGAATGAATACATCAGTGATCAGTGCGCAAGCAATCAAGATCAACTGCCAGCTCACTGCTGCTCGACCAATGTATCCAGTCCAGGATGAAACCTCGAAGAGAAGATTGTTCATTCTTTTCCTTCTTTTCTCAAGGTGGTTAAGGCCTGCACTGCGTCGTCAACGCTGATATTTCCACTGGTGAGCTCTGTTAATGTTTTGCTGACTTCTAGATAGCTCTTGGTTTCTAAGTATTGAAGAATCATGGGCCACTGTTTGAGATAGCTTAGTGATTGTTCGTTCAAGGAATCGTTGTTGGCTTTGAGTGTTTGTGAGCTTTGATTCGGAATGTCAACATCCTTGTTCGCTGGCAGGTAAGCTTCTGTACGCAGCATCAATTGCCTTTGCCCTACAGCATTGGTGTTCGCTTTCACATAACTCAGTGCGAGCGCCCGTTGTGTTGGGCTTGAATCAATGCCTAGGCCATATCCGAGGATATATGGAAAAGCAAAAGCTTTTGTTTGCACTCCATTTGGAAGGGTGGCAATGCTGAGCTGTTCTCCCATTTCCTCTCTTAGTCTCAAGATATCGCCGGATATGCAGCTGATCCAGTCCAGATTGTTGGCGGCCAATTCATTGACAAGTTCAGATTGCTGACGGTAAAAGGAAATGTTTTGGTAGAGAGCCGCTTGTCGTAGCCATGTGATCCATTCTTTGATTTTTGGCTGTGGTTTATTTTGATTTTTTTTGTTCATCAGTGAGCTGATTTCTGGGATGGCGCCGGTCGATCCAGCCGTCCAAAAGATCTCATCGGTGCGCGTTGATAATCCAATGCGAGCGCCACTGGCACCAAGCTTTACCAATTCTTGGATTGTTTTGGGTGGCTGTTTTATGGTCTTGTTGTTGTAACAGGACACTTGCGGATAAATTCCATAGGGAGCGAAGGCAAGCTTGTTGTCGACGGTTGAGATGCTTTTGATGACATCGCTGTATTGTTGTGCCCACACAGAACTGTTGGGGAAAGCGCTTATTAATGAGTCTTGATATAGTTTCTTCAGTTGGGGATCAATATCTAGTATTAAATCTGGTCCAAGATTAAGTTGGCTGTCTTTGGTGACCTGATCCTGTAATTGACTGTATTTGTAGGCAACTGTGACTACACGCGTGTTGGGGTTTGTTCTGAGAAATAGCTGAGTTCTAAGGCTTATTTGCTTTTCTATACGTTCTTTTGAGGTTTCTGTGAATTCGTTGTCTGGAATTGTATAGGCGATATAGAGGGTATGCGCTTGCTTGTTGGCTGATGAGCAACTGGAAAGCAACATCGTCAACAACGTTGTTGCGGTTGTGATGGTGTTGATTAATCCAGCTCTTGTTGGCATGCCAGGGATTTTGTGCAGCATTGGCTAATCGTCTTTAATGATGCTTATTGTTGTGGACGCAAATTCAGTTTATCGCATGCGTGTGCAGTTTTGTCGTATTGCGCTTTTGCTTTTACGAGTCAGGAAATGCTATTTCTAATTTGGTGATGTTTTCGATTGTGTGTGTGAGACTTCTGCGCATGCTAGGAGATGTTGCAATGATATCTTTTTTGCCTGAGAGGCAATGAAGAAGAAAGCCCGTGCAGTGGGAGACTCTGCAGGCGGCAACTGCTTTGTCATTAATTGGCCTCACTGATTGATACGCATCTCGATATTGCTCGTTATATTGTGAGGCTGTTTCAAGATTGTAGTCGTCGCTGATATTAGGTACAATATCCATAATGAGTGTGATTGTGCGCCCAACATCAAATGCTGGATCGCCTATAAAGAAATTCCAGTCAATGATTCCTGTTATATGCCCTGAAGCGTACATAATGTTTTTGGGATGATAGTCGCCGTGATTGATGGATGCAGGGGCTGAATTGATTGGTAAGTTGTTTTGCAACCAATTGATTATATTGCTAAGCCAGGGATGGCCTTTCAGCGCTGAGTCTAGAATGGTAGGCATAAATAGAGAGACCGTGAAATCCTTTTCATTCAACCCTTGTTTTTTTAACTCGTTGATGATTTGTGTCGTTGACAGATTGTGCATCTCTGCGTGAGACTCCCCAAGGATTTTGAGCTGGATATGGTCTGGTAGTCCCGCTAGAAGTGGATCTGGGAAGAATTGCATAATTGCAAAAACTCCGCCTAATAAGGATTTGTCTTCGCCTATCCAGTACACCTTTGGTGCTTTGACCTTTGACTGAATGAGAGCTTGGCTATGAATCTGCAATCGTTTGACTTCCTCCGCGCTTCTGTCGCTGCCAAGGAGGCGGAGAACCATCGGCTCCATTCCTCTAAGTTTGAATTTGTATGTTGTTGCGTCGAGTCCGCCTAGTAGAGGTATGGGCTCCTGCTCATAGATGACCCTCCTCCCAGTTTGTTTATGAATAAACCTGAGAAGGGCTTCTTTGATTGGTAGGTTCGTCATCTTGATCGACTAGGGCTTCGGTTTCTTGAGTTTTAGGATTCTAAATTGTGCGCTACTTATGGAGTCATTCTTGTTGCAAGTCATTGGTCTTGTCTGTGCTATTTGGATCCAGGCTATGGCCTTGATTTGTTTGTTTTGATATCTGCATGGGTTGCCAATGTTTGTTTAATGCTTTAGGCCTTGTTCTTTCTGATGGTTCTGTATCAATCTCTTTTTGCAACCATGGAACCATGTTTGCAATGCTTGAGCTGAGCCATGCAGATTCCACCTTGCCCGGAATTGATTTTTGCTTCTGCTCTCATAGGTTTGAGGCTTCTACGCTTCTCACAGAGTCTGGTGTGATGACTGAACCCTTCCCCTTCACTGATCACGGTTGAACAGCTGAGCAAGATCTATCGGGTTGCCGATAAGCAGCCTGGCCTGGCTGGCACCCTCCAGCATTTTGTGAACCGTCGTCATCGCGATGTCACCGCGGTTCGGGACGTTTCCTTCACCATTGCACCTGGGGAGATGGTGGGATTTCTTGGTGCCAATGGCGCCGGGAAAACCACCACCTTGAAGATGTTGTGTGGGTTGATCTATCCCAGTGCAGGTCAGGTGGTCGTTGCAGGTCACCAACCACAACAGCGACATCCCGATTTTTTGCGTCGGATCACACTGGTGATGGGGCAAAAGCAGCAATTGCTTTGGGATCTGCCGCCGATGGATTCCTTGAGGGTTAATGCTGCTGTGTATGGCATTAGTGATCGGGACGCCAAGCGCCGTATCTCCGAGCTGTCTGATTTATTGGAGTTGGGTGAGGAGCTCACCCGTCCTGTTCGCAAGTTGTCGTTGGGCCAGCGCATGAAAGCTGAGCTGCTCACTGCCTTGCTTCACCAGCCTGAGGTGTTGTTTCTTGATGAGCCCACCCTTGGCTTGGATGTGAATGCGCAGTCGAGGGTGCGGCAGTTTTTAGCGGACTACAACCAAAGAACTGGTGCCACTGTGCTGCTCACGAGCCATTACATGGCCGATATCACTGCCCTCTGTCCGCGCGTGTTGTTGATTCATCAGGGGCATTTGTTCCATGACGGGCCGCTTGATCGCTTGGCCAGTCGGCTCGCGCCTGAGCGCCATGTTCGTCTGGAACTTGCTGCACCCGTTGGGGCTGAAGCGTTTGCGGGCCTTGGCCGGCTCGACAGTTGCTGCGACTGCGAGGTCAACTTGCGTGTGCAGCCTGATGAGCTCACGGCTGTGGTGGCCCAACTGTTGGAACGCTTTGAAGTGCGTGATCTGGAGGTGAATGATCCCCCGATTGATCAGCTGATTGGTGATTTGTTTCGCCAGGGAAGCGTCTAATGCGGATTTTTGGACTCAATCGCAAAATTATTCGTGTTTTGTTGGGCACGGAATATGCCCATATGTTGGAATATCGAGCCGAAATTGCCCTGTGGGCTCTTTCTGGTGTGCTCCCTTTCATCATGCTCAGCCTTTGGAATGGCAGTGATGCGCGCGGAGTGTTGGGGATGGATGGTGTAGGCCTTGATCGTTATTTTTTAAGTGCTTTTTTGGTTCGGCAGTTTTCTGTTGTTTGGATGATTTACGCCTTTGAAGAAGATGCTCTCACTGGCAGATTGTCTCCTTATCTTCTTCAGCCACTTCATCCGCTTTGGCGTTATGTGGCAAGTCATCTTGGCGAGCAGCTCACGCGCTTGCCTTTTGCTGCGGTGATTACCGCGATCTTCTTTCTGATTCAGCCCAAGGCCTTCTGGGTGCCATCTTTGGGGCACTTTGTGCTGGCTTGGTTGGCCACATGGATGGCCTTCTCGATCGCTTTTCTGTTGCAAAGCCTGATTGCTTCCCTTTGTTTTTGGAGTGAGAAGGCCAGTGCTCTGGAGAGGTTGTTGTTTATTCCCTTTCTTTTCTTGTCTGGGCTTCTTGCTCCGATCACAGCATTCCCACCCTTTGTGCGCACATTTGCTGAATGGACGCCATTCCCCTATCTGATTGACTTTCCGGCGCGCGTTTTAGCCGAACAGCCTGTGGACATGTTGGCTGGATTTGCAATCCAGTTGGTCTGGATCGTGCTGCTTTTGCCGCTTGTCCTTCTGCTTTGGCGCGCTGGGGTTCGGCGTTACAGCGCGATGGGGGCCTGAATGGGGCGTTACTTCAAAAGTCTCCGACGATTTTGGGGAACAGCCTTGGCTTCGCAGCTGGAGTATCAACTCAATGTTGTGATTGAGCTGATTGCCGTTGGCTTGAGCTTGCTTGGCAGCCTGTTCATGCTCTCTCTCTTTTTTGGACCAGGACGTGAGTTGGGTGGCTGGAGCTGGCATGAAGCCTTGATTGTTCAGGGCTTTTATACGGTGCTCGATGGGATGGCGAGCACCTGGCTACGCCCCAACCTGTCTTCGATCGTGACCCACGTGCGCGAAGGCACCCTTGATTTCGTGCTGCTGAAGCCAATTGATAGTCAGTTCTGGTTGTCTTTGCGCACCATCTCGCCAGCGGGATTGCCGGAGATTGTTCTTGGCTTGTTTTTGGTGATTTGGGGCGGGAATCAGGCTGGTGCTTCGTTGACACCAGGAGGTCTTGCGCTGGTGTTGGTGATGCTCTTGGCCGGTGGTTTGATCCTGTATTCCCTCTGGTTTTTGATTGCAGCGACCAGCATTTGGTTTGTGAAAACTTGGAATGCAACGGAAGTTTTGAGGGCTGTGTTGGCGTCAGGTCGCTACCCCGTAGCGGCTTATCCGGCTCCTTTGCGTTTGCTGTTCACCGTGGTGATTCCAGTGGCATTCCTGACAACCGTTCCGGCTGAAGTTGTGCTGGGGCGAGCTAGTACGCCCATGTTGTGGCTTGGGTCAGGCCTCGCTATTGGGTTTTTCGTCGTTGCCCGTCAATTCTGGTTCTATGCCTTGCGGCATTACACCTCCGCCTCCAGCTGAGTGATGGCTTTGTTGAAGACTTGGTGGCCATTCCATTGGATAGACCTGACGTTGCGGGAAAGGAATGGTGATTCCTTTCTTCTCAAATTGCTTCCAGATTGTTCGGCGTATATCACTGCCAACCTCAAAGGAATCGAGGGGATTGGCTACCCAAAAGAGAACCTTGTAATTGATCGAAGACTCTGCAAAGTCGATGGCAAAGGCATTGACTGGAGGGTATTCCAGAACCTTTTTATGTTCCTTGGCAATTGTTTTTAATAGCTCAATGATGATGTCTGGGTCGTGCTCATAGGCGGCACCAACAACGACACTGTCGCGTCTGGATGTTTCTGTTGCGGTGAAGGATGTGGCTTCTTGTGTGAAGAAGATCTGATTCGGGATTAACAGCTCAGCTCCATCGCGTCCCCGACGTAATTGTGTTGCCCTTAACCCCAGTTTGCGAACGGTGCAGGGGTCGCCGTTGACCATCAAAATCTCTCCGGGGCGCACTGACCCTTCAAACAGCAGCCAGATGCTGCTGATGAAGTTGGAGATGATTTCTTTCACACCAAAGCCAATGCCAACAGATAATCCGCCAGCGATGGCGATGAATGCTGTTCCGTCGATGCCGATGAAATAAGCCACGCCAATGATGCCAACGATGATCACGCTGTAGCGAAATAGGAGTTCCAAGCCGCGCCTGTTTCTCGGGCGGACTCCAAACAGCACACCACTAAGCCATGCGAGAAAGGTTGCAGGCCTTGAGGAGAGGGTCATGATTACATAGATGGCTATTATCGCGAGGTAAATTCGCCCCAGAGTTAGCTCAACTCCAAATAAGTTCGCAACAGGAGTTTGTGCCAAATTCTCTGTGCTCCCCATTAATCTTATGAAGGAGGTGGAGGCCACGATAACGTAGATTGGCCTTAAAAATGTGCTTTCTAATTCATCAACTGGAAACTTTTTGTTGATGCTTAAAATTAATGTTTTTAAGGGTGTGAATGACATCCAGCCCAGCCAGAGCAGTCCGAAATAGCGTAGTAACCCCCATGGCAATCCCGCCAAAAGGAAGAGAGCTGAACTGATCAAGAGAATCAGGGGGCCGATTAGCACTCGGATATATTCGGGAACGAGCCTGTGCTCTACGCGGCGCCGAAGTGCGCCACGTTGTTCTGCCACCATCACAATGCCAACTAAAAAGAGTTGGAGAACCACAGTCCCGCGATTCAAATATGCCAACCAGCTCAGGAGCTCGTTGAGAATTGCCCCGGGGTTAACGGTGATGAGATAGGACATGGAAAGAGTCATCGCTTCGCCTTCATCTGGGTTTCGAGTTCAGTGGCCGCATTCTCAGGGGATAATCCATCAAAAATTAACTCATTGAGTGTGGATTGAATATCTTTTTTTAATCTCGGCTTTGCATCAATTGCCGAGACAATTGCATCGCCACGGCTTACGCGCTTGTTTTCGTCTTCACTAAACTTAGAGAATCCTGGGGGTAATTGTTTGCTAACGATCATCGCCGCCGCAGGATTAACTGGAAAGCCCGTCCTGTATTTCAGAGCATAGGTTTTGTGAGCCCAGGGTTGCACCATGAAATCCAGTAAGTTCAGACTTTCTGCTCGTTGGCGTCTGCTTGAGTTTTTCCCAAGAGCCCAGACTTGCAAGCGCGTAATCGGTGTGGCCCGTCCAAACTCTCCACTTGGTAATGGGGCGATGCCGAGATGATCTTTGAGCTTTTCACGGAGTTGCGGTAGCTGAGAACTCCAACAGCTGATCCAATTCATTTCCCCCTCGATAAATGCCTTTCGAAGAGCGGCTTGATTTCGTAAGAACACAATGTTTTGCTGATAGCTCGATTCCTTGAGCCAACGCATCCATTGAGTTAGGCGTTCATGGGCCGCCACAGTGACTTTTTGGCCTGCTAATGAGGCGGTTAATGCCTTGCCCGCCCCGAAGCTGCCAAGGCTCCAGTAAAGATCCTGGAGGTTGGTGACCATTCCAAAAATCTTGCCCTCGCCACTGGCTTCTGACAATTCTTTGAGGGTTTCAGGCGCTTTTTTGAGCTTGCGTTTATCGAAGCAAGCCAGTTGTAGATACTGCGAGACCGGTTGGCCCGCTAACGATCCAGTGGCTGTTTTAACGCGTTCTAATGCTGCTGGGCTAATCAGGTTTTGACGCTCTTTCGTCAGCTTGATGGGATCGGTCAGACCCAAGGCAAGAAGGCTTAAGGCTTGATTGCTATCAGCAATCACGAGGTCTGGTCCTAGGCCGCTGTTGGTTTGAACTTTTAGCGCCCTCTCCAGAGACTCTTCGGGATAGATCGAGGGATGCAGCTTGATCCCAGGCTGCATTTCTCTTAATTGCTGTTGAAAATTCCTGGTGATCTTCCGCTCTGTTTCAAAACGATGGTCGGAGTGTTGTTCGTTTTCATTGCTGGCCTGAGCCACCTTCAACACGATCGATCCTTGGTTCTCGGTCATGGCGCAGCTCCCGAGTAGGGATGTGCTCAGCACGAGAGCGATGCGGTACCTGTTCCTTCTGATCGGTGTACAAAGGCGGTTTGCTGCCATACCTCTTGAACAGTTGTCCAATCTTTAGCGTAAGAGTGGGCATGCCCCCTTTCGGCACCAAAACGATCACGATGGAATGGTGACCTCGGGTGGTGTGGAACACATGATTGAGGGAATGTCCTGGTTTGAGCCATTGATGCTCTGGCTGCGCTCTCCTTTGGGTGGACTGGTTTTCATCCCGCTTTATGCGGCGTGGGTGACGCTGTTGCTTCCCGGGGTATGGGCTTCGATGTTGGCTGGAGCTCTTTATGGCACCTGGTGGGGGAGTCTGATTGTGTTTGTGGGGGCCTGTCTCGGTGCAGAAGCGGCGTTTTTGCTCGGCCGATATTGGTTGCGTGATTGGACGAGCAAGCGTCTAAAGCAGTACCCAAAGCTTCAGGCTGTGGAGCGGGCCGTGAGCCGGGAGGGGCTCAAACTTGTGCTTCTGACGCGTCTGTCTCCAGCGTTTCCGTTCTCGTTATTGAATTTGGTTTACGGCCTCAGTGAGGTGAGCTTGCGTGATTACAACATCGGTTTAATTGGCATTCTTCCGGGCACCATTTTGTTTTGCGCGTTAGGTGCGCTGGCCGGTGATGCGGCCCGTTTTGGTGAGGTGCTCGCTGGGGAAGCCTCAGCACAGGCCTGGATCCTGAGGGTGGTAGGCGTTTTGGCCACTGTCGCGGTGGTTTGGTTGGTTGGGCGCGCAGCGCAGCGCGCCTTGGCTGATGAGAAGACCAGCTTCAATGAGAACGCTTAAAAGAATGAATGCAACTATAAATTGTCGAAGCAGTTGCAAAAGCGACCTAGGGAGATAACGGCTGCCAAGTAAAGATTAGTCTCTTGTTGGGAAAATATATTTTTCGTTCCATCTTTCTGGCGAATGTTTGGATTGCGTTGGGACAAGCGAATGCTTCAGTCTTGGTTGGAAATTCGAAGGTCGCGTGCGGCAGCAATGAGTACAAACCAGCCCAAGCGAATCTTTGCTGCAACGCCGCTGCGAGATGCCAGCTCAACATACTTAGCCCGACCACATTCTGTTTTGATCCAGCGGAAGGCTTGGGGTGAGCTCATGATTGTTTACCTTCAGTAAAGTTGTATTTGAAGATTTGGTTGGGAATCACACTGATATTAACGCTGATTTCGTTGATCCCATAATCCTCTCTAGCTCTCGTGATGATCCGTTGATGGAGCTCATCAATGACCTTTTGCGTGATCAGTCCTTCTTGGGCATTAAGGACAAGCTCAATGCTGGCATTATTCTGAGAAACACGAACATTGCTATAGAGCAATTTTACTTTTTTCCAGATGTACGGATTCTTTTCGGTCATCTTGAATTGTTTGACACGTCCTGCTTTAAAGGTGGCAAATTGGGCGTCAATGTTTTGGCGAATGCTGAAGTCTTGCAGTGACGACGCCAAGGGGATGCACAGCAGGCCGAGTAGTCCTAGCCAAACAAGTAGGTTGCGCCAGCTGCGATGAATCGAGCCATAGCGCTGCAGTAAAAACACCATCAAGCTGGCAACTGTGATGCCAATTAAGTTGGCTAGGAAGAGTAAAAATGATCCTTCTGAGATCTGATTGCTGAGTCCAGCAACGCTGCCCCGGCCGAACACAGCAATGACTTCCGAGCCCATGCTGAGTCCGATTCCGCAGACACATAGCGGTGGCACAAGGGCCACTGCTATGGCCACCCCTGCGATCGAATTGGACAATCGATCCCGAGTCAATGTGAACGATCCGGCGATGGCGGCAGCAACTGCAATGCCGAGGTCGATCAGGTTGGGTGCGGTTCGGCTGTAGATCTCTCGATTCACCTCACTGGCATCGAGGATCCAGCCAAACAGCGTTGACGTGCCAATCACCGTGAGGACGCCAATGATCACCGTGATCGCAGAGCGTTTCACCAATCTGTTGTCAGAAATGGCGAGGCCAAAGGCCAGGCTCAGGATTGGATCCATCAATGGGGCAACGATCATGGCGCCGATCACGACCGCCGTGCTGTTGGAAATCAATCCGAGCGTTGCAATTACTGCTGAACAGATCAGCAGCAAAAAAAAGCCCAGCGTCGGGCGCGAAGAGGCAATGCGACTTTTGTAGAGGTCGTTCCTGGGGACCTGGGTCTCAAGGTTTAATTGCCACTCACCAGAAAGGCTCCCAAACAAATTCTGAAGAGGGCTTGGCATGCCTGGCTGGAATTTTTAGGTTGATCCTCTCAGCATGTTCTGCAGAGCGTCCTCATCAAGAATGCTGATCCCCAGATCCTGGGCTTTGGTCAGTTTGCTTCCAGCTTCTTCGCCTGCCACGACATAGCTGGTTTTTTTGCTTACGGATCCCGATACCTTGCCGCCGCAGGCCTCAATTTGTTCTTTGGCTTGAGAGCGGCTGAGTGTGGGCAAGGTACCGGTCAGCACAAATGTGGAACCGGTGAGATGTTGATTTGCTGCCGCTGTCGCGGCTCGCGTTTGTTCTTCCTCATTGAGCGACAGGCTGAAACCAAGGCTGCGCAACTCATCGAGGAGCCGCTGATTGGCCGGGTTGGAAAACCACTGCTGCACGCTTTGAGCAATTTCTTTGCCGACACCAAAAATGGCAGTGATGCTGTCTGGTGCGTGACAAGCCGCTTGATTCAGGCTGTCTGCATTGGGAAAAGCAGCGGTAATCGCTTTAGCGTTCACGTCTCCTACGTGATGGATGCCGAGTCCATACAGCTGTTTGGCCCACCCTTGAGAGCGGGATGCGTCCAGGGCTTGAATTAAGTTCTCGGCACTCTTTGCGCCCATGCGCTCCAGGCTGCCAAGCAGGGCTAGGTCGAGGCGATACAGGTCTGCAATCGACTGAACGAGGCCTCGATCCACTAGTTGCTCGATCAGCTTGCTGCCAAGGCCATCCACATCCAAGGCCCCCTTGCTCACCCAATGGCGCAGGGCACCGCGCAGGATCGCCGGGCAGCTGCTGTTAATACAGCGCGTGGCCGATTCGCTGGTTTCGCGCACCAAGGTGGATCCGCAGGCTGGACAGGTCTTGGGGAGCTGCACAGGCTGGGCGAGCGCCGGTCGGAGCTCAGGCAACACCCGCACCACTTCCGGGATGATCTCTCCGGCCTTGCGCACCACAATGGTGTCGCCGTTGTGGAGATCGAGCTCCACCAGCCTGTCGGCGTTGTGGAGGCTGGCCCTGCTGACGCTCGTGCCGGCTAGCAGCACAGGCTCAAATTCGGCCACCGGGGTTATAACTCCCGTGCGTCCCACCTGGCAGCTGATTCTCAGGATCTTGGTCGGAGCTTCCTCCGCTGGATACTTGAGTGCAATCGCCCAGCGTGGTGCTTTCTGAGTGAATCCGGCGGCATCCTGCAGCCGTAAATCATTCAGCTTCACCACCACACCGTCTGTGGCGTAGTTGAGCTCCCGGCGCTCGGTGTCCCAGGTGTCGAAGAACTGCTCCACCGCTTGAAGATCTGGCAACAAACCTGCATTTGGATTCACCTTGAATCCCGCATCTCCTAGCCATTGCAGGGCATCCCACTGCGTGAGTGGCCTGCGCCCTTGCCAGTCGTCGGGGAGGTGCAGCGTGTAAGCGAAAAAGTCCAGCCGTCTGGAGGCAACAACGCTTGGATCCAGTTGGCGCAACGTTCCAGCGCAGGCATTGCGGGGATTGGCAAACAGAGATTCGTCGCGGCTCAGGCGTTCGTTGTTGATGGCATGGAAGGTGGCATCTGGGATGAAGGCCTCCCCACGCACTTCCACCCAGGCGGGTGCCGGTTCGAGGTGCAAGCGCAAGGGGATGGAGCTGATGGTGCGCACGTTGGTGGTGATCTCTTCTCCCTGGTCACCGTCCCCGCGCGTTGCGGCCCGAACGAGCATGCCTTTTTCGTAGCTCAGGGCGAGGGCGTTGCCATCGATTTTGAGTTCTCCCACCATTGCCAGAGCCGGCGGTGAAGATCCTTCTGCTGGTGCGCGATCAAGCACCTTGAGCAAGCGTCCATACCAGCCATGAAGCTCGTCATGGTTAAACGCATTGTCGAGGCTGAACAGGGAAATTCTGTGGGGCACGCTGCTGAATCCCTCAGCTATGCGCCCACCCACGCGCTGGGTGGGACTGTCTGCGCTGACCAATGTTGAATCTTGCTGCTCTAACTCTTGGAGCTCCCTGTAGAGCTGGTCATAGACCGGATCTTCCATGTCCGGAGCGTCGAGCACGTAATAAGCGTGAGCAGCCCGATTGAGCAGGCGCCGCAATTCTTCCGCTCGCACTTGAGAGCTACTGGACGATTTCAGCGGCTGAGAGCTGCTCAACGCCTCGGGCTCAGCTGTTCACGGCGACGATTCGCTCGATTTTCCAAGAATCATCCGATTTGATAAAGGTGAAATCCAGAGGCATCTCTTCTTTGTCTTCTGCGATCAATTTCACCGTCAGGATGATGTTGCCTTCCTGCAGCCTCGGGCGACCAGATTTGAGATTGCGGAAGCGATTCAGCTTCAAACCAGCCAGGTAGCGAATGAACTGCTTACGGTTCACATGCTGGCGATAGTTCTTGGTGGTGAGCATATAAGCGGCATCGATTCTGCCCGCTGCCACTTGCGTGAAGAACTGCTTAATCAGCGGATTAATGCCACGGGCGCTCAGCACGAGCTTCACCGCGGTGAATGTCCAGTAGAGGAGCAGCGCTCCACCACCGGCCAATAAAGCCTTGCTACCGATCTCGCGAACCAAACCCAGTTCCATCGGGTGCATCCGAATGAGTGCAGATTCTGACTGACTGGATGCAGGAACGAGGCAGACTGGGCCGGCTTTCGTCCTGTTTGGCTTTTTTCGCAGTCCCCATGCCCCTCGAGCCCCTGCTGCCGTTGTTTCACAGGCTCAATCGAGAACACTTTGATGGCGGCTTGGTGCGGGGCACTGGCCCCCTTGTTGCCTTGCGCTGGAGTGATGGACGGATGCGAAAGACGGCTGGCTTTTACCGCCGAGGCCCGGCGGTGGCTCCGCCGCTTGGACGGGAGATCGTGCTCTCAAAACCCTTGCTCGATCCTTTGCCTCGCTGCGCGACGGAGAGCACCCTTTGTCATGAAATGATCCACGCCTGGGTGGATCTTGTCTTGGGTCAACGGGAGAGCCATGGCCCTTGCTTTCGGGCCCAGATGGAGACGATTAATGCGTCACAAACCCGGTTCAAGGTGAGCATTCGCCATCGTTTTCCAGTTCAGCAGAGTCCCCCTCGCTGGATTGCCATCTGCCCTACGTGTGGACAGAGGACCCCCTATCGGCGCCGGGTCAGGCAAGCCGCTTGCAGGTTGTGCTGTGATCGGCATCATGACGGTCACTGGCATGTGAGTTGTCTACTCAGCTATGTACTTGCCCCCGCTCAGGATTGAGATGGATTTGTTTCTTTGGGTCCTTGAAGCTGGTGGAGTGTCGATCGCGTTAATCGGTTGGCAAAGGGAGCGTTGGCTGCAGCAGCGGCGTCGTTAAGGTCAATAGATGGATGGACGTTTTCAACCGCGGCAACGCAGTCAGGGGCAGCGCAGTCAGGATGTGGGTGATCGGAGACTCGATCAGTGGCTTGAAACCGGTCGTCAACTGGTGGATGGTGTTGCCGGCACGCGACCTGGTCGACGTCCTGCCGGAGCTCCACGCCCCTCAATGGATTTTGAATCAGTGGGCCGCTGGGTTGGCGACAAGATCGATTGGCTGATGGACGAAGAAGAAGACTGGAGGGATCCGGTTGAACCGCCTCAGCGGGCCGATGCAACTGCGACTGGGAGATCAAGTCGTAAGCGCCCTCTCGATGCGATTTCACGCCGGCAGCCGCTTGTTGCGCCAGTGCCTACTGAGCCTGAGTCCACCTATGGAGGGGGTGACGACAGCTGGCCTGATGACGAAAGCTTCCGTGTGGAGAGGTGGTCCCGTTCTGCAGTGCCACCATCAGCAGCGCCTGCATCCCAACCTGTCTCCCGTGGCTCTGGCCCATCCAGACGCCCATTGCCACGCTCCAGCAGACGACGTGACTGATCACGAGACTGATCGCTGGAACGATTGATCTCTAATCTTCTAAAAATACTTTTTTTGTATGAGCAATTTGGTGGTTGTGGGCTTTCCAAAAGCTCAAGAAGCGGAGGAGGTTCGTCGCGAGTTGGTCACAATCCAGCAAGAGCATTTGATTGCTCTTGAGGATGCGGTGGTGCTTGAGCATGGCGAAGACGGTCATGTGCATCTTCGTCAGGCGATCAACATGACGGCGGCTGGAGCGATGGGAGGCAGCTTCTGGGGGCTGTTGATCGGTTTGGTCTTTGCTAATCCTTTGCTAGGTCTCGCCGTTGGCGCGGGTGCAGGGGCCGCCTCTGGATCGCTCAATGACATGGGGATCAATGACAACTTCCTCAAAGAACTCGCGGAAACCCTTCCTGAGGGCAGTGCCGCTTTGGCGTTGTTAGTGAGGGAGGCCACGCCCGATCGTGTGATCGAGCGCTTGCGTCGCCATGCACCTCATGCCCGGTTGATTCATACCAACCTCAGCCATACCGATGAAGACCTACTGAAGGAGCAACTCGATAAGGCGCGACGGCAGGCTGAAGGCCTCCGGCTGGGTTGATTAGAGGCTGTTGCTCTCTTCGAAGCGTTGAACCTGAAAGCGACAGCCTCGGTGGCTGAGCTGAAGGTTCACCTCTTCGATCAGATCCAATGGCAGATCTTCGGCCATTTGCCCCGGGCTGGTGGAGACCGATGCTGATCCTTCTTCCATGGCCTCTAGCAATGTCACCCACTGCGCAACCTGTTCGCTGCGATGGATGGGGTGATGCCCATGGGAGGAGATAACAGTTGCGCAGATATCAGCGTTCCAGCGGTTTGAGGGGCTGTGGTGATGGGTGTTGTGGCGTTGGGCAGCACCTGCTGTGATCGCCGCTTGCGTTGGATGTCCGTTGCAGTCGCGCCATCCTTGATGATCGAGAGCGTGGCCGCAATGTTTGGCTGAAAGCCCAAATCTGCGTCCGAGGTCGGACAGGGTTAGCCACTGGGAACTTGTCATAAAACCATCGCAACTAGCGACATGGTCTCGATCGCTAGAACTTCGGCAAGTTGATAAGCACGAATGTGGAAAAAACGCTGGCTTTCTTCATCTAGAAAGATGAAGGGGTTGGCGTGGATTGGCTCCTAGCCATTCTTCCAAGGCAGGGCTGAAGACTTCACGAATCACCGTGAGCTCCCGTCCGTGCCTAAAAAATCGATAGTGGCGACTCCAAAACGGTCCCGAGCAGCCAAACCGGTTTTCAAGCCAAGGTTCTTGGACAAGCGCTAAACCATCCACTTCGCGAAACAGCTCAGAGCGGCCCTGCGTGAGGCTGAGCCAGATCGGCAGGTTTCTGTCTTGCAGGTGCTGGTTGGCTTCGTCTTGGTTCCACCAGCTTTCAGCCCACGCCAAGGTTTGCTCACCACAGTTCAACCAGACCTGCCGGCGGAGTAAGGGAGGCGTGAGTTCTTGCACTTCGCGCGGGCAGCCGGCGGAAGCTTGCCCCCCTACTTCTGCTGCCATGGCAATTAATTCCACGGCTACGGGATGTCCTGTCAGCAGGCGCAGGTGACGGGTTGGACTGCCATCTCCGAGGAGCATCAGTCTCCAGGGACCGGGTAATTCTCCTGGGTCATCACCGGCCGCAACCGTTGCGGCCGGTGCCTCCCATAAGCACGTGGGAGATGGCATGAGCCCAGACGACAATGCCAGCTCTGAGGATGATGTCAGGAGGCACCTCCCACCACCACGGATCGGAGATTGATGTTGGAAGCTTTGCGTTGCAAACCCTGCTGCTTCAGTGAAATTTTGCGCACCCTAACCAGCCTTAGCTTGGGCGCAGACGAGCAGAGCAGCAGGTGATCCGCTTTGCTGGCGGTTGGATTGATACCAGTTCAGTAACCACTGAAGCGAAGGGCTAGCTCAAGGGCGCCAAGTCCGCAGAGAAAGGTTCCGCCAAGTAATGCAGCTTCTTTAAAAGAACGAGCCATGATCATTAGGGCAGAACCCACGACTAACGCTCCAAAAAATCTAAATGGAATCTCTAGCTCCAATATTGAGACGTGTTTCATGAATCAATCATCAGGTGCCTTCGCATCGCTGATTTCACTCAACTTCATGAAGTTCTCGGTAGGAAGGCTTAGTCCCCCAGTTTTTGCAGGCGTATGGCAACGTTTCTACACTTTGATTTACCAATCTAAATTTATAAATGTCTAATTAGGCGTCAGCTACCAGTCTTTCCCTGGGTACATTGACTCAACGAAATGCGTTCTGATTCAGAAGTGGGGCAGGGTCAATCGCCATCATCTGCCCATTTTTGAATCGACGGAGTTCGAAATGGAGATGAGCGGTGCTGGCATGGCCGCTTTTCCCTACATTCCCCAGCAGGTCTCCGGTTTGGATGAGTTGGCCTGGCCTGATTCGAGCGCTAATTAAATGCGCGTAGAGCGTTTGCCAGCCGTTGCCATGATCCAGCAAGACCGTGAGTCCGTATCCAGAAATGGGTTGCACCATTAGTGCTTTTCCAGAAAGTGCCGCCAAGACTCCTGTGCCAGCGGGTGCGATTAAATCATGCCCTGTATGTAAGCGCCATTGATCTCGATGGTCTGAAAATCGCCAACCGTAAGGGCTTACTTCCTGGGCAAGATTAGGAAGTGGGTATTGCAGTCTGATCCTCTCTCCACGTCTGATTGGCCATAAGCGTTGAGGAAGCGGCCTCACTTTTGGACCTAGAAGAGCAATGTTTGAGACGCTCGTCAGGATTGGAGTATCCGTTGGTCTTGAAGGTTTGGCATCGGCATGGGTGCTGGCAAGAATGGCGATCAACAATGCGGCGAATATTTGTCGATGCATGGCTGCCAGCACAATCAATTCTTTTTATCTCTCATTTGTGAGAATGCAACTCTGCAAAACAGTCGATTCAAGGCCTTATGAGTAGCGAAGAGTTCCTTTCAGAGACTCTCTTCGCTAGAGGCGATTAGAAGATCATTGGTTGGATCTTCCTATTTAGAAGGCACCTCCGATCGAGAGGGATTGGCGTTCACCATTGCGTTCAATCACGGCACCGGTACTAGAAATACTCAACAAGGACCAGCCACTGTTGCCGATGCTTTCGCCAGGCGTTGCAGAGAGCGATTGATTGTCTAATTGGAAGATGGCTGACCCCCCCACTTCAGCGTGCACAACTCCCACGAGAGCAGGCTGGCTCATCGGAGCTGGCGCCGTAGCACTTGCCTCTGAGTTGGATGGGGAGGCGTCGGATGAGGCTGTGACAGGCGCAATCGCTGCACTGAGCGGCAGCATTAGCGGTTCAAGGCTGGGAAGGGTTGCCACCACCTCAGGTTGTTTTGGTTTGGGAGACGCAGAAGGAGCGGGAGTAGGGGTGGCGCTTGCTTTGAGCTTTTCCGTAAGAGCCAGATTGCGCTCGCGATAGAGGGCTTGCTCGGAGAGCTGCCAACTGCGTGCCAACCAAGCACTACAGAGCAGCGCTCCGAGCGTGACGCCGATCAGGGTGAGCTGCTGCCACGGCTGCGTGCTGCGAGGCGTTGTTTGGAGAGGATCCGCAACGGGATGATTGGCTGGATCTGGTGCCGGTTCCAGTTGAATCTCAACGGCCTTCAGCGCAGGCACTGCCTCTTGAAAGACCTGATCCATCACCTGCTCAGCGCGCAGATTCCAATACGCCGTGGATGTGGAGAGGCGAGAGGGCACTGCAAACCTTTGATTGAAGCAAAGTTATCGAGAGTTGGCGCTGCTGGCGAGGCCATCACTCTTTTGGGATCGACGCTTTTGTAGCTCCAGCCAAAGCAGCAGGGCTGTGAGATCTGCTTGGCTGACCCCAGGAATGTGTGTGGCCTGCCCCAACGTGGTGGGTTGTATAGCAGCGAGCTTTTCGCGTGCCTCTCGCGACAAGGTGCCGATGCTGGCGTAATCAAGATCGGCGGGGAGTTTGCGCAGGCTTTGGCGTTTCACTTGATCGATCTGTTGTTGCTGGCGCTGCAGGTAACCGCTGTATTTAATGTCGATCTCCGCGCCCTCCCGCACCGCGAGGGGAAGTTCGGGATCGGCCAGGCCATGGCGTACGAGATCAGAGCTATGGACTCCTGATCGACGCAAGAGATCTGCGAGTGTGATCGAACCTCGGATTGGAGCTCCGCTTTCTTTCTCAACGGTTGGTGCGACTGGGTCGCTGACTTTGAGGCGAACAGTCTCAAGGCGTTGTTTTTCGTCCTTCATCGCCTGGAGCTTTTCGTTGAACAGCTGCCAACGCCGGTCGTCAATCAGTCCAAGCTCACGGCCCAGGGGGGTGAGACGCCTGTCGGCGTTATCACCACGCAGCACCAAGCGGTATTCACTGCGGCTGGTAAGCACCCGGTAAGGCTCCCGTAAGTCTTGGCTCACCAGATCGTCGATCATCGTGCCGATGTAGCTGTTTTCTCTGGGGAAGTGCACGGGCTCCTGATCTCCGATCAAGCGGGCGGCATTGAGGCCAGCCACTAGGCCTTGGGCCGCGGCTTCCTCGTAGCCAGTGGTGCCGTTGAGTTGCCCGGCACTAAACAGACCGCGTACCCGTTTGGTTTCTAGAGAGGGTTTGAGTTGGGTGGCGGGAAGGTAGTCGTAATCAACGGAATAGGCCGGCCGAAGCATCACGCATTGCTCCAAACCTGGGAGGGTGCGCAGCAGTTCCAGTTGGATCGTTTCTGGCAACCCTGTAGAAAACCCTTGCACGTAAATCTCTGGGGTGTCGCGTCCTTCTGGCTCAAGGAAGATTTGGTGGGAGTCTTTGTCGGCAAAGCGCACGATCTTGTCTTCGATCGAGGGGCAATAGCGCGGGCCTTTGCTGTCGATGATGCCGCCGTAAATCGCGGTGAGATGAAGGTTGTCTTTGATCAGCTGATGTGTTGCTGTTGTGGTGCGGGTGATGTGGCAGCTCATCTGTTCGCCGCTGGCCCAGGCCGTTGGGTCAAACGAAAAGAAGCGATCGGCGGCATCGCTGGGTTGCGCTTCCAATTGGTCGAGCGCAATGCTGCGGCGATCAACGCGGGCAGGGGTGCCGGTTTTGAGCCGATCGGTCTGGAAGCCCAGCTGCTTCAAGGCGTCGGTTAATCCTTCAGCGGCCTGCTCGCCGGCACGGCCGGCAGACATCGATTGATGGCCCACCCAAATGCGGCCGCCAAGGAAGGTGCCAGCGGTGAGCACCACGGCTTGGGCGCCATACACACTGCCGAAGTAGGTGCGAACTCCTGTGATTCGGGCACTGCCCGGTTGATTGGGATCTCCATCCACCTCGAGTCCCGTCACCATCGCTTCGCGCAGGGCCAGGTTGGGCGTGTGATGCAGCAGCTTCAGCATCTCCCGGGAGTAATGGCGTTTGTCGGTCTGGGCACGCAGGGCCCAAACCGCAGGGCCGCGGCTGGCGTTCAAGACCCGCTTTTGGATGGCGGTGGCATCAGCGAGGCGGCCGATCACGCCACCAAGGGCATCCACTTCATGGACAAGCTGGCTTTTGGCCGGACCGCCAACGGCAGGATTACAGGGCTGCCAGGCGATCCGGTCGAGATTGAGGGTAAAGAGAGCGGTGTTCAGGCCAAGCCGCGCTGCTGTAATTGCTGCTTCACAACCGGCATGACCGCCCCCTACGACGATCAGGTCAAAACTTTCTGTGGGGGCAGCAGAGAAGCTCATACCCCCATTATCCGTATTTAGAGAACACTTCGTTTGGGGTTTGCACAGCAGTGCACTCCGTTTTTGGTCTGGCAGAAATCCGAAGTGTCTTTGCCCCGGTCATCGAAACGGATGACATCGGTGATTGATTTGGTTTTATGAGCCTAAAAAGGCAAGTTCTAGTGGCAGCATTATTGATAAAAGCTTCTAGCTAATACTTTTGTGAGTAGGTAGGTTTAGTCCTAATAGACAAGACAAGTCGACAACCTCTGGCCAGTCGAACCGATTGGTTTTTGAGTACGCAATGTGCGTCTGGCCAGTGAGGATGCCCTTTCGCTTTGATTTCTACTGTTTTTGCGATCGCATAAAGCTGGTACCCGTCCAGAAAACAGAATCGATACTTTGTTTGTTGCGGCTATTGCTGGGCTTGCGCTCAAACCCATCCCAAGAACGAACGCAACGAGTTGGCTAGTTGTTCTTCGTGCATGCTTTTCTCGCCTGATGGCTTTGCCCGGCGCAACGCATGAGTCGCTCGGAGAGTTGGCCGCCAGGCTCGGATGAAATTGGCTGAGATTTGGCGAGCCCATTTGTTCACGCCCGTGGACTCAGATGTTAGGTGAGCCCATTTGTTCATCGGGCTGCGCCGTAATCATCCTTATTGAGTTCCTGTTTGTTTTACCACTTGAGCCCACAGCCTCTTGATTGCACTCAACTGGCTCTCAGATCACTCTCATTCTCTCCTCAGAAAGTCAAAATAAAGTGGATTGATTTTTCTCATGAACTTCAAACATCTTTCGTTGGTCGCTTTACAAGCGATTGGTCTCGGATTCATGCCAGCAGCAGCTCTGGCTAACACCACTAACCAAGTCACTTATCAGGCAACAGTTCCAGGCAGTTGCGATTACAGCTTCCAAAATGGAGCTGATGAGACTGTTACCCTCACTTATGATTCTGTTGCTCAAACTTTGACCGGTACCACCGGAACAGTTGGCATCACATGCAACTTCGATGCAAGTGCCACTCTCAGTGCTATCACGACAGTAAACGAACCTGTGGGAGTGAGTACATCTTTTGCTCTCGCTCTCAATAACGGCTCTTCTGATCTGATTTCCACAGATGGAACTTCTGCGTCAAGTTCTACAAACTTAGGACTCACCAATGGTGTTGAAACTGCTTTCACAATGCCTCTCACTGTTTCTGACGCTGATACATTAGGAAGCTATGAATACACAGTAGTTCTTACTGTTCTAGATGGTGCTGGTTGACGCAATGTTGGGCTAATGTTTGAACAAAATGAGCCTTCGAGTGAAGGCTCATTTTATTTCTTGTTTTCCTTTCAGAAACTATTTAGCACTTTCTTGAGTCAGTGTCTCGCGTAAAAACTTTACACATCAAAATTAGTATTTTGCTAATCTTTTGCAATGTTTTTATGCCTTTTGTGCATAAAGCTTTTGCTAAAACAAACACAGCAACATACTCTGCGAATGTTCCTTTCTTTTGCACTATTCAAAACAACGAGGCCAATATTGCTATGACTTATGAGCCTGTGAATTCTAGTTATTCCAGTTTAACAGCCCGACCTACAGATAACCTTTCGATATCTAGTAATAGTTTGGTAGATATAAGTCTGGATATCGTCAGTCAGTCCGGGCTTGAGATTCAGAGGACTTCAATGTATCTCTTGATCGACAATGCTTTCTCTAGACTTTATGAGGATAATTCTCTTAATTATCAAGCCCCTAGTCCTCGAGTGCCTTATATTGTTTCAAGTGCTGGAACTCCCTTCTCAACATGGTTGATTGCACGCGTCGGCTTGGAGCCAAGTGATTATGAGTTTGTGGTTAGAGTTACTTGCCTTCAAGAGACCGAATAAATGATTTCTTCTTTTCTTCTCGCAGCAGCTTTGGGACTGAACCCAGATAATAAAACTGTCTCACCTGGTCTAGGTTCGCGCATTGTAATTAAAACCCAAGCATTTTTAGCAGGTTCAAAGCCAGGTCAATTTATTGTTGAGGCTTATAAGAATGTCGAAGGTAAAAACGTGCCTGGAGAAAAAATCCAGGATGTTCGTGTAAACCCTAAAAATCTAAATCTGAGAGACAACACTGCAAAACGTGTTGTTGTAAGTATTCCAACATCATCCCTTCAACCAGGTCGATTATGGATTTGCATCACCGACAAACCCAGAAAAAATTCTTCTGCTCCTGGCTCACGAGTAACATTGTTAACGCGCTCCTGTTATCAGCGTATCCTGGAGTCGCGCAAGTCAATGTTCCAACCCTAGAAAGATTACCTCTAAGTGATTTAACAGGATTAACTTTTCAAAATATCCTAGGTCCTCGATTCGAAGTTGATCTTCCTGATGGTACGAGATGTGTGAGCCAAGATGGAACTCCTACAACATTTAATCTTTACGGTGGTTTGTCTGAGCGAAATGATCTTTTAGACTTTGATGAAGTATTAGGAGATCGCTACAGTAAAAATGGAGCCGGCTATGCGATGGGTGCTGTCATTTCTATTCCTTTATTTAGCAAGAATAGTAGAAACTGTGATGAAGCCTATGCATTTTCTATTTTGAACAAAAAGATTGAACTCGCAACAATGTTAAACCAAGAAGGTCTTATTTCAGACGAAGATTTGCAAGATCTGATGTTGCAAGCGAAAAAATTGTTGTTAAATAAATAGAGTTTGCTGTTCTGGGCTGGGCTAATAACATTCATTTTAATTATCATGCTTTACTAGATTTGTAGTGCAAAATCAGTTCAGTAGTCTTTGCTGCGAGTTGACGCATATGCAATGCATTTGAGTGATTACTTAATGACTTAAATGTCCAGATGCACTTTCGTCCTGCCTTATGATAAGTTGCTAATCGTGACTGCTGCTTTTGATTTGTAAGTGAAAAATGCTTTCGCCTGATGAGTATTTTGTGGATTTTCTTGGTAAGTTGATGAGTGTCCTGTCGGCTGATGACTGATTCTTCTAATTTAATTGCGGAAAATCTAATTACTTTCTGCTTGTAATTGGTTGGATCTTTTTGGCTCGGTTCTGATTGGATCGGATTTTGACGCTTTTTGGACTTTTCTGTATCGTGAACAAATGGGCTAATTGGCTTCGTCATTTGGATTGTTCACCTGTTAAAATTAAGTTGAGTATGTCGCAGTATTGATGTTCTCTCCTTTGCGATTTAATATTAAAAGTACGGTCGATATGGAAGCAATATTGAATAGGCAACTTATTGATGCGTCTGTTCTGCCTCTGGAGAGGGGATCGCTTGATGGTGTGGTTCAGATTCTTCCTTTGGTTAATATCGCTTTAGTGCTTGTTGAGCTGAATAAAAAGGTGGCTTTTTGTGCTGATAGAAAAGCCGGAAAGTTTCTTTTTTCGCTTAATTTGTCAGATAGCCCCGCACTAGATGGCATTGTTGCTCAGGGTGTTTCAATCACAAAGCCTGCAATCTTCGGATTTAATGAAAATTTAAAAGATCTTGATTTGCAGTTAAGTGCTGGTTGTAGGTTTTGCTCTATTATTGTGCCAGAGCATTTTTTCGCAAAAAAAATGACCGAGCTCGGTTGTTTTTTCGTTATGAAAGATATATTGAGTGCTTTTAATATTCTGACTAATAGCAATGTATCTTCTTGCTTCGTTCAGTATTTGAATAGGCTATGGCAAAACATGCCTTCTCTTGACCTGTCTCCACAGTTGATAGAGGAAGAAATATTATCAATTCTCATTGATTGTTTTATAGGACATGATGATCGAAAGGTCGGACTTGCTCTTCCCAGGCGTGATCGTCACGAGGCTGCCTTGCAGGTTTTGGCTTTAGCGAATTCATCAGCGACCAAGCCTTTTGAAGTAAATGATCTATGTTCCTTGTTGCATCAGTCCCGTACTTCTTTGTTTAATGGTTGTAAGGAAAAATTCAAAATGTCTCCTCTTCAAGTTCTTAGATCTGTTCGATTGCACCAAGTGAGACATGCTTTGTTAGATGCTGAATTTTGTATTGAGAATAACCTTTGTGGCGTTAATGGTGTAGCATCGCATTTCGGTTTTGTGGGCCGTTCCCATTTTGCGCGTCACTACAAGCAAGAATTCCTTGAAATGCCAAGTCAAACACTCTTAAAAAGGCGACATGCCGATCAGTCTTTTTAGTCTTACGATTTTTTGAATTCTTTCTTTCACCTTCGCTAATTGTTGCGTAAGTTTTACTCTGGTCCTTTCCATGCGGAGCACTACCCCTTTTGTATTTAATTTGTCCAATATTGTCCTAGGTTCTGGATTCTGATCGTGAATTTCTCAAAATTCAGGGTGCTTTTTTCCAGTATTTTCTGGATCTTTTTCCTTGAGATTTTTCCGCTATCAGTAAGCGCTCGTCCTAATCCCATTACCTCATACACCCGTCTTTGGGCGGAATGGGATGTTGTCCCCAACACGCAATGGGCTCCGCGATCGATTGACCCCTCTGCAGCTCAGGACAGGTCGCTTCAAATCTTCAAATTGCAGCCTGTTGTTCCGTTTCGGATCAATGATGACTGGACAGTGCTAACGCGAACGATCTTTCGCTTTCTTTCTTTGCCCCAAGCCGATCCGGTGCTTGGTTTTTCTCCTGCCGGGCTTCCAGCAGTCGTGGATTTCGATCAAAAAAATCAGGCTGGCCTCTCAGATGTCAGTCCAACAGCTTTTCTTGTTCCCAACCTTGGGTCTGACTGGACAGTTGGGCTTGGTTCATCGATCGTCTTCCCTACTGGTGATGGCACGATCGATAGCGGAAAGGTGTCAGCCGGACCAGCTTTTCTCGCTTTTTATCATTCCGGCCCATGGATTGTTGGTGCTCGGATGCGCAACATTTGGTCCTTTGCCGGAGACCCAGAGCGCGATGACGTTAATACTTTGGTGGTGCGAGGACTGTTGCGT
>QCUZ01000002.1:0-43962 GCA_003210555.1 Synechococcus sp. AG-683-A03 | reverse complement strand
GAACTGGCAGCAATATTGATGCTGTAAAGCCCTTCATTGAGGAGTCGTGCTGGTAACCAAGCAATGGCTTTATGGATGCCAACTTCGGTCTTAGGTGGATTAGCTGGAGCAGTTACGAATGCACATGTGCCAGCTTGATAAAAATGTAAATTTGGGATAATAGGCTGCTCAATATTTTTGATTTCATAGGTGATTTCAATACCAAATTCATTCTCTAATTTGACATGTTTGAGTTGATTCCCTTCGCGATCGATTAATCGTGCAGCCAGTAGTTGTGCTTTATTATCACCTTGTGGGTCATTTCTGAAGTCCAGCTGTGCGCCTTGAGTATCTTGATTGGCATCAAAATATGCACTAGTGACGTCGGCCGTTGGGCCAATTATTTTTGCGCGTCCATTTTCGAGGAGCATGCATTCATCGCAAAGTCCATTAATCGTACTTAGGGCATGGCTCACAAAAATAACGGTTCTCCCCTCACCGGTAACGCTTTTCATTTTGCCTAAGCATTTTTTTTGAAAGCTGATATCGCCAACGGCAAGAACTTCATCAATTATCAGTATCTCAGGACGAAGATGTGCTGCAACTGCAAAGGCAAGCCGTACGTACATACCGCTTGAATAGCGTTTTACGGGCGTGTCGATAAACCTCTCTACTTCTGCGAAATCAACGATTTCGTCAAAAACCGATTTGATCTCTCGGCGCTTCATCCCCAAAAGCGTGCCGTTGAGATAAATATTCTCTCGGCCCGATAGTTCAGGGTGAAAGCCTGTGCCAACTTCAAGTAATGATCCAACTCGCCCATGAATCTCTGCAAATCCTTTTGTGGGATCTGTAATTCGAGAAAGGATTTTTAGAAGTGTGCTTTTTCCAGCACCATTTCTACCAATTACTCCAAAAACTTTCCCCTGTGGGACGTCAAAATCTAAATCTTTGAGTGCCCAAAACTCTTCTTTGCTGTAAGCATCATTGGTTTTCGACTTGAGCCACGAGAATAATTTGTATTTTCGACTATCCTTGTCCTCATTTGGTTTTTTTGTGTGTGTGATTGAATAAGATTTACCAAGAGATCTTACTCTTATGACTGAATCCAAGGTATTGCTCATTGAATTGCCATTAAACAATGTCGGCAAAGCCGCGCTCGATTTTTTTAAATACAGATAAACCGGCTATAAGAAATACCGTAATTCCTGCCATCATACTTGTCAGCATAAGTGGAGTAGGTGGCTCTCCTCCCAATATAGACCATCTAAAACCCTCTATCAGTCCAACCGTTGGGTTGAGGGAGTAAATGAATAACCATTTCTCAGGGATTAGACTACTGGAGTAAACAATTGGTGTTGTGTAATTCCATGCTTGAAGAACGAAAGGTATTGCATATCCAATGTCACGCTTGTAAACATTGAGTGAAGCTGCTAGGAGCATTATTCCTAACCCCATTGATAATGATGCAATCAAAAAAAATGGTGCTGTGAGATTGTGTAATCCTGGCTTGACGCCAAATGCAAAAGTTAGCGCCAACATTGCAGCAATCCCAACGAGGCCATCTACTATTACTGAGGCAATTGAAGAAATCGGGATAATAATCCTAGGGAAGTAAACTTTTGATAATAAGCTGGAATTTGCAACAAGGCTCCCACTGCCTCTGCCTACTGAGTTGGAAAGAAATCCCCAAGAGACGAGTCCGGTGAAAACCATCAGCAAGTAAGGCTGGCCATTACTGGGAAGTCGTCCAAAATTTCCAAATAGAACCGCAAATATAATTGCCGGTACGAGAGGCTGGAGTACTACCCATACTATTCCTAAGTTAGTTTGTTTATAGCGAATTTTGACGTCGCGCAGTGCCAGATGAAAAAGTAGGTCGCGATATTGAGAAAGCTCCTTCCACTCAAAAAAAGAAACGTTTCTGTTCGGCCTAATGATTGTGACGTTAGCGCTCATGGAGTAATTTACTCTTTATACTGAATTGCCATTAAAATAACCTATTCTTTAAAGCCATTACGGTTTCAGGTGAAATTGGTATTGTGGTTGGCTTGTTAGGTAAGTTGCTTTGCTTGAGAAGTATTTTCATTTGATTTTGCTGATAAAATTATAATGGTTTTCGTTGGTTCAAGTCAAGCCTTAAAATTCGCTCATTCTTCAGTTTAGCTCATCTTTTGCCACAGGGCGTAATGATGTTACTGATTGTTTACAAAGCCGCCTTTCGCTGGTCTCTAGCATGATCTTCTTAAGAGGTTTTATGCGGTCTTCGTCGTATGACTTTGGTATGACCTTTTCATCCTTATGCCTTGAACCACTTTCCCCCTTGTGAGCCCTGCTAGGTCCGGTGGCATTTTATTATGAGAAGATGAATACGAGTTTTTTTGTGAAAAGCCATAAGAAAGCCTTGATTACAGGTATTACCGGTCAAGATGGCAGTTATTTAGCGGAATTGTTGCTAGAAAAGGGCTATGAGGTGCACGGGATCAAAAGAAGAGCAAGTAGTTTTAATACAACCCGAATTGATCATCTGTATCAGGATCCCCATGAGGATGATCCGCGGTTGTTATTGCACTACGGGGATCTAACGGATAGCAGCAATTTGATCCGGATTATTCAGCAGGTGCAGCCGGATGAGATTTATAATCTTGGTGCTCAAAGCCATGTGGCGGTCAGTTTTGAAGCACCGGAATACACCGCGAATAGTGATGCGTTGGGCACGCTGCGAATTTTAGAAGCGGTGCGGATGCTGGGGCTTACGGGGACAACGCGGATTTATCAGGCGAGCACCAGTGAGTTGTATGGGTTGGTGCAGGAGATGCCGCAGAAGGAGAGCACGCCGTTTTATCCAAGAAGCCCCTATGGGGTGGCGAAGTTGTATGCGTATTGGATCACTGTGAATTACCGCGAGGCCTATGGGATGTATGCCTGCAATGGAGTGCTGTTTAATCATGAGAGCCCGAGGCGCGGTGAAACATTTGTGACGCGCAAGATCACTCGGGGTTTGGCGCGTATTGATGCGGGTTTAGAGGATTGCCTGTACATGGGCAATATCGATTCGCTGCGGGATTGGGGCCACGCCAGGGATTATGTGGAGATGCAGTGGCGGATGCTGCAGCAGGAGGGTCCACCGGAGGATTTTGTGATCGCCACGGGGCGGCAGGAAAGCGTGCGGCGGTTTATTGAATTAACGGCATTGGAGCTGGGCTGGGGCGAGATTGAGTGGGAAGGCGAAGGCTTGGAGGAAACCGGCAAACGCAGCAGCGGAGAAGTGGTGGTGCGGATTGATCCGCGCTATTTCCGCCCTTCTGAAGTGGAGACGTTGCTGGGTGATCCCACCAAGGCGAAGGAGAAGCTGGGCTGGACGCCAACGGCAACGCTGGAGGAATTAGTGGCGGAGATGGTGGCGACGGATAAGGAGGAAGCCAAGAAGGAGGCTTACTTGAAGCTGAAAGGATTCAATGTGGTGGGCTCGATGGAGAATCCACCCACGAATCCTGATGCCGTCAAGGCCGCTGGAGCTAAAGCGTGAGCAGCTTGATCAAAGCTGATGACCGTTTTTTTGTTGCCGGCGCGCGGGGCATGGCGGGCAGCGCAATTTGTAGGGCGTTGCAGGAGCAGGGTTATGGCGATGAAGCGAAAGGTGGAGCCTTGCTGATTCCAAATCGGCAGGAGTTGGACCTGCTCAATCAAGAAGCGGTGAAAGCTTGGTACGAAAAAAATAAGCCTGATGTGGTGGTGCTGGCGGCCGCCAAGGTGGGAGGAATTTATGCGAATGACACCTATCCAGCTGATTTCTTGCTGGAGAACCTGAAGATCCAAACGAATGTGATTGAAGGCGCTTGGAAAGCAGGGGTGAGGCGATTTCTGTTTCTGGGTAGTAGTTGCATTTACCCGAAGTTTGCTGAGCAACCGATCAAAGAAGAAGCGTTATTGACGGGGGCATTGGAGCCAACGAATGAGTGGTATGCGATCGCCAAGATTACCGGGATCAAGCTGTGCGAATCGCTAAGAAAACAGTATGGCTTTGATGCGATCAGCTTGATGCCAACAAATTTATACGGCCCTGGAGATAACTATCACCCGGAAAATAGCCATGTGCTGCCGGCCTTTATCCGCCGCTTCCATGAAGCTAAGGAAGCAGGATCAAAAATTGTGACCTGTTGGGGAACGGGATCACCGATGCGAGAGTTTTTGCATGTGGATGATTTAGGTCATGCCTGCGTGTTTGCGCTGGAAAACTGGAGCGCTCTTGATCAAGAGGCACCCAGAGATGATCAAGGGAAACCGTTGGCTTTTTTGAATGTGGGAACGGGAGTGGATTTAACAATTAAGGAATTAGCGGAGCAGATTGCTGCGGTGGTGGGTTTTGAAGGAACGATCGAGTGGGATACCAGTAAGCCGGATGGAACACCCAAGAAACAGCTTGATGTGAGCCAAATGAAGAGGTTGGGATGGAGCGCCCAGATTCCGTTGGCGGAGGGATTGCCAGCTGCCTATGGCGATCTACTGAAAGGTGAGGCGGCCCAGACCCTGCGGGTGTAAGTCATCCAGGCCTGGATCTCATCTGCTGGCACCAGGACTGGTGCTCTAGGTACCAACCCACTGTGGCTTCTAGACCTTTTTCGAAGCTGTATTTGGGCTGCCAGCCCAGTTCAGTCTCAATCCGGCTCGGATCTATGGCGTAACGGCGGTCGTGTCCAGGGCGATCTCTGACGGGCGTGATCAGCCGCTGGTGGGACTTCCCGGAGGGCTGAAGCTCGTCTAGTAACTGGCAAATCGTCTCCACAACTTCAGTGTTTGTGCGCTCCCCATAGCCACCAACGCAATAGCTTCGGCCTGATTGCCCTCTGCATGCGGCCAGCAGCAGAGCGTCCACGTGATCTTCCACATGCAGCCAATCGCGAATATTCATGCCATCTCCGTAGAGGGGGATTGGCTCTCCTGCTGCAGCCTTGAGAACCACCACTGGAATCAGTTTTTCGGGAAACTGCCAAGGGCCATAGTTGTTGCTGCAATTGGTGAGCACCACGGGTAGTCCATAGGTGTGGTGCCAGGCCTGAATAAGATGATCGCTTGCCGCTTTGCTGGCTGAATAGGGACTGCGAGGGTCGTAAGGCGTTGTCTCTGAAAAACGACCCTCATGGCCAAGGGAGCCAAATACTTCGTCTGTGCTGATGTGATGCAATCTGAATGGTTCGCGCCGCTCTGGTGTGAGTTGTTCAAAATGTGATCGCACGGCTTGGAGAAGGTTGTATGTGCCGGTCACATTGCTTTCAATAAAGACACCTGGTCCAGAAATGGAGCGATCTACATGGCTTTCTGCCGCCAAGTGCATCACAAGGTCTGGATCGGCGACTTTGACTGCTTGTTGAACAGCTTCCGCATCGCAGAGATCAATCGGCTGTAATTGATGCCGATCTAGATGCTCAACGCCCAGCTCTTGGATGATCTCCTCGATCGATTTGAGGTCGCTGGCATACCCCATCTTGTCGAGGTTGAAAACGATGGCGTCGCTCTCCCGCAATAGCCGTCGGACGACTGCACCTCCGATAAATCCGGCACCGCCGGTGACCAAAATGCGTTGACGCGTTCCGAGCAGTTCTGCAGTAGTTGGCATAGACTTAGCCATTGAATCGGGATTGAATAAGCGGTTTAAATAAACTGACGGCGCTAATGCTTAATAGCTTTCAGTGAGCTTTGATCCGAAGCAGAAGATGTTTCAAGGCTTCTAGCCAATGTTGTCCATCGAGTTGCAAGGCCGATCGTGTGTTCGTGCAATCCAGAAGTGAGTAGCTCGGGCGAGACGCGGGTGTTGGATAGTCGGCGGTCGTGATCGGATTCACCTGGGCGGGGGCGTCCACCAAGCCAAGTGAATGGCCGAGTTCTCCGATGGCCACTGCCACGTCATACCAGCTTGCGGCTCCTGCATCACTCCAATGCAGGATCGGTGGCAAAGGTGTGTGGGCTCCCAGCGTGATCGTTTTCCAGCACGCAGCAGCCAAATTCAGGGTGCTGCTGGGGCATCCCACTTGATCAGCAACCACTCCCAGTTGCTCACGTTCGCGATGAAGACGCAACATCGTGAGAGCAAAATTTCGACCGACTGGACCCACAACCCAGCCTGTACGCAGGATGACCGCTTGCGGGTTGTCGTGACCAAAGATTCTTTGGATCGCCCGTTCTCCAGCAGCCTTGCTTCGCCCATAAGCACCAAGGGGTGTCGTGGATTGATCGACTCGGTATGGAGAACCCTGTTGCCCATCAAAGACAAAATCAGTGCTCACCTGTAAAAGTCGGCCCCCCTGGCGATCGAGCTCCTGCGCAAAGGCTTCGGGCGCTCCTGCATTAATGGCATGGGCCAACTCGGGTTCGGACTCTGCTTGATCGACATCGGTGTAAGCCCCAGCGTTGAGAACCCAATCGGGTCGGTACTTTTGTATTGCTAATCGGCAGACCTCGGCATCGGAGAGATCCAGCTCCTGACGGGTTGTGGAGATGAGTTCAACCGTCTCAGGCCTGGAATCAAGTAAGGCCTGGCCCAGTTGTCCTGCGCTTCCGGTGAGTAAAATTTTCATGGGAACAGATCTCCTGATGTCCTGGCCGAAATGAAGTCAGGGGCTTCGGCATCTTTTTCAGACATGCTGATGGTGTTGCCATTTAATTCGCCTTGCGGCCAATCAATGGCCAATGTTGGATCGTCCCATCGAATGGCACGTTCACAAGCCTTATTCCAAAACCCACGAGTTTTGTATTGCACTTCTGCAACGGCACTCAAAGTAAGGAAACCGTGGGCAAAACCCTCGGGTATCCATACTTGTACTTTGTTTTCAGCACTTAAGACAGCACCAACCCATTGACCAAATGTTGATGAAGCCTGTCGAATATCGACTATTACATCAAAAACAGATCCCACACTGGAACGGACAAGCTTGGCTTGAGGTTCAGGGGTTAATTGATAGTGCAAGCCTCTTAAAACCCCTTGAATCGATCGTGAGTGGTTGTCTTGGGAAAACTCCACGGTCTGTCCAATGGCTTCGTTGAAACGCGTTTGGTTCCAGCTTTCAAAAAACCAGCCACGGTCATCGCCAAAGGCTCTGGGTGTGATGAGTAGCGGACCCGAAATGGTTGACCCTTGTTTTGTTTGCAAGGTTTCAACATTCACTCGCTCACCCTCAGGCTGGTTTGCAGAGCAGCACGGTCACTCACACTTTCCTCGAGCATTTGAAGGAGATAGGTTCCATAGCCGCTTTTTTTCAGCGGTTGCGCGAGCCGATTGAGCTGTTCGTTATCGATCCAACCTTTTCTCCAGGCCACCTCTTCAGGACAGCCCACTTTTAAACCCTGTCGATGTTCGAGGGTGCGGATGTAGCTGGCTGCATCGTTGAGCGAGTCGCATGTGCCTGTGTCGAGCCAGGCCATTCCTCGTCCCATCAATTCAACCCGAAGCTGTCCTTCTTTCAAATACATCGCATTGAGATCGGTGATCTCGAGTTCTCCGCGGGGAGAGGGTTCGACTTGCCGGGCACGCTCCACCACGGTGTGGTCGTAGAAATAAAGGCCCGTCACTGCGAAACGACTTTTGGGATGTTTGGGCTTCTCTTCCAAGCTTAAAACTTTCCCTTCGCCATCAAATTCAGCGACGCCGTAGCGCTCGGGATCGCTAACGGGATAGGCAAACACTGTGGCTCCCTTCTGCTGTTCAGTGCTGTTCATCAGCTGGGAAATGAGGTCGTGCCCATGGAAGAGGTTGTCTCCTAAAACAAGGGCGGCGGGTGCACCATTGAGGAAGTCGGCTCCGATCAGAAACGCTTGAGCGAGTCCGTCTGGACTGGCCTGTGTGGCGTATTGGATTTCCATGCCCCAGGCAGATCCATCGCCAAGCAACCGTTCGAACACATCGCGATCATGGGGAGTCGTGATGATCAGAACATCCCTAATTCCCGCCAGCATCAAGGTGCTGAGGGGGTAATAAATCATTGGTTTGTCGTAGACGGGAAGTAGTTGCTTGCTTACGACTTGGGTGATCGGATGCAGTCGGCTGCCGCTCCCGCCAGCGAGAACAATGCCTTTGCGTGTGCTCGTTTGAACCACTGTTGAAAGGGATAACCTCATGATCACAGCACAAATAGTTGTTCAAAAGTCAGAAGTTGCTCCAGTCCTCTCGTAGCCCACTAACAAGAATGACGGGTTGTGTCCTTTCCCGGAAGTTTGATTCAGCCTCGGCCCGGCAGACTGTTTTCATCTCTTGGAATTGGCTGTGAGTCAGCTGCAGACGTTGCGCGGCATGGTGGATCTTCTGCCGGAGCAGACAAGACGTTGGCAGGCCGTGGAGTCGGTGGCGCGCGAACACTTTCGTTGCGCAGGCTTAGACGAAATTCGTACGCCTTTGCTCGAATTCACGGAACTGTTTGGGCGGGGCATTGGTGAGGCCACGGATGTGGTGGGCAAGGAGATGTACACCTTTTTGGATCGGGGCGACCGCTCTTGCACCCTGCGTCCAGAAGGCACTGCCTCTGTGGTGAGAGCTGCGCTCCAGCATGGCCTGCTGAGTCAGGGGCCTCAGCGGCTGTGGTACGGCGGCCCGATGTTTCGTTATGAACGTCCTCAGGCCGGCCGTCAGCGCCAGTTTCACCAGATCGGTGTCGAATTTCTCGGGGCCAGCAGTCCGCGAAGCGATGCTGAGGTGATCGCTCTGGCCTGGGATCTGTTGTCTGATTTGGGGATTCAGGGCCTTAAGCTTGAAATCAATAGCTTGGGCACTCCTGACGATCGCCAGCGCTTTCGCTCTGAGCTGGTGGAGTGGCTCGAAGAGCGCGTTGAGCAGTTGGATGCGGAGTCCCAAGCGCGTCTCAGCACCAACCCCCTGCGCATTCTTGACAGCAAAGACAAGGGAACCCAGCTTCTGCTGAACGACGCTCCAACGTTGTTGAAGGCACTTAGTAAGGAGAGTGTGGATCGGTTTGAACAGGTGTGTGCCTTGCTGACCGCGCTGCAGATTCCCTATCAACTCAATACTCGCTTGGTGCGCGGTCTCGATTACTACGGCCACACCGCCTTTGAAATCACGAGCGATCAACTCGGTGCCCAGGCCACGGTCTGTGGTGGTGGTCGTTACGACGGTTTGCTCCAGCAATTGGGTGGCTCAGCCACGCCCGCGATCGGCTGGGCCTTAGGGATGGAACGTCTGTTGCTGGTCATCGCCGCTGCTGCGCAAGCCGATCCCGATGGCGCTGCCGCCCGGCTCACAGCAACGTCAGCACCGCTGGTGTACGTCATCAATCGCGGCGAGCAGGCTGAACCGCAAGCGTTGACCTTGGCCCGGCGATGGAGGGGGGCAGGTCTTGCCGTTGAGCTGGATGGCTCGAGCGCGTCGTTTGGCAAGCAGTTCAAGCGTGCCGATCGTTCCGGTGCGCCATGGGCTGTGGTGCTTGGCGACGCAGAGGCTTTGGCTGGCCAGTTGCGGCTGAAGCCCTTGCGCGGTGAGGGTGAGGAACAGCAACTCAGCTGGGAGGACGCCCTGTCTTACCTGACTAAACAGCGATAACCTGCCGAAATCAAAGATGGCGCCATAGTTTTTCTGATGAGCAGCAACTCCACTATTCGTTCGATTTGCTGTATCGGGGCTGGCTACGTGGGTGGTCCGACCATGGCCGTGATCGCCGATCGCTGCCCGGATGTGAAGGTCACGGTTGTGGACATCAATCAGGATCGGATTTTGGCCTGGAACAACCGCGATCTCTCCAAGTTGCCTGTGTATGAACCAGGCCTGGATGCGGTGGTGGAGCGGGCGCGCGGCCGAAATTTATTTTTCTCCACAGAGGTTGAGGAAACGATTGCGGCTGCCGACATGGTGTTCATCTCCGTGAACACACCCACCAAGACCAAGGGCCTGGGAGCCGGGCAGGCCAGTGATCTCCGCTGGGTAGAAGCCTGTGCGCGCACGGTGGCGAAGGCCGCCAACGGACACACGATCGTGGTGGAGAAAAGCACCCTTCCAGTTCGAACGGCGGAAGCCGTCAAGGCGATTTTGGGGTCCGTTGATCCATCGTCGGAGCTGAAAACTTTTTCGGTGCTCTCCAACCCAGAGTTTTTGGCAGAGGGGACGGCGATTCGTGATCTGGCAAGTCCTGATCGCGTCTTGATCGGTGGTGAAAATGCTGAGGCGATTGATGCTCTGGCGGAGATTTACAGCCAGTGGGTTCCCGAAGAAAAGATTCTCCGCACCAATCTGTGGAGTAGCGAGCTGTCAAAGCTCACCGCTAATGCTTTTCTCGCGCAAAGAATTAGCTCGATCAACTCCGTTGCGGCCCTTTGCGAGGCCACCGGCGCGGATGTGCGTGAGGTGGCGAAAGCGATCGGTACCGACAGCCGGATTGGACCCAAATTTCTGAGTGCAGGCCCCGGATTTGGGGGCAGCTGTTTTCAGAAAGACATCCTCAATTTGGTGTATCTCTGCCGCCACTTCGGTTTGCCAGATGTGGCGGACTATTGGGAGAGTGTGGTTCTTCTCAACACTTGGCAACAGCACCGCATCGCCCGCTTGGTGGTTCAGAAATTGTTTGGCACGGTCACTGGCAAGCGCTTGGCGATTTTGGGCTTTGCGTTTAAGGCGGACACAAACGATACGCGGGAGGCTCCAGCGATCCGCATTTGCAGAGACCTTCTGGAAGAGGGAGCCCAGCTGGCTATTCATGACCCGAAGGTGGATCCGGAACAGATCAGCCGCGATTTAAAACTGATCGCCAGCCATGCTCCAGAAGCGGATGCCGGACCAACGCGTGGGGCCTTAAGTGGGGAAGCCACCTGGTGGCCGAGCCCTGATGTCGCCTCGGCGATGCGGGGCGCTGACGCCGTGCTGATCCTCACGGAGTGGCAGCAGTACCGGGAGCTGGATTGGGCAGCATTGGCGCCTTTGATGCGCAAACCGGCATGGGTGTTTGATGCTCGCGGGGTTGTGGACCCGAAACAGGTTGAATCTGTAGGCCTGAACGTTTGGCGTGTTGGCGAGGGTGACGCGTGAGCCCGTTGTCGTCTCCGTTGTTTTCACGCCCGATTCTGGTTACAGGCGCTGCCGGATTCATTGGATCCGCGTTGTGCGAGCGACTGCTCCAACGGGGCGATCGTGTAATCGGCATTGACAATCTCAATGACTATTACGACCCAGCCCTGAAGCAGGCACGCCTTGCGCGCATCGAGACACAGGCGGCGCCTGTGGCGGGAGCTTGGCGTTTCCAACGCTTGGCTTTGGAGGATGGTGATGCGTTGCTCAAGCTGTTTGCGACAGAGCAGCCGCGCGTTGTCGTGAATCTTGCCGCCCAAGCCGGTGTTCGCTATTCGCTGGAAAATCCAGCTGCTTATATCCAGAGCAATTTGGTGGGTTTTGGCCACATCCTCGAGGGATGTCGTCACCACGGCGTTGAGAATTTGGTGTATGCCTCCAGCAGCTCTGTGTATGGCGGCAATCGCAATTTGCCGTTCCATGAACAGCAAGCGGTGAATCATCCCGTGAGCCTTTATGCGGCAAGCAAGAAAGCGAATGAGTTGATGGCGCATACCTACAGCCACCTCTACGGGTTGCCAGCGACTGGCCTGCGCTTTTTTACGGTTTACGGCCCTTGGGGTCGACCCGATATGGCCCCAATGTTGTTTGCGAAAGCGATCTTGGAGGGTGAACCAATCAAGGTGTTCAATCACGGCAAAATGCAGCGTGATTTCACCTATATCGACGACATCGTGGAGGGTGTGTTGCGCTGCTGCGACAAGCCAGCCACGTCGAATCTTGAGTTTGATCCGGTGCAGCCTGACCCGGCCACTGCCGCTGCCCCACACCGTGTGTTCAATATCGGCAACAGTCAGCCCACCGAACTTCTGCGTTTTATTGAGGTGATGGAGCAGGCGTTGGGAAGGGAAGCAATCAAGGATTTTCAGCCCATGCAGCCCGGTGATGTGGTGGCCACTGCCGCCAACACGCAGGCCTTAGAAGCTTGGGTGGGCTTTAAGCCTTCCACTCCGATTGAAGAAGGCATCCAACGGTTTGCTGATTGGTACCAACATTTTTATCAACCGTAGAAGCGCTTTCCGTCCACCCGTTTTTGTTGGTGCCTGCGGGCTTGCTTGCGGGTGTATTCACTCACGGTTGGATTGGCCACCCTGGGATCAACATGAGCCACCTGCTCCCACAGATGCTGGGGCGCCCAGCGCACGCTGTATTGATCAGGGGAATGTTTGATGATGTGGCACCAATGATTGCTGCCGCATTGTTCGCAGAACAGTTCTTCAAGCCACTCGTTGCTCAACACAAACACTGGATAAGCATTAATGACGAGTCGGGCGGTTTTGGCAGCCATGCCCCGTTGCTGCAGGGCTTCTGCGCTCAATAAATGCAAAAATTATTTTTTTCCATTTCCTCGCTGGATTTGGTCCTGGTGCACCGTGCACACACCAGCTGCCGGCCTTTCGGTCGCCTGGTGCGACGGGACTCCTTTTTCTGGCCATGATTCACTGAACAGGACATGCCGTAACAGCCTTTTCTGTGACTGCTTCAAGCGTACGATTTCGATCAGCACTAAAAGGCCCCAAACAGCCAAGTATTCGATCGAAAGCGCATCTTATGCATAATCGGAACCATGAATCAAAGTTGTTGGCTTCGTCTTTCCCTGACTTCGTCAATCCCTGACGACGAGATTCCTGGATGATTAGAGGGCAATAAAAAATCCCATCCACAGCAGTGAATGGGAAGCAATGAAGTCAATGTTGAATGGTGCTTAGGCAGAACCTACGCCCACATAGGAGCCGTAGAAAAACAGGCCCACAACAAAGATCACTGCCATGCCGCCTGCTGTGGCAACAAGCCAAAGAGGAAGTGTGCCTTCAGTCCAGCGAGACTTCCAGGCAACTGCAGGCCGGCCGTCGGGAAGACGATCCGGAATGCGACCGTCTGGCAGATTGGATTTCTTGCCGCTCATGATTCAGTCCTTCAGTTGAAGAAGTAGCTGGAGAAAAGGATTCCAGTTGTAAAAACAATCAGCAAGCCCAAATAAAGGCTTGTGCGGTTCAGCTCAACCGGAAGATTGTTGGGGTTTTGATTGCGCTCCATGGGAATTTGTTGAGTGATTAGCGGCGAATAAATTGCATCGCAGCTAGGGCACCCAAGAAAAAAACTGTGGGAACACCCAAGGTGTGCAAAGCAAGCCAACGCACCGTAAAAATTGGGTAATTACGAGGCGTTGAGGTGGCGGGAGTCTGTGTCATGGCTTATTTCAAGCGCAGGTCGAGTTCAGATTTGCCCTCATAGCGCTGGCTCACAACTGGAGCCTTGCTTTCAGAGGCCTGAAAATAAGCGTCTGGACGAGGTGTCCCAAAAGCGTCGTAAGCGAGGCCTGTGGATACAAACAAGAAACCTGCCAAGAAAATGGAAGGCAAAGTGATGGCATGAATCACCCAGTAACGAATACTGGTGATGATCTCAAAAAACGGGCGTTCCCCGGTGGAGCCGGCAGCCATAGCGTGGGGCGTATCAGCTGACCAATCTTAGGGCAGCTGCTCCAAAGACGCGCCGCTCACTCCGCACTGGTTACAGAGCGTTGTGAGCATGACGCGTTTCCAATGGATTAGCTCGTTGCAGACCAGCGCAAGAGGTTTCCGCGCTCTCCAAGAAGGAAGGCGTGCAGTTGATTACCGCTGTGATCAAACACGAAACGGTTGAAGTTCGTAGGGGTCTGATTGGCTTCCGGATCTCTCTCCCAGCTGTCGCCGCTGTCACGACTCACCAGCAAGGTTCCGTTGCCACCACCAGCCCAAACGGCACCGTCGTCGGACCAGGCCATATCCATGTAGCCATACCCGTTCGTGATCGGAATAATTGGCTTGCCCCAGTTTTCATTGTCAACGTCGTCTTCGTTGAAACGAATTTGAGCGCCTCGAGCCACCATCCACAGCTTTCCATCAGGTTGATACCCGATGCTTTGCAGGCGCTGACTGCTCACCCGCTGATGCACTTGCCAAACGTCTTGGCCCGGAGCCCATCCGGCATAGAAGTTGCCGAGGCTGCTCACACTCACGTATCCACCTTCAGGTCCACGGCGCAAATCGCGAATGGCACCTGCCGCGTCGCTCACTTCAGCTTCCCAGCTACCGCCTCCATCACTGGTGCGATAAACCGCGCCAACGTTGGTCGCCAGTTCGGCGGTGTTGGGACCAAGAGCTGTAATCAGATAGGGCTCTCCTGGAAGCTTGGTGTCAAGGAAAAGCCGAGTCCAGTTGTTGCCGCCATCGGTGGTGTGCATCAGCAAACCAGGCTGACCGGCAATCCAGCCGTCGTCGCCGTCAAAGGCGATGCTGATCAAACGAAAATTTTCTTCTTCGGGCAGATCAAGGCTGCGCTCATTCCAGTTAGCGCCGCCATCATTCGTTTCAAGAATGAGTCTGTTGCTTCCCACAAGGAAGCCATGGTCGGCATCCGTGAAGGCCACATCCAAAGGATTGCCCTGGGTATTGAGGTCGATAGCTTGCCAAGGGCTGGATTGCGCCATTGGCAGACGCGTGGTGACACAGCCGCTAAGGCCGAGGCCGATGGAGGCCACCAAGACAAGGTTGAAGAAAGGGGTAAGCAGTTGCTTCATTGGCTTCAGAGGTGGTCTCAACGCAGTGAATAAAGGGAAAGGAAGAAAGCAAATCCGAGGGCGAGGCCGCCAAAAATCAGCACATTTTTTTGCCCGGGAGTCAGGCGGTTTACGCCGAGACCGAAATTTAGGTTTTCCTCAAAACCACTTGCCTTGGAGCGAGGCCCAATGTCGGTAAAGGCTCCGACCCTGCTGCGGCAGACCGGACAACGGAATCCGATTGGGTCAAGGTCTTCAAAAGCCGTGCCAACAACAATGCCAAGCTTCTTCACACCTTCATTGGGGTCGTAAACGTATCCACAGCTTCGGCATTCGAACCGATGCGTGCGTGGATCGGATGTCTCCTCGACCGTGCTGGTATTCGCCTCGTCTTGATGGGCTTCGGCTTTGATTAACTCCTCTGCGAGGGGGTCAACGTCGGCTTGAACTCCCGCTGCTTGGCTGATCTCTTCGCTCACCACTCCTCCACAAGGTGACAAGACTCTATCGGCGCTGGGCCTTGCAACGACAGAGGTGGTCTACGAATGCCAGACTGGGGTTCAGATCGAGGCTGCCTTGATGTTTGTGCTGCCGGGTTATGACGCATTCCTGGGATTTCTGCTGATTGCAGCAGCCGTCCCCGTTTTGGCGTTGGTGACCAACAAGCTTTTGGCTCCTCGCAGCCAGACCGGAGAGCGTGAGCTCACCTATGAATCCGGGATGGAGCCGATTGGTGGCGCTTGGATTCAATTCAATATTCGCTACTACATGTTTGCGCTTGTTTTCGTCATTTTTGATGTCGAGACGGTCTTCCTTTATCCCTGGGCTGTTGCCTTCCATCGCTTGGGCTTATTGGCGTTCATTGAAGCCCTTGTTTTTATTACCATCCTCCTTGTGGCATTGGCCTATGCATGGCGTAAAGGCGCCCTCGAGTGGAGCTGATTGATGACCGACCCCATCACCATGACCTCAACCGGCGACAGCCCTTCGATCCAATCTCTTCGCGATCTTCGTGAAGCGAGTTGCGGGCCCGTAGGTGGAGCTGCAGAGGGTTCGCCCACTGTCACGAACGATCTGAGTGAGAACGTCATCTTGACGAGCTTGGATGACTTACACAATTGGGCGCGTCTCAGCAGTCTTTGGCCGTTGTTGTACGGGACGGCCTGTTGTTTTATCGAGTTTGCTGCTCTTCTTGGCTCGCGCTTCGATTTTGATCGCTTTGGACTTGTGCCTCGTAGTTCGCCTAGGCAAGCCGATCTTTTAATCGTCGCTGGCACGGTCACGATGAAGATGGGTCCGGCATTGGTTCGGCTTTATGAGCAAATGCCTGAACCGAAGTACGTCATCGCAATGGGAGCCTGCACGATTACGGGCGGTATGTTCAGCGCTGATTCCACGACCGCTGTTCGTGGCGTGGACAAACTGATCCCTGTGGATCTGTATCTTCCCGGATGTCCGCCTCGTCCTGAAGCTATTTTTGATGCGGTGATCAAGCTTCGGAAAAAGGTGGGAAATGAGTCGGTGAGTGATCGCCGTCAGCTCAAGCAAACGCACCGTTACTGCACCGTCGATCACGCCATGGTTCCCGTTGAACCAATCGTGACGGGTTCCTACCTGCGTGCTGAGACCCAGGTCGCTGCTCTCGCTCCTGGTGCAGGTGTCCCGATGCCTGCACCAGAGCAAACTGAGTCCGCTGAGCCCGTCTCCTCAGGTGCGTCGTCATGAGTCCTAATTCCGAGAAGCAGTCGTCTGCTGATGTACCTGTTTCGGCCTCTCCTCAACCAGGTCCTGTGAGCCAATGGCTGAACAAGCAAGGCTTCGATCACAATCCCTTGGATGCCGACCATCTCGGTGTTGAGCAAATCGGGGTTGAAGCTCTGTTCTTGCAAGTGATTGCTGCTGCCTTGAAAAGCAATGGTTTCGACTACTTGCAATGTCAGGGCGGATATGACGAGGGCCCTGGCGAGCGGCTCGTTTGCTTCTATCACTTTGTGGCGATGGCTGAGCTCATCGACGGCAAGAGAGACACCCTCCGTGAAGTGCGCCTCAAGGTGTTCTTGTCCCGGGAGGGTGAGCCCAGTCTTCCCAGCCTGTATGGACTCTTCCGTGGCGCGGATTGGCAGGAGCGTGAAACCTTCGACATGTTTGGCATTCACTTCGACGGTCATCCCCATCCGAAGCGTTTACTGATGCCTGAAGACTGGACGGGCTGGCCGCTTCGTAAGGATTACGTGCAACCCGACTTCTATGAAATGCAAGACGCTTACTAAATTCAAGCGTTTTGACTGTCACGCTTATGCCGCCGGTAAAAGCGCATCACAGCTAATGCAAGACTGCGAGGATCGTGGCGGAGAGTCGCAGTGGGCCGGCTCCCCTGAAGTGGGGCCTGCATGACTTCAAAGCCCTCTTGTTGCAGTTGCCTGCTGTTGCAGATCACAGGTTCTGCGCCCAACTTGCGGTATTGCGCCAGAAGAGCAGATTCTCTGATGGGTTCCTGGGCAAGCACGCAGTCGAACAAGCGCTTGCTCACCCCGAGAGAAGCCAATTGGGCTTCGATGGCGCGCAGGTGACCACTCACATCCAAGCCATCCGTTTCGCCTGGTTGGGTCATCAGGTTGCAGATGTAAAGCCTGGGCGCGCGGCTGCGTTGAATGGCCGTGACCAATTCAGGCACTAGCAGGTTCGGAAGAAGTGAGGTGTACAAACTGCCTGGTCCCAGCAAAATCAAATCGGCGTGGGCAATGGCCTCGAGTGCTCTGGGTAATGCCGGTGGCTTTTCCGGCAGGCATCCCATCCGCACAATCGGGCTGCGTGCATTGCCAATCGCCGATTCCCCTTCAAGCCTGGTGCCGTCCTCGAGTTCAGCCCAGAGACGGACATCGGCGTTGGTGGCGGGCACCACTTGGCCCTGAACGGCGAGGACGCGACTTGAAGCTGTGATCGCTGTTTCCAGGCTCCCCGTAATCGCGCTGAGGGCGGACAGAAAGAGATTGCCAAAGCTGTGGCCTTCTAGACCGCTGCCCGCTGAGAAGCGGTATTGGAACAGACGGGTGAGTAACGGTTCTTCGGTGGAGAGAGCGGCAAGACAGTTGCGGATGTCTCCTGGAGGCAACACGCCAAGTTCGCGACGCAGCACGCCGCTACTGCCTCCGTCATCGGCAACGGTCACGATCGCTGTGATGTGGCTGCTGTAGCGCTTCAGACCACTCAGCAAGGTTGATAAGCCTGTTCCACCACCAATCGCCACAATGCTGGGGCCGCGATTGAGGCGACTTTTTGCACGAAGCGCATCTATTAAGACCGTGTCTTTTTCCGGGGCCAGGGCCTGTTGGATCGAGCCAAAACTCTGGCTTTGCCCCCAGAGCAGCAGTCCGATCCCCAGCAGCAGCACGAGCGGACCGGTGAAAGCACCCGGCAACACTCTCGTGATCCAACCAAGAGATTCTTGAATGGCCCAGAGCATCCAATAGATGGGTTGTAGGTCTGCCCAGACCGCAGCCCCTAAGAGGGCCAAGACCAATCCAATTCCCGAGGTGAGTAGCCATCGCTTCACCACCAGTCCGGGTTGCAACCAGCTCATGGCCCTGCGGGAGCGCAGCATTAGATCGCGCTGCCGTTCCGCCTGCATGGCTCGGAGTCGTTGTCGATTTCCGCGGCGTGGAGGGCTGGTCAAAAGGGATCGGGTGCGATGGCGTCAAATCCACCGAAGTAGTTGAACTGTACGGAAGTTGAACCTGATCACCAACCTTTTACGGCAATCCAGGCAGGATGAGTCAACTTTCAGCCATCAGCCCTTTGGTTAACGCGCGGGATTCCTCGTTCAAACCCGTTGTTGAGATGAGAGATCTCACGATGCAGTGGGGGTCTCATCCGGTGCTGGACGGGGTGAATTTGCTGATGAATCCCGGGGAGCGCATCGCGGTGGTCGGTCCTTCAGGAGCGGGAAAATCAACCGTTTTGCGTTTGCTGGCTGGTTTACAACTGCCCACCGCCGGCGAACTGAGGTTGTTTGATGAACCTCAGCCCTACTTGCGCCTGGATCAACGCCGCCCGCCCGATGTGCGTCTTGTCTTCCAAAACCCAGCGCTGCTGGCGTCCTTAACGGTGGAGGAAAATGTTGGCTTCCTCTTGAATCGGCTTGGACGGATGCCTCCGGCGCAGGTCCGTGACCGTGTGATGGCTTGCTTGGATGCGGTGGGGCTCTATGAAGTCGCTGCTCAATATCCCGGCCAGCTCAGTGGAGGCATGCAGAAGCGCGTGAGCTTTGCTCGTGCCTTGATCGACGATCCAGATCGAGATGAAGCGGCGATGCCCCTTTTGCTGTATGACGAGCCCACCGCTGGTCTAGACCCAGTGGCATCCACGAGGATTGAAGATTTGATTGTGAAAACCACCACCGTGGCCCAGGGGTCTTCAGTCGTGGTCAGCCATGTGCACAGCACCATCGAACGCACGGCGGAGCGGATTGTGATGCTGTATGGCGGCCGGTTCCAATGGGACGGAACAGTGGACGATTACCGAACAACAGATAATCCCTACGTGGTTCAGTTCAGGACGGGTAATCTGCGCGGACCGATGCAGCCTGCTGAGCACTGAATTATGCGTAGGAGCGTGCGTGAGGGGATTGTTGGTTTTTCCGTGATTGCCGCTGTTGTTGCCTTTGCAGGCACCATGCTCTGGCTCAGGGGTGAGCGGGCTTTCTCGAAGAGCTGGAGAGTAACGGCCGATTTCCAGGATGCAGGAGGCTTGGCGGTTCGCTCACCTGTCACCTACAGGGGAATCATGGTGGGGAACGTGACCGACATCAAGGTGACGCCTCAGGCTGTGAGGGTGACACTCGAGCTTAATCAGGATGATCTTCAGTTAACGCTGCCTGTCCAAGCCAATGTGGCTTCGGCATCGCTGTTGGGTGGTGACTCTCAGGTGGCCTTAAGCAGTCTTGGCCCACCCCCTAGGAAGGGTTTGCCGATGCCAAAATCGCAAGGCTGCAAGGGCCAAGGTGTCCTCTGCGAAGGAGCAACGATTCAAGGCAGCGAATCCGCGAGCCTCGCATCAATAACGAACTCTTTTCAGGAACTTTTGCATCAGGCAAAGACAGAACAGTTGGTTCCCAAGTTGGTTGGATCTACAGAACAGTTCGACGAAACTTTGCGGGATATAGAGCTGCTTGCCACTCAACTCAGAGAGGATTTGGGGAGGGCTGCACCCACGATTGCGAATCTCAATGAAGCTACGGCTCAGGCCGCGAGTGCCAGCCGCCATATCAATAATTTGGTCAGTGCTTTTGACAATCCAACAATGATTACGGACCTCAAGCAAACGGTGAGCAATGCACGCTCGTTGACGGCCACCTTCGATGCGGTGGGCGGTGACGTTGACAAACTCACGGCAGACCCTCAATTCATGGCGGCTGTACGCAGCGTCACGATTGGTTTAGGGCAGTTTTTCCACGAGTTGTATCCCGCACGCACCCCGGATGTCTCCAAGCCTTAAACCGCGTTTAGAGCATCCATAGCGACGGCGGCAATCGCCTGATCGCTCGCTTTCGGCAGCTGTACATATTTTCCTCCCGCGGCTTCGGCAAGATCTTTGCCCATGCCGCTGCCGATGAATTTGCGTTCGGTGTCGATCACCAGCAGTTTGAGGCCGAGCATCCGGTAGCGGGTGGCTACATCCAACACTTCTTGCTTTAAATCGGGCTTTTCCTCTCCCTCCAGCACGGGTTGCCCAAGAGAGGTGCTGAGGGGCACATTGCCTCGTCCATCCGTGATCGCGACCACGACCACTTGGCCGAGATCTCCTGTCGCTAAGGCGTTGGCACCAACCCGTGCTGCTTGGGTGAGGCCGTGGGCCAGCGGTGAGCCGCCGCCGCAGGGCATGGACTCCAGGCGTCGACGCGCGGCCGTAATCGAGCGGGTGGGGGGCAGCAGCACTTCAGCTTGATCACCGCGAAAGGGGATGAGTGCCACCTCGTCGCGGTTTTCGTAGGCCTCGGTGAGGAGTCGGATCACGGCACCTTTGGCGCTCTGCATGCGGTTCAGAGCCATCGAACCACTGGCATCCACCAGAAAAATCACCAGGGCACCCGCCTGGCGTTGCAGCAGCTTGGCGCGGAGGTCGGATTCTTCAACGATGACCACGCGGTCAGGCTGTCGCGCTCGGCGCGCCTTTTGATAAGGCGCTGCAGCGCGCAAGGTGGCGTCAACGGCGATGCGGCGCACCGGGCCGCGGGGCAACATCGGTTTCACATAGCGGCCACGGCTGTCGCTGAGGACAACGGAGCGGCTGCCGCTGTTGCCGCTTTTGCTCTTGGCAGCATTGAACAGCAGCAGATCGGGATCAATCGCTATGGCCTCTGGATCAAGCATGAACTCTTCCGGCACTGACGGTGGTGCCTGTTCTTCAGGGGTGTCGTCGTCATCGTCATCCTGCTCATTGTTGTCTTCATCCTCTGGCTCCTCGCTCTCTTGCTCGTCTTCTTCCCCTGAGCCCTCAGGTGGTGGAGGTGGCTGTTGTTCCTGGGGTGGTGGTGGCTCCATCTGTTGTTCAGGGGGGGGCAGTTGAGAGGCGCGTGGGGCGATCACCAGAGCAACGGCCACTTGCAAGTCTTCGGCTTCCACCTGATCGCGCCCGCTGAGGGCGGCATGGGCTTTGGCGGCACGCACGGCATAGAGCTCGGAGCGATGCCCCTCCACCCCACCGCGGATGGCTTCTGTTACCAGATATTCGATCTGTTCGCTGTTGATTTGTACATCCGGTAGCCATTGCCGTGCCAAGAGCAGTTGGGTGGCGAGCGCGTCGGTTTCCTCGCTCCACTGGTTGGAGAAGCTCCGGCTGCACTGACCGTGGGCCAGCACTGCGTTGGTGATCTCCACCCGTTGCTCAGTGCTAACGATTTGATTGGCGGATAAGACGATCGCAAAGCGATCTAGTAGGTGATCTCGGATCGCCCCCTCTTCGGGGTTGTACGTGGCAATCAGCAGGGGCCGGCAGGGGTGGCTCAGGCTGAGCCCCTCCCGTTCCACCTGATTTTCGCCGCTGCCAACGGCGGCAAGCAACAGATTGATGATCCCGTCGTCGAGCAGGTTCAGCTCATCCACGTAGAGCACACCACGGTGTGCTTCTGCCAATAATCCTGGCTGGAAAACAGGAGAACCACTGGCCAAGGAGGCGGTGACATCCACCGAGCCCACCAGGCGATCTTCCGTAACGCCCAGGGGGATCTGGATGAAAGGGGCTGGAATCACTGTTGTGGGTGGATCTTGTTGCCGTTCACCCCAATCCTGGGCGTCCTTTGGATCAAGGTTGCGTCCCGGCAGCTTGGTCTCTCCAGCGGCTTCAAGGTCAACAATGTCGATGGGAGGGAGTAGGGCATGCAAGCCTCGAGCCAGCACCGACTTGCCTGTTCCACGCCCGCCAGCAATGATCACGCCGCCTAAGCCTGGATCGACTGCCGCCAGCAGCAGGGCCAGCTTGAGGGTTCCGTGGCCGGTAATGGCCGCCAGCGGAAAAGCCCGGCTGGCTTGATCCAGCGCAGCTGTGCTGATGACTCCGTCTGATGTCACCCCGCTTGCAACCATGGATGCGCCTTGACTCCACCTGTGAGAAACAGTCTCGCTGATCAGACCCACAGCCTTGCGGTAGCCCTCGGCGCCAATCAGGCCGGCCCTGGTGGCTCACCGCTGCAGACGCTGATGGCCGTCAGGCCCCAGCTGGAGGCTGTGGTGAGCCGTTGGGCTCAGTCCGTTGAAGAGAACAGTCCAAGGGATATGGCTTTAAACGGAGTCTTGTCAGGCCTCACGTTTTCTTGGTCGCCGTTGCAGCAGACCGATCCTGTGGGTGGACCGCTCGATCAGCCGTCGTATCTCAATGCCGTTGTGCTGGTGAAGGGCCTTGAGCTGAACCCTGAATCGACCGCTGCATTGCGTTTGCTGGATGCTTTGCAACGGTTGGAGCAATCGTTCGGGCGTAACCGCTCTCAAGAAGAGCGCTGGGGACCGCGACCTCTAGATCTCGATTTGTTGTTTTGGGGCGAGTGGCGTTTGGATCATGCGCGCTTAACGCTGCCCCACCCCCGCTTGCATTTGCGCTGTTTTGTAATGGAGCCACTGCTGGCGGCCATGCAGGCTTCAACGCCCTGGCTGAGCTGAGGGGCTGAGTGCACAGCTTTGGACCTAAACCCGCCATGCTGGCTCAACGATTGCTCCACATGCATGGCACCGCTGCCCGCGCCTGAGCCCTTCAAGTTGTTGGAGACCCTCGAGACCATGGATGCGCGCAAGATCCGTTTCGAGCGCAATCGCATCCGACTGCCGATGGGAGTGGAGGGGACTTTCGGGATCATTCGCCACCCGGGGGCTTCATTGGCGGTTCCAATCACCGCTGACGGTCAGGTGGTGATTTTGCGTCAATACCGTTTTGCGGTGCAGGCTCGTCTCCTTGAGTTTCCTGCGGGCACCCTTGAAGAGGGTGAAGATCCATTGGAATCGATGCAGCGCGAGCTTGGTGAAGAAGCTGGATACAGCGCTGCCCGGTGGGATTCGCTCGGCCCGATGTTGCCGTGTCCTGGCTATTCCGACGAAGTGATTCATTGCTTTTTGGCAAGGGAGCTCACGCGTTTGGAGCATCCACCCGCTGGCGATGACGATGAGGATCTCGAGGTGATCCTGATGACTCCGTTTGAATTGGATGCCCGTCTGGCGTCTGGTGATGAATGGTTGGATGGCAAGAGCGTCACCGCCTGGTTTCGAGCCAAGCAACTGCTGGGTCTCTGATGGCAGCGTCTCGTGTTTTGTTTTGGCATCGCCGCGACCTGCGCTTGGCCGACAACCTCGGTTTGAAGGCGGCTGTGGCGATCAGCCCTGGGGTGACGGGCGTGTATGTGCTGGATCCAGCGCTGATCCACCCTCCGCAGTCGCTGCCGCCGATGGCTCCGGCCAGGCTGTGGTTCCTGGTGGAAAGCCTGCGCGAGCTTCAGCAGCGCTGGCGTGACGTGGGGAGTCGATTGCTGGTGGTGGCTGGCAACCCGGTGCAGGTGCTGCCGCGGTTGGCTTCGTATCTGGAGGCGCCTGCGGTGGTCTGGAGCCGGGATGTGGAGCCCTATGCAAGGGAGCGGGACCGTCAGGTGGCCAAAGCCCTGCAAGCGGACGGTCGCAAGGTGTTGGTGGATTGGGATCAGCTGCTGCTGGCTCCGGATTTGATCAAAACCGGTGGTGGTGATCCCTATCGGGTGTTTGGCCCTTTCCTGCGCAATTGGCGCGGACAGGTGGAGCGCAGTGCGCCAAGCACCGTGGAGGCTCCCAGGGCTTTGATCGATCTGGAGGCCGAGACGCTGGAAGCCGTTCTCGCTGGTGAGGGCGCTCTCGGCTGTTTGTGCGCTGAGGGGCAGCGGCAGCTGGAGCAGTTGCAGGTTGAGCACGGTTTTCGTGGCACTGACCTATGCCCCTGTCGTCCAGGAGAGGCCGCGGCGGCTGAGCAATTGGCCACCTTTGCTGACGGGGCATTGCTGGCCTATGAACCCGATCGCAATTTTCCGGGGATGCCCGGAACGTCCCATCTCAGTGCGGGATTGAGTGTGGGTACGGTCAGTCCGCGTCAGGCCTGGTGTGCTGCCCAAGGGGTGAAGGAGATCGCCCGTAGTGATGAGCAAAGGCAGGCGATCACGGTGTGGGAACAGGAACTTTGTTGGCGTGAGTTTTACCAGCAGGCCTTGTTCCATTTTCCTGAACTTGCGGATGGTCCCTACCGCGAGCAGTGGCGTCGTTTCCCTTGGGAAAACAACCGCGACTGGTTTGACGCTTGGAGGGAAGGACAAACGGGGATGCCGATCATCGATGCGGCGATGCGACAGCTCAACCAAAGCGGCTGGATGCACAACCGTTGCCGCATGATCGTGGCCTCATTCCTTGTGAAGGATTTGATCTGTGATTGGCGCTGGGGCGAGCGCGCCTTCATGGAGTTGGAGGTGGATGGAGATCTGGCTGCCAACAACGGTGGCTGGCAATGGAGTGCCAGCAGTGGCATGGATCCCAAGCCGTTGCGAATTTTTAACCCAGCCACTCAGGCGTCAAAATTTGATGCCGAGGGCGAGTACATCCGTGAATGGGTGCCTGAATTGCGTCACGTCAACACCAAAGACTTAATCATTGGTGAGATCGCTGCTTTAGAGCGCAGGGGTTATCCGGAGCTGCTGATTCATCACAAAGTGCAGCAGGCCAAGTTCAAGGCGCTTTATTTAGGGATTAAAGCTTTTAAGTAAGTTTATGTTTAATGAAGTAAATTTATGAATTTCATGGTTATTATTATGTGTTGGAATTGCCAGTTTGCCTTGAGGCATGGCAGGCGGGCTACCGGAAGTAAAATCAGTACATCATTTTATTGCTTATATTGCAAGACTTTAAAAAAACATTCGCCTGTGACTCCATGGCCAATCTTACCTGTCTCGATTGCAGTGCTTGAATTGGGATGGTCAATAGAATGTATTGTCCAGTGACAGGGCAAGCTAATAGGAATGCCTTGCTTTTGTTTAAATTTTTCTCAGGAATTGATCGCGAGACAGGCAATACTGTGCAATATCTTACTTTGTTGCTAGAGTAAAATTCATATTAATGCTTAATGATTTGGCAGATTTTCCTGCGATTAGTTTTATGGAGGTCTGGGGAGAAAGCCCGATGTATAGAAATAGGTGTTGGGCGGTTAGTTGGTCCCTCACTGCAACTCAAATTGAAACTGTCAATCAATATTTAAGTGCACCAGATTTCTTGAGCTCTATTCAGATTTTGGCCCCTACGCTCAAGATAAAATACCTGCCTTCCTCCTTGAATTTAATAGATATTTGTGAAGAGTCAGACTCCTATTTCGTTGAAGCCTTTTTTTGTTTATGCAAGACAATCTTGTCGCCTTCAATTTTAAAAATTTGTCCCTCTAACCATAAAATCGCATTCAACGGTCTTCATTGTGCTTTTGCAAGTAATCAGCATGAGATAGCAGGAGGCGTCATTCAATTTGTTGCACACCTTCTGGAGGAAGGTTTCTCTAGGTTCTCCAAAGGAATTGCCTTTGAAGCGTCTCAATGCTTTGAGAAAGAGCTTGCTCAATTGGTTCAGGTTGCTAAAAGATGTTGTGGACACCCTCTGACTGAAGCGCTTTTAGTTGAAGCTGCGAACCGACAGATTCCTTTTTTCCTTGTGGACTGGAAAACGAGATTGTATCAATATGGAGCTGGATCCTATGGCAGATTTTGTAGCTCGAGCATGAATGATTCTGATAGTCATATTGGTGTAAAAGCTGCATGTAATAAGCATGAATCACATGCTTTTCTTTCTGCTCTAGGCTTTCCAGTTCCCAGCCAAATAAGATTCATTGCGGATATTCCTTACCAGCTTCTTGAGCGACTAATCATAAAAATTGGTTTCCCGTGTGTCATCAAACCGTTGGATACCGATAGAGGGCAAGGGGTAACTGCTGGTATTCGTGATTTGGAAGAATTAAAGGCCGCAATTTATTTTGCCAAAAAAAGCACTAAGAGATCTGACTTGTTGCTTCAAAAACATTTGCAAGGCGCAGATTTTCGGCTCAATGTAACAGGAGGCCGACTTGAATTTGTTGTCAAACGTAGTCCTCCTGTAATAATTGGCAATGGAGTTGATACAGTCAAAGTCTGTATTAAAAAGCTGAATTTAGATAGAAGGTTAAGGAGGGCATCTGACGGACTTTCCGCAGAAGTTAATCCACAAGACAAGGAAGTAATAGCTTGTTTGTCTCAAGCTGGTTTTGATATGGATAGTGTAATTGACCCTGGCCATGTAATTGCATTGCGTCGAAATTCAAATGTCAGCACAGGAGGCTTGCGTGAAGATATTAATCTAGAAAATGTACATCCAAGGATCGTCAGTCAGTGCTTATCAATTGCGAAAACATTTCGGCTTGATAGTTGTGGCATCGATTATATAACTACAGATATAAGTTTGGATCCTTTATTTCACCCTGGAGCATTTATTGAAGTTAATTCAATGCCGCAACAACAGCCTGCTCGTGCCTTTCATTTGGTTGAGAATCTCTTCCCTAATGGAAGTGCCTCCATCATCTCTTGTTCGTTGATACTGGCAAACTGGGGCCAAGGCTCAAGTGAATCAGCCTTCCTTAAGCTTCAGTATTTGATTGATCAGAAACCCAATGCTACTATTGCTTGCCCATCTATTTTACGTTCTAAAGTCTTCTCTTGCTTGGATGATGATATATGCAATCGCCTTCACTTCTTTTGCCATCCTCAAGAGCTATTAATTGATAAATCTATTTTTGAGTTGATTTGTTTGATAAGTCCAGAACTATTACTTCAAAGAGGATGGGTTTTCCCTCGTTCGCGCATCCACATTTCTAATTTTCTCAAGCCTTTGCCGACATCCGCTTCTAAGGCTTTATTCCACTATCTTAAGGGTGGCTGAGAATTTAGGTGTATGAATTAACATGGTATAAATCATTTGTTTTTTATCTCGAGTCGTATGAATATTTTAGATCCGCTAAAAATGGTCGAATATGGTGCCATTTTTGATTTGCGCGGCTCGCTTTATCATCAAGCAATGGTTTCATTCCCAAAGGCGCGTAACGCAGAATTTTCTGCTGTCTTTTCTAAAGTGCCTCTCGTCGGTGGTGAGCTCATCGTCGATGTGCCATCTGGAGGCGGATATCTTGAGGCATTCTTGAAAAGAGTCAAGCCCAATTCAATCTTTTCAGTTCAGAACCTGGAGTTCGCATCAGGTTTTGGCTCGGCTCCTTTTGTTGTCAGTCCTGGCTCTTCTTGGCCAATAGCGCCGAAATCTGTTGATCGTGTGATCTGTCTCGCAGCTTCCCACCATCTTCAAGATTTATCGCCCTTGTTTCTCAACATAAAAGAAGTATTAAAGCCAGGTGGATTCTTTCATTTGGCTGACATTTCTCCTGAAAGTGGTGTACAGAAATTCCTTGAATCCTTCGTTCATTGCTATACCCCCGGGGGGCATCGTGGATTGTACCGAGATTTTTTTTCTGAGGTCTTCCCCTCATTTTTTGAGGTGTTGGATATATCTCGTCGCCCGTGCCCGTGGTCGTTCAAAAATATTGATAATATGTTGGAATTTTGTGGTGGACTTTTTGGTTTGCAGGAGTATTCGTATGATGAGCTTGAGTTGGCTTTACGTAATTGCATTGGTGTTACTGCTGAATCAGACGGTGTGAAACTTGCTTGGGAGTTGGTTTATATCGATATGCGACTAAAGTGAATTGGTAGTGATATATAGATCATTGAGATGGCTGAATGCATTCCCTCGTTTCTCGATGTTCCAGAGTTGTGATATATGAGTTTTTGTTTTCTAGCTGTTTGCTTGATTTGCGATATAGGATGTAGCGTACTTAACATTTAGTGCTCATGCCGCTCTAATTCCGCTGTTAGCGATAAAATTATGATGTGTCCATTAATTGTGATTGCTTCTGCTTTATGCTTATCCGGCAAATAAATAATTTATCTGCAAATGTCTAAAAGTAATATTGCCATTAGCCGCTTTAGATGTCGCAACCGCTTTTCTGCCGAAGCCGGGGCTCTGATCAGGATTCAATCAGATGATCTTCCATTGCAGTCTCAGGGGGTCTGGATCTGGTTACAGTCGCTCCCCAGCATATTTCGAATCACAGAGCAAGAGCTGCAAGGAAGTTTGTTTGATGTCTTGGTGCCACTTCTCATGGCACTTACAGAGCAGGCTCGGCTGGATTTGGATGCATTAGCTCGAGTTATACAGCGTTCGGATGATGCTGTGGTGTTTTGGCTTCCTCTCGACGAGCCCCGCGCTGCTGATGTGGCGGTCGAGTTGGCTTTGCACGGTTTGAGTGGAGAATCCAGCAATCCGCCTGATCCGAAACGCTCTCTTCAGCTGTGGTTGAAGTTGAAGTCACTGAGCTGGAACCAGACTCATCGTTATTTGGCTCTAGCTGCTCAACGGCTTGATGTTCCTGTTATGCCTGTACATCTTGGTGGAACTTCTGCTCTCCAGTTAGGGCAAGGAGCCTGTCGGCGGCTTTTGCGTGAGACGCTTACTGATCGCACATCATTATTTTCTAGTCAATGTGGCGACAAGGCAGTCCTTCATCAGCTCCTGGCGACGAGGGGGATTCCATTGCCGGTACAGAGGTTAGTGAAAACGGCAGACGAGGCCATCGCCGCTGCGGTTGAACTGGGGTGGCCTGTTGTTCTTAAACCCTCCAAGGCAGGGAAAGGGCGCGGGGTCTGGATTGGTCTAAGGGATTCCGATGAATTACTTAGAGCCTGGCAGAACAATATTGATTCAGGTTTCGGCGCACCTCACTTGATCCAGCAAGTTGTCAATGGCCATGATCACCGAATGTTAGTGGTGAATGGAGTTTTATTGGCGACAGCTCAGCGCAGGCCTGCTGAGCTGTGTGCTGACGGCATTCATTGTTTGAGTTATCAAATTAGAATTTTCAATCAGGATCCAGAGCGCGGTAAAGGCTATGAACGCCTTTTCAATCAAGTGAAACTCGATGCTCGACTGGAAGGATTGCTAGCCACTCAGGGATTGAGCTTTTCTTCCATTCCTGCTGAAGGCACCATGGTTCTTTTGAGTCGAGCTGCCAATCTTTCCCAGGGTGGTTATTCCATTGATTGCTCAAAAACTGTGCATTCAGATAACCGGCGGCTTGCAGAGGATGTGGCTTGTCTTTTGGGTACCGATGTCGTTGGTTTGGACGTGATGAGTGATGACTTGTCTGTCAGCTGGCGTGATGGGGGCACTTGGCTTTTAGAGGCGAACCTATCACCTGGACTAAGGCCTCATCTTGCAGCCAATCCCGGCACTGATTTGTGTGAGCGTTTCATACGTAGTTTGTGCGGGCCGGATCTATTGAAGACCAAAATTCCGATAGCGCTTGTGACCGGAAGCGTCGGTAAGACCACCACCACGCGTGTCCTTGCTCATTTGCTTCGCTCTACACACGATCGGGTGGCGCTTTCTTCCAGCACTGGGATGGAGCTTGATGGTCAGGTGATCAGGGAGGGTGATCTTTCGGGAGCTGGCCCAGCTCGTCGTTTGCTGACGGATAAGCGAGTGGAAGCCCTAGTGGTGGAGATAGCTCGGGGTGGTTTGTTCAAGTTTGGGTTGGGTCTTGATTCCGCAGATGGCGCGATTATCACTTGTGTTGATGACAATCATGTTGGGTTTGATGGCATTAAAACCCGCGAGCAGATGGCCCGTGTGAAGGGAATGGTGGCGCAGGTGGCTAGCAGGATCGTGGTGCTCAATGCCGATGATCCTCTGGTCTTAGCCATGGCCCATGGGCGTGCCCCCCAAACGGTTGCTCTTGTTGGCTGTGACCCTGGCGCGGCGGCTTTGCAGCAGCATCGACAAGTTGGAGGACTCGTGGCCTTGTTTGATGCCTCCCCTGATGGATGGATCCGTCTGTTTCAAGGTGATGTCTTGCTGATGCAGATTTGTCTATCTGAGATACCGGCATCTCAAGGAGGAGCTGTAATGGCGCTAGCTCCAGCATCGGCATTCGCTTTGGCTTTAGCTGTGGGGCTTGGTCAGGATCCTCAGCTGTTGGTTACACAATTGCGCTCCTTTGGGCTGGAATCAATTCATAGCGCTGGGCGCTTCGAGCATCTAGTGCAGAAGCCTTTGGAATTGCTGCTCACCTGGGCTGATGGTGAGAAGGCGATGAGGTCTGTGACTCATTACGCCATGGTGCGAGCTCGGCAGATGACCTTTCGCCGGAAAATGCTCTTGTTGTCAGCTCCCAATAAAAGAGATGATTCATACATACGCGCTGTGGGGGCGGCCACGGCGGGTTTTGATCAGGTTTTCTGTGCCGAGTGGGGCGATCCTGAGCCATCCATTAGGGCGACAGATGAAGTCCCTTCTTTGTTAATGCAAGGTATTTCCGCCATAGGTTCAGAAGCCCCAAAAGCCAGAGTTGTGGGGTCAGAACTTGAAGCCGTTGAGGAATTTGTAGGCGCCCTACAGCCTGGGGATTTAGCCATTGTGACGAGTTTTTTTACTAAGGAAATGCGGCAACGCTTAAATAAGGCTTGCCATTTATTGGGTATATTTGGTTCGACTAATGTTGAAATCCATTAAGACCAGTCTGATGTTGATAAGGAGCAGGGTAATTATAAAAATCTAGAAGTTTGACTTCTAGGGGGAGAGCCTATTGTTTGGTGATTTGATTTAATAGTATGAAGCTAATTTGCCGATCTTTCTCTTTGCGTAATGCTTGGCGTTGCATGCTTCGAGTGAGTTGCATTGGCGCTAATCCGCAGCCCAGTCCATGGAGTTCATGGCGCATAACTGTTGTCGATCACGACGGCAATTTCCGGTTACTTTTTTGATTAAGTAATTATTGTTTCCATGCTTTCCAGTTGCGGTTTTTGTTTTGATTGAGAGTGGAAAGGGTTTGAGAAGTTTAGAAATGGGTTTGAAGAGTAGCTTGTTTTGAGGACTTTTATGGTTGTTCTTATGGCTTGACCAGAAATGTTCAAGTCGAACAGGTGTCAGCTTGCTGGTTTAGTTTGTTGAGCATGTATGTCCTAATTATTAGTTAAATGAGAATAAGAGGGGGCTCTCTTGAAAAAGTTGCTTGCGCGAAATTTAAAGCCCTTTATGCCACCATCCGCTCTTGAATCTGAGCAACGAGTTGTTCGCGCAACACTGCGATCACCCGTTCCTGTTGTTCAAGTGTTAATTCTGGGAATATGGGCAGACTCAACACCTCGCTGCATAGCTGATCGGTGATCGGTAGGTCGCCCTCGGCGTGGGCTTGGCCCTCGTAAGCCGGCTGCCGATGGATGGGAATGGGGTAGTAGATGATCGTGTTAACACCTTGCTCTTGAAGGCTTTGCTTGAGCCAGTCACGGCAGCGACTGGAGGGCAGGCCAAAGGGACTGGCTGACTCGGAGCAGGTTTTGCCGCATGTCGGCTGGTTGTTTGGGCAGAGGCCTACGCGCACCACAAACTGATTCCAGCCATGACCCACGCTCGCATCAGTAGCGGAATCGGGGAGCTGAACGCCCGGGAGGTCTGTGAGAGCTTCGAGATAGCGCTTTGCAATCGCTGCGCGCTTCTCGACCCATCCGTTGAGGTAAGGCAGCTTCACGTTGAGAACAGCGGCCTGCATGGAATCCAGGCGGCTGTTGTAGCCCAAGGCGGTGTGAAGGTAACGGCGGGGCATGCCGTGAACTGCCAGCTCACGCATGCGTTGGGCTAGATCATCGTCTTGGCAAGTCATGGCGCCGCCATCGCCAGCAGCCCCAAGATTTTTGGTGGGGAAAAAGCTGAAGCAGCCCACATCGCCCCAACTGCCTACGGGTTTGGAGTTCCAGCTGGCACCGGTGGCCTGGGCGCAGTCTTCAACCACTTTGAGCCCATGGCGTTGGGCGATGTCCATCACGCCGGTCATGTCCACGGGACGGCCAAACAGGTGAACGGGTAGCAACGCTTTGGTGGCAGGTGTGATCGCGGCTTCAATCAGATTGAGATCGATCAGATAGGTCACAGGGTCCACGTCCACGAATACGGGCGTCGCTCCCACGGCACTGATCGCTTCAGCCGTTGCGAAAAAGCTGAAGGATGCGGTGATCACCTCATCACCAGAACCGATTCCAAGGCCTCGCAACGCCAGGACAAGGGCATCGGTTCCGCTGTTACAGCCCACGGCATGGCGACTGTTCACGCTTGCGGCAAACGCGTCCTCAAATTGTTTGATCTCAGCACCACCGATGTATTGCCCACTGCGCAACACCCGCAAGACGGCGTCATCGAGCTCTGATCCGAGATCGGCAAGCTGATCAGTGAGGCTGAACGGAGGCACCTGCATGGCGGGCACCTTAAGTCGACTGGCCAAACCATGGGGGTTCTTGGCCCGGGTTCCACTTGATGTTGCAGCCCACGGAGGGCAGCTGCGTCTCGCTCACAGGGGTTCCAGCCAAGATATTGGTGAGGGCAGCGCGTAGATCAGTTCCGTTCAGAGGTTGGTCATTCCCTGGCCGACTCGCATCCAGCTGGCCTCGATAGCGAAGCGTTTGCGTGCCATCGGCATCGGGTGCAAAGGCATAGAACTCAGGGGTGCAGGCGCCACGCAGGTCTTTGGCCAGCGTTTGCTGTTCATCCAGCAGATAGGGGAAGCGCCAACCTTGCTGATCGGCCTGATAACGCAGCCCATCACGACCGTCTTGAGGGTGGGTTTTGAGGCTATTGCTGGAGATGGCTAGCAGGGTGATCTGATCTGCAAAATCCGCCTCCACACGGGTGATCTCTGGCTCCACGTGTTTCACGAAGGGACAGTGAGCACAGATCAGCATCACCAACAGAGGACGCTCTGGCAGGTCAGCGCTACGCAGTAAGTCATCCAGCGAGGACCAGGGTGCATGACCCGACACCAAGGGCAGTGAAAATTGAGGCAGAGGATGCTGAAGAGGCAGCATCGTGGATGGCGTCAGGACCATGGCTTTGAGCGATGCTGAATGCCGCCATCCTGGGCCGGTCAGAATGACCTGTCAAAGAGGGATCGAGTTGATGGTGCGGGTGCTGACAATGGTGGTCATGGCAGGACTGTTAAGCGCCTGTACGCAGAAGAAATCAACCACCTGGAAAGTCTTTCCCCTGCAGCGCAATACGCCCCATGACGGACTCGCTGTCGTCACTCAACCCGATGGCTTTGGAGTTCATCTCTATTTGGAAACCGATACCAGCGATCCAGCCGTATGTTCACCGCGCTGGCTTCCAGACCCGGCGCGCTTATTCAATGGCAACGGCAGTGCTCCATTCAGTTCGGGATTGGCGCCCCGTTCTGAGTTCCTTGCAGCGGTGAACCGGAGAGACGTTCGCAACACCTTGAAGCAAGAGTTCGAGGCGCTGTGCAAGCTCCGAGCTCCTCAAGCGCGTTGGCAATGGCTGGAACCACCGTTGAAGGCATCAGAGCTGACGCCCGTGATCCTTCCTGCCTTGGAATACCCAGACCTTCTGACTGATCCTGCTGAGGAAAAAGAGCGTGAAGACAAGCTTTTGAAGGGGAACTAAAACTTCTCCCAGACCACAGCTTCCGCCTCTCGCCAATAGCGGCTAAAACGACCCAGCCGCGGTGGTTTGGGCAACTCCACAAAGGGATTCGGATCGAGCATCCAGAGCGGAAGCTCGCGGTCAATGGCTGCAGCGATGCGTTGGAGGCGGGGATCCACCACGCTGCTGGTGACCACCGCATCGGCTCCGTGGCGTTGGGCGAAATGCAGCACCTCAAGCGCTACATCACCACGGCGCAGGGTGAGCGGAAGGCTTAAGGCGGATTCGTACAAAAACCCGATGCGTTTGCGGCTGATGGACTGGTTTTGAATCCAGGCGTCGTCGAATACGAACAGACCTGGTGCGTTGGGATAGTCCTGAAGAGCGGGGTTGGCTGGTCCCAGGGCCTCTTCATGCACCCAGAGAATTGGTTTACGGGGGTCCATCAAAATCTCTGGGTACTGGGGCGTTGAATCGACTTTTGGCTTGAGCGGGAGCCGGATCGGTTTGATCGACGTGCAGTCCCCTCACGGATAGCTGGCTGAACCTTGAACAGCTGTTGCTCCAATTGGTCGTAACTCAGGTCAAAGGGGCAGGATTCGTTGCTTGGACAGTCCTGGCAGTACCGCCCGTTGCTGTAACGCTCCAGGTTTTGACGATTAAAGAAATAGGGCTTGTGGCTGAAGCAGCTGGCGACCCACTGCCAGCTGAGATGGTTGCTGGCAGGGTCTCCATCAAGCAGGTGCTCGAGGAACCAGTCAGCCCCTGCACGCCAGTGGACCCTCCTCCAGTGCACTAAGTAAGCCGCCATCCACATCCGCGCGTGGTTGTGCAGCCATCCATGGGTGACTAATTCGTTCCTGAAAGCGTCCATGCAGGCCAGTTGTGTGCGTCCCTCCCGGATGTCATCGGGAAGGTCTTGCTGGTACTCAGCGACCGCAAAGCCGGTTTTGTGCTCTTCCTGATCGTCATGGATGCGATCGCCGAGATCCAGCCACATCCGCTGCCAGAAATCACGCCATCCCAGCTCGTTGATTAATTTTCCGCCGTCATCCCTGCCCTGGTTGGTCTGTTTCAGCTGTGAGAAGACGGCATCTCGCACTTCAGCAAGCGTGAGAATTCCATGGCGGATATAAGGCGACAGGCGTGTGACGGCGCCGTTGAGGTGGTTGCGACTGCGGCCGTAGCGCTTGGCATCCATCGCATTGAGCTGCTGTTCAGCAGCGGCTCGACCGCCTTCGATCGGGCTGAGCTCCCCTGAAGCGTTGGGAAACTCATGCAATAACAGGGAATTCAGCGCCTTGCGCTCGGGAAGATCTCGGGGCAGATCTGTGGATTCGCTCGGCCAATTGAGCGGCGCAGCGTGCGGCAGCCTGGACACCAGTGCTCTTCAAAAAATGCCATCCCATGCTGTCGATGTGTCGTTGTGAGCGTGAGTGCCCCGGCATGGGAGAGAATCGCTCGAATCAACCACTCCGGGGTGCGGCCTGATGCTTCTTGATCTCACTGGTAAGAAGATCCTTGTTACTGGCATCGCCAACAATCGCTCCATTGCCTGGGGCATCGCGCAACAGCTCAATGCGGCTGGAGCCGAGCTCGGTATCACCTACCTGCCAGATGAGAAGGGCCGCTTTGAATCCAAGGTGCGTGAGCTCACGGCTCCTTTAGAGCCCTCGTTGTTTTTGCCTCTCAACGTGCAAGACGCCGCTCAGATGGAGACGGTATTTGCCGAAATCAAAGACAAGTGGGGGCAGCTGGATGGCCTCGTGCATTGCTTGGCCTTTGCGGGAAAGGAAGAATTAGTGGGCGACTTCAGCGCCACCACGGCGGAGGGTTTTGCCCGTGCTTTAGAGATCAGCGCCTATTCCCTTGCCCCTCTGTGCCGTCATGCCAAGCCGTTGTTCAGTGAGAAAGCTGGTGTGGTGACCTTGACCTACCTCGGAGCTGAGCGGGCGATTCCTAATTACAACGTGATGGGTGTGGCGAAGGCGGCTCTGGAAGCCTCCGTTCGCTACCTCTCTGCTGAGCTTGGACCCGAAAAGCAGGTGCGCGTGAACGCGATCAGTGCTGGCCCGATCCGCACGCTGGCTAGCTCTGCGATCGGTGGCATCCTCGACATGATTCACAACGTGGAGGAGAAGGCGCCGCTGCGCCGCACGGTCACTCAGAACGAAGTTGGAAACACGGCTGCGTTCCTGCTCAGTGATTTGTCGAGCGGAATTTCTGGCCAAACGATCTACGTGGATGCTGGTTACTGCATCAACGGCATGTGATTCGGCCGCGCGGATGTCTTGATTACCTGCAGCTCTCCTGGTGGTTGATCAGCTGCCAGGGAAGGAGTTTGCTGCTCGCAACGTTGCTATGTGTGCTCAGCCTCCCGTTGAACGCAACGATTGCGAGAACGTTGCTTCCGGAAACCTTGGTGCAAGTTTTGGGCTTGCTTCTGAGTCTTTTCCTTGGTTTTCGCTACAGCCAGGCCTACAACCGCTGGTGGGAAGCCCGTGTGCTCTGGGGGGGCCTAGTGAATCAGAGTCGCAATTGGCGAGATTTGCTCACCCGTGTTTTGCCCAGCAAGCTTCCTCTGTCATTGAGGCAGCGTTTATTGCAGCAGGTGGTGCTCCTGATGTGGTGTCTGAATGCTGAGTTGCGCAGCTCGAAGCGTGAAGCGGTCGTGCTGGCGCCACCCGCCCAAGCGCTTGCCCTCAAGCTTGGATTCCAGCATCCATCCGTTCAACTCCTGCTTCAGCAAATGGCAAAGGAGCAGTTCAAGCTGCATCAGGCTGCTTGGGTCGACAACGTCGAAAGCCGTGAGTTTGGACGTGTGCAGCAGGAGATCACGAATGCCCTCGGTGGGTTGGAACGGATTCGTCACCAGCCCCTCCCGGTGTCATCGACCTTTTTTATCCGGGGGTTGACCTGGGCCTATGGCTACTTGGTGTTCCTCAAGCTGGATGCGCTTGGCCCCATCACGGCAGCGCTTGTGGGCTGGTTGGTTTTTCTGACTTTTTTGATGGCCGAGCGGATTGGCACCTTCCTGGAGCATCCGTTCGTTGATGCCCGGTTCGCCTTGCCAATGGATCGGCTTTGTGCCCTGATCAGCCACGATTTACTTGGGGCCTCCGACCCATTGGCTCAACCTTCCCCCACAAAGGGGCCCTGGCTGCGCTGAGCGTCATTCGCGATGATCAAGGCAGTCACGGGGCGTCGAGCGGCGCCGGAACGCATGCGCACTGGGGAGATTCACCGCGTTACGGGCGAGACCGATGTCAGTGTTCGGCTCGGGATTGACGGCAGCGGCCGCTGTAAGGCCAGTACGGGTGTGCCTTTTCTTGATCACATGCTGCATCAGATCAGCAGCCATGGCCTCATCGATTTGGAGATCACGGCAAGCGGAGATACGCATATTGACGACCATCACACCAATGAGGACGTAGGGATTGCGTTTGGTCAGGCACTCTCCAAGGCCCTGGGTGATCGTCGCGGGATCTACCGCTTTGGCCACTTTGTGGCACCACTGGATGAAGCGTTAGTGCAGGTGGTTCTTGATTGCTCCGGACGCCCTCATCTCAGTTGGGGGCTCACGATCCCAACGCAGAAGATCGGCACTTACGACACTGAATTGGTGAAAGAGTTTTTTGTGGCCGTCGTCAATAACTCAGGCCTTACTTTGCACATCCGCCAAGTGGATGGGGTGAACTCCCACCACATCGTTGAGGCCTGCTTTAAGGCCTTCTCAAGGGCGCTGCGGATGGCGACAGAGATTGACCCGCGTCGGTCCGGATCGGTGCCCAGCAGCAAGGGGGTGTTGGAGCAAGCGGGTGGCTCGTAGCCAACGGATCCTCTCCGAGGGCCACGCTTCATGGTCTGTTACGAGAGGATGGTGATTGCTTCTGGGTAGCCCAGTGACCGTTGCACCCACCTCTGCTCGTTTCAACCGCTCGGAATGGTCTAGTGCCTTCCGCAACGTGGATGAGGAACTCACCGATGTGCCCTTGAAACCGGTGCGTGGCGAGGTGCCGGATGCCTTGCGTGGCTCGCTGTATCGCAATGGACCTGGCCGTTTGGAACGGGATGGTCATCGCGTGCATCATCCGTTTGACGGTGACGGGATGATCACGGCCCTGCACTTTGATGCGGAAGGCGTTCGCTGCAGCAACCGTTTCGTTCGAACCAGTGGCTGGAAAGCCGAGGAAGCCGCAGGGAAGGTGCTGTTCCGGGGTGTTTTTGGAAGCCAAAAACCAGGAGGTCCGCTGGCGAATGCCTTTGATTTACGTTTGAAAAATATTGCCAATACCAGCGTTGTTCGGCTTGGAGATGATCTCCTTGCTTTGTGGGAAGCCGCTGAGCCTCACGCCTTAGACCCTCAAACCCTTGAGACCAGAGGCCTCTCCCTCCTCGGTGGTGTGCTCAAGAAAGGGGAGGCCTTTAGTGCTCATCCCCGTTTCGACCCTGGCCATCACGGTGACCCGAGGATGGTCACCTTCGGCGTGAAAACAGGTCCTCGCAGCACGGTTCGCTTGATGGAATTTGCGACCGCAGACAATGCTGCTGCTGGAATTCGAGCCGGTGATCTGCTCAGTGATCGCCGGGATACGTTTGCCGGATTCGCCTTCCTTCATGACTTCGCCATCACTCCGAATTGGGCGGTGTTTTTGCAAAATTCGATTAATTTCAATCCGCTCCCCTTTGTGCTGGGACAAAAAGGAGCGGCGCAATGCCTCACCTCCAATCCCAATGGCAAGGCCAAGTTTTGGTTAATTCCTAGAGAAAGCGGAGCTTTTGCTGGTCAGGAACCACGGGTCATTGATGCCCCAGATGGCTTCGTGTTCCATCACCTCAATGCCTGGGAACAGGATGGAGATGTGGTGGTGGAGAGCATCTACTACAGCGATTTTCCATCGATCGGTCCGGACCAGGATTTCGCTGATGTGAATTTCGACCTCATCCCCGAAGGCCTACTTGAGCAATGCCACATCAACCTAGATTCTGAGTCGGTAACAACAACCCGTCTGAGTGAACGCTGTTGTGAGTTCGCCATGGTGAACCCCAAACAACAGGGTCTGCCCTGTCGTTTTGCCTGGATGGCGGCCGCGGCTCGAGAACAGGGCAATGATCCCTTGCAGGTCGTCAAAAAACTCGATCTCCAAACCGGTGAACGGCACATTTGGAGTGCAGCGCCCTCTGGCTTCGTCAGTGAACCGTTGATGGTGCCTCGACCCGGCGCTAACGCCGAGGACGACGGCTGGGTGCTGAATCTGGTTTGGAATGGAGCGAGAAATGCGTCTGACCTGGTGATTCTTGCTGCTTCTGATCTCGAAGAAGTGGCCGTCCTGGAGCTCCCCCTAGCAATTCCCCACGGATTGCATGGCAGTTGGGTGGCGCAGACTTGAATAGATGGTGGGTCTCCCCTTGTTGCTTTGCTCGTTAGGGAAATGACTACGAGCATTTCGGCCTGAGGAGGCCCCCAAACCGCAGCGATCCCTCACGCTTGGTTTGGAGTATTGCCTGCGCTGAAGCTGGTCGACACACTCAAGTGGTGTTGTCTGTGCCCACATGCCCAATCGCCGCCTCTGGTTGGTCAGCTTGCTGTTTGTGGCCTGGCTGATCTGGGCAGAGACAAGTTTTCAGTTTTATGACCATGCGCTTGGCCATGATCTTCAGCTCTCGCCAAGTCGGGTCTCGCTGATCGCAGGAAGTTTCCTGGTCCCTTACGGCTTGCTGCAGATTCCTGTCGGGCGGCTGCTGGACCAGGGCCGAGTGGATCGTTGGATCTGGATTGCCGCCTTGATGGCCTCCGGGTTCAGTTTGACCTTTGCCTTCAGTACGGATCTTGTTGGGCTGATGCTCAGCCGTATGGGAACTGGGGTGGCCTGTGCTGTGGCCTTTCCTGCTTCTGCCTTGCTGGCACGTCGCGCTTTGCCAGCGAACCGATTTGCCTTGGCGATGGGTCTCACCGATAGCTTGCTCGGATGGGGTGCGGTCTTTGCTGCTCTGATTCCGCTGGTGTTTCCGTGGACGGTTTGGCGGCAGTTGGTGGTCTTCCAGGCACTCTTTCTGGCCGTGATGGTGGTCGTGCCCGTGATGGCGCTTGGCAGAGGTTTGCCATCCCCCGAGCCTCACAACCATGGGAATTTGGCCGTCGCAGTGCAATGGGATCGCGCTGGCGTTGGCAAGGTCATCAAGGCTTGCTTGATGTACGCCTGGGGTGGCGGTTTTGTGTTTGGTTTGGCCCAATACGGGCTGATTTCAGGATTGCGTGTTTGGGGTGCTGAGCGCACGCAGTGGATGTCCCTGACAATGTCGTTTGGGATCGGGATTGGGATGGTCTTGGCTGGTTGGATTGGTAGCCGCTCTAGCCGCCGCGGGCTGGTGCTGCTCACGGGCACTGGCATGTGCGTGTTGGCCTTGATCGCCTTGCTCCAGCTTCCTAATGCAGCGGGAGGCCTGTTGCTGCTGGCAGCACTTGGTCTTGGCATGGGGCTTGGCTGCTCGGTCTTGGCGTTTCCCATTGCGGAAGAGGCCGCACCTCCGGGGCAAACCGCTCTCACCGTGGCCATCGTGAACACCACAGGCACGGTGACGGGCGGGGTGATGTCGATTGTGTCGGGGTTGATTCTCGAGGCTTCAGGACCGGGTGATCTCAGCCCGGTCCTTGCGGTTTATGGCCTCTTTGGACTCTTTGGTGTCGCCGTCGCGGCTTGGATTCAGTTCGGTAGCTCGCCCGTTCAATCAGCAGCTTGACCGGTGCGTTGCCATTCCTTGAAAGCCAGCCTTGGAGCGCTCCACAGCGTGAACAACACCAGCGGTGTGACTGGCACTGCCGTGATCACGATGAATGCTTGCAGGGCGTCAATCGAGGTGCTGTCACCTAAGCCCGTACCGATTCTCAACAACACCAAGGTGAGGCTGCCGATCATCAAGGCCCAGAACAGCCGCAACCGCTGCGATGGCTCATTGCGTCCGCTCACCACCATGGCGGCGGCGTAACTCATCGAATCGGCACTCGTGCACATGAACAGCACGACCAACAGGAGCCCGATCGGGATCAGCAGACCTGAGAGAGGAAGCGCGCTCAGGATGGCGAGCAAGGATGCAGCCGCTCCGCTCTGCGCTAGGGCCTCACTGATGCCTCCGCCTCCGAGTTCCAGATTCATTCCAGTTCCACCAAGCAAGGTGAACCAGATATTGGTCACGATCGGGCAGAGAATGGCAACGGCTAAGACCAGTTCACGGATGCTGCGGCCGCGGCTCACTCCGGCCGTGAATAGACCCATGAGGGGTGCATAGCCCAAAAACCAGCCCCAATAAAAAACAGTCCAGCTGTTCAACCATGGTTCAGTGACGTCTGTGCGAGGCATCAAAGCCATCTGAGGCAGATGCACCAGGTAGGTCCAAAAACCGCTGAAAAAATGTTGGATTAACCAGATGCCAGGTCCGAGGATTAGCAAGCCGGCTGCCAATAAAAGTGTGAGCCAGACGTTGAGTTCCGACAGCCACTTAATTCCTTTTTGGATGCCACTAACGGTTGATGTGGCAAAGACTGCTGTGAGCAGAACCACCACCAGGGACTGCAGCCCGGCACTGTCGCTGAGCCACGGGAGTTGCCCCGCTGCATTGCTGAGTTGAAGCGACAGGAAACCGAGAGGCCCAACGGTGCCTGCAATGGCTGCAACAACGGAAAGGCCGTCGGCGAGATGTCCGATGGGGCCGTTCACCCAACCCTTGGGAAGGATGTTCACCAGGAGAGTGCGAGGCCGCAGCGGTTCGCCCCGCTGTTCCAAAATCGAAAAGGTAATCGTGGTGGTGGTGGCTACGAGTGCCCAGGCGAGGAAGCCCCAGTGCAGGAAACTCACCGCCAGAGCCGGATCCACGGCTGCCGCCGTGCTTCCCACCACCCCTTCAAAGACAGGGGAGGGTGTTTGAAAGTGGTAAAGCGGCTCAGCTGCAGACCAGAACACACCGCCGCCTGCGAGCAGGGTGCAAATCAGAACAGCGCACCAATCGAAAAATTTCAGACTTGGCTTGGCTGTTGCCCCCCCAAGGCGGAGTTTCCCCACCGGGCTGATTGCAATGGCGATGGCGATCAGGAAGAGAAGCATCACCATCCACTGCCACAGCCCCCCGAGCGAATGGCTGACGATGGTTTTGCCGGTTTCCGTGAAGTGCTTCGCTAACGCCAGATCGATGGCGGAGACCAGCAGGAAAATCAGCAGTGGGATCGCTCCAACCCAAAGGGGTGGTTGGCTCAAGGAAGAGCGAACTGGTGCGGGTGATTCAGACAATGGTTGTGTTGGTAGGGATTCAGGCGCGGACGGCGTCGCGTTGATGGCTCCAGCAGGAGATATCTGCAGCGGGTTGATCGCCGCTGGCAAGACGGGCGAGCGAATCACCAATCAGCGGCGCAAACTTGAAGGATTGACCGGATCCACCAGCAAACAGGCTCAGTTTGGGGGTAAGCCGATCCAAGACGAAATTCACATCGCTCGTCATGGAATAGGGGCTCATCACCGTTTCCACCCGTTCTTGCACTCCGTCCAGCTCGTTAAACAGGAACGTGTCCAGCAGCTCCAGGAGGCGGGCCGGCGCTTCGGTGCACATGGTGTTGGGTTCAGCGACGCGGAGCTCCTTGGGAGACCAGTCGATCCCGGCTTTGATGCGAGGACGCCCATCAGCTGTGGTGCTGAGAGAGGGGAAGCCGTAATAGAGGCCTCCGTCATCGCCGCGCTCTTTTTGGAAGCAAAACCACTGGGGGTAGCGGCTGGCGAGAGCTGGATCCACCGTGTAGTGGGCCCAGAGCATCGGCCAGATTTCCAGTTTTGGAGCTAGTCCTAATGGGGTCAGCAGAAGTTGACTCCAGATGCCGCAGGCCACAACAACATGCCCTGCACTGATGTGATGACCGCCTTCGAGGGTGACGCCACCGCCATCGGCATCAATGCTGCTAACAGGACTGTGTTCGACGAGCTGATGGCCTGCTGTACGGGCCGTGCGAACCCAATGGGCAATGACTTTGTCGCTGCGGACGGCACCAGCGGTGGGTTCGAATAGTCCGGTGAAATCGGCCTTGGGTTTCAGCGGGAAGCGCTCTGCAATTTGAGCGGCACTCAGGGCTTCGTAGGGGATGCCTTGATCATCCATGACTTTCCGAGCTCCAGGGATCGATCCTTCGATCGTCTCCTCATCCCAGCTTTCGCCGTAAAAAAGAAGTCCATGGGTGTCACGCAGAATTTCCCCTGCATGGGTCTCCTCTTCCCGCCAAAGGCGATTAGCTTCCTGCGCCAGACGGCAGAGCACTGGGTCGGAATACATCTCCCGGAACATCCGGGTTTCGCCGAAGCTGCTGGCTCGCGCATGGGCCAGGGTTTTGCCCTCAAGAAGAATTACGTCGCTGATTCCTCGGCGCGCCAGTGATGCGGCACAGCTGAGGCCAGCCATGCCGCCTCCGATGATCACCACTGCTGCGCTTGAGGGGAGAGAGGTGGATGTCATGCGGCTATCCCGAAACTGAGTCCTATGGGATCTTTACCGGTGTGGGCGGCAACTTCAACCAGTGCGTCACTGACAGTGAGGCCATCTCCTCGTTGTTTTAAGAAATCAGTGGCGCGCTGACGCACTTCATGGCGCACAAAGTCATACACCTGCTGGGGTGTGGCTTGACCCCAAGCATCAGGCGAAAAGCGCTCGATGGAGTCGGCAATCACGGCGCCAGCATTCACCAGTGGGTCGGGCAGGACGCGGATGCTGCGGCGACGCAGATCATCGGCAATTTCGGGCTGCTGGAAAGGAGCATTAGCGGCTGGAACAATCGCTTTCACCTGCATCGCGCTGGCCATCTCTGGGTCAATCAGGCCTGAGATGGAGCAGGGCAAGAGGAGGTCGAGTTCCTGTTCCCACCACGCACTACTAGGTGGAAGGGGTGTCGCTCCAGGAAGCCCCGCCCGCTTTGGGTCCATGTCAACGGTGAAGACATCCCAGCCGTGTTGGATCAAGGTTTTTGCCACCGTTCCACCCACGGCTCCACATCCGTGCACCAGGGCTTTGCCTGGCTTGGCCTCTGTCAGAGATTCAGCGAGCACCGCCTCAACGGCACCCACTGTTCCGAAGGCGGTGGCGGCGCTTGCATCGACAGGGCTTCCAACGGCGGCCAATACATGGGGTGTGAGCGACATCAGTCGCTCCATGTCTTCCAGGCTTGTGTTGAGATCACAGCCGGTAATCATCGCGCCGTTCAAGGATTGGAGAAGTTCAGCGGTGACGCTGATCAACTCATCTTTGACAGCGGCGGGCTCCGCAGCCCTGGCAACAATTTTGCCCCCCGCGAAGCCCGTCCCATAGAGGTCGTGCTT
>QCUZ01000001.1:0-48095 GCA_003210555.1 Synechococcus sp. AG-683-A03 | reverse complement strand
AAGTGAAAAGCGTCATGTTTTCCACTTAGCGGGAAAACGCTTCTCTATTGATGACAGCGATTGGAATGGCAAACGCAAGAACCAGCTGGTGTTGATCGGTCAGGAGATGGACCACAGCGCCCTCAGGGAGCAGCTTCAAGAGTGCGTCTCCACCGATTCAGGGGAAAAATCCACCTAAATCAATCGATCCATTCCAACGTTTGCGTTCAGAGCGGGATGCCGAAACCCAAGCAATCTGACTAGAGTCATCTCAACTCTGGGTTGGCGATGTTGGAGCTCACCCTTCTGGGAACTTGTTGCATTCTTATCGGCATTGTCCTTTGGTTCACTGCAAACTCTGACGACGACGACAACAGCGGTGGCGGATTGATGGAACCAGCTCTCATTCCAGTTCCTGTGCGTACAAACCGACGCTGACGGCGCCTCCTCCATCCATTCCATCCTGCAACCGAGGGATTTAACAGGAAGGCGACCAAGTAAAGCCAGTTGTTCTTGAGTATCGTTCTCAACAGGTTTAAAGTGTGAATGCAAGTCAGTTGCAAGCCATTGCGTCGAATTGGGCCTGACTTCGTTTCATCGTTGAGAATTTTCGAGTGATAGGCCTTTGGAGATCAATCTCCTCAGCAGCGATTCGCCAAGCGATCGGTTGGGTGACATCGACGGATAAGCACTGCCTCTCATGACAAGCAAGAGCTTGCAAAGCCAATGGCAACAGGGGCGAACTCTCTTGGCGGTCTTGGCCTGCCTCCTCGCCGCGCTCGCGCTCTTTCCCCTAGGCGGATTAATCGGTGAGGGGATGAAAGGCCTCCTTCTGGGTTCGGCCAGCCTTGGCGCCGATGGGCTGATCCAAATCCGAGGCACCTCTCTCCTGCTGCTTGGCACAGCGAGCCTCGGAGCCGTTCTTGGCTCCGCGAACGGCTGGCTCCTCGCCAATTGCCGCTTTCCAGGCCGACGCCTGCTAAGGATTGCCCAGCTGCTCCCACTCGCCAGCCCTTCGTACCTGCTGGCTGCAACGCTCGTTGATCTGGGCAGCATCCATGGGATCCGAATTCATGGTCTGGGCTGGGGGGTGCTGGTCATGGCGTTGAGCACTTACCCCTACGTTTTCCTTCTCAGCACTGAAAGCTTCAGCATCTGCGGGCGCCGTCAGCTTGAAGCCTGCCGTTGCCTGGGCGTTGGCCCATGGGAAAGCTTTCGACGCATCGCTCTCCCGATGGCTCTCCCTGCCATCGGAGCCGGAATCGCCCTGATGGGCATGGAGGTCGTCAACGAACTTGGCGCCGTCCAACTCCTGGGAATCCCAAGCCTCTCCGCTGGAATTCTCCAGGCCTGGCAACTTGAAGGAAACCCAGCAGGTGCGGTCGGACTTGCCTTGGTCACACTGATCATCGTGACAGGACTGTTGATCGGCGAACGCAAACTGCGGAGTCGAAGCCGTCGATGGTCCGAAGGACTAACGGGTGGTGAATCTCCCAACTGGACTCTCACTGGTACGAGAGCCTTGGCCGCTCAGGCCTTGGGATTCATTCCTCCGTTTCTGAGCCTTGGCACACCATTGATCTGGGCCTGCTTGAACCTTGATCAACTTCAAACCGGATTACAGCCAGAGCTATTGCTGCTGACCTTGCGCAGTCTTGGTCTCGCCCTTGCAGCTGCAGGCTTGGCATTAGCAGCTGCCTTGCTGCTTGCGATCACAAAGCGCTGGACCACGGCCCCTTGGTTGCATAGCCTCACCTTTCTCGCCGGGCTCGGTTACGCCATTCCAGGAGCCGTTCTGGCTCTGGCCTTACTGATCATCGGTGGACCATGGCAGCTTTCACCAATCCTGCTTTTGCTCTGGGGATATAGCGATCGGTTCCTTGCCGTTGCCAAAGGGGGGCTTGATGCAGGTTTAGAACGAATGTCACCCAGCCTGGATGAAGCAGCCAGTGGCCTGGGCTGCCGATGGCCGGATGTGCTCCGTCGCATTCACATTCCCCTGCTGCGGGGCCCGCTCGCTGTTGGTGCACTCCTTGTCTTTGTAGACACCGTGAAGGAGTTGCCTCTGACCTTCGCGCTGCGACCCTTTGATTTCGACACCCTTTCGGTGCGGGTCTTTCAATACGCGAGCGACGAACGGCTCGCCGCAGCGCTGTGGCCTGCATTGATGATCCTGGGGCTCGGACTCATTGCTGCAGCGGCCCTGATTCCAGGTCTCGACCACACAACCGAGACTTAATCGTCCAGCAAAGACCGGCAACGAGGGCTTCGACGAGGAGCCAACACACCCACAAAATTTCGCTGAATCAGACTGAAATTATCGTCACTCACAATCACGAGAGTGCGACGGCCATCTGCAAGCTCTGGCCCCCAAGCCAGACCCTCCCAATTTTCTCGCGGGAGCTCCCCACTCGTGAGATTCCAACCCGTTATGGGCTTCAAAGCCAATTGAGACTTTCGTTCAGGCCAAGAGAACAATTGAAGCCTGGCCGTCCATTGCAGTGGCCGATGACGACGAATCAATGCCAACAGTGCAGAGGGACCATCCAACGCAAGAAGTTCGGTCAATCCCACCGTTACTTCTGGATCCTCTTCTTCGGGATCCTCACTGATGAAATCGAGAGGAAGGCGACCACGCTCTTTGATGACACCGTCCACATCCACATGGGCCAATCGAGCGTCATCTCGATCGTTTGAAGCGCGATCCTGAAGCAACGGTGCCTCCGCTGCAAGCAAGAGTCCACCGTCGATGGATCGCGTTAAAGACTCGGGCCCTTGATTGACGGCGAGTCCCTGACCAGGAAGAGCTGTCCAAGCGGGTGGCAGAGGCATCGTCTCCTGCAACCGCCCGTTGCGCAGCGGAAAGCGCTGTAGACGCCCTTGATGCCCTGCTTGACGGCGCCCCTCGCTAACGATCCAAACCCCGTGGTCGTCCGTGAGCACCAAACCCTCTGCATCTAAAGAAGGAGGAAGGGGTGTGCCCGTTTGGTCACGCAAAATCAAGCGAGGACCCACCTGCAATTGCCCCCCTGTTTGCAACGCTTTTGCAAGAGAGCCCACAGGCAGCAGATATCCCCGAGACGCATCACTCACCAACCAAAGTCGGTCATCCGATGCTTGATATGCCGCTGCTGAAAACCCTCCAAGGGACAACCCGTTATCAGCCCGTTTGGGGAGTTCCCAAAGACGAACCAGAGCCCAACCAGCAGCAAGCGGACAGGGCAAAGCCTCCCAGCGCATCGGAAGTTCAGGGAGAGGCCACACCATCAGAACAGCCGATTAAGCGCGCACCTTTGCCGTCATCCAGGCATCACCTTTCACAGCAGCGGCAGCGATCAGATCCGCCAAGGTGACGAGCAATCGATAACTCAGTGCCACTGCAAGCAGAGGCGCCTCCGGCACAATCGTGCCCATACGAAATAACAGAACCGCCTCAAACACGCCCAAACCACCTGGAGCAGCAGGAACGACCAGGCCAGCCGTCCAGGCAAGAGCAAAGGCCGCAAGCCATAGACCAAGTGGCTGCCCAGCCAAGAGTCCAAACGTCTGCAAGCAGCACCAAAACCCAGCGAATCGACAGAGAACGAACAGCAGTTCAGAAACGAGGGGCCACCAGGGATATGCCGCTCTTCCGCTGCCTAGTTCCTCATCTTGAAGCGAAGTCGTATCTCCAGGATTCGCTTGATTGAGCTGGCGCAACTTGCTGGTCTCCAAGCGACGCAACAAAGGCTCCCGCCAACGCGGCAACAGCAGCGCTGATGGAAGAACACAGAGCAACGCCAAACCGTTTTGAAACCCCCCGAACGGCACCCAAAGCAAGGCAGCAACAGCCATCACCATCGGCTCCATCAATACCGATACCAAAGCCTTGCCCCCACCAAGATCAGGCCGGAGAGCACGAAAACGATCAAGAAAATGCCAAACACCACCAGGCAGGTATTTGAGCAAGTTGCTACGGAGATAAAGCGGCACCAAGGCCAAGCGTCCGGGCTGATGGCCAAGCCAAACCACCAAGACCTTCCAAGCCAAGGCATTGACCACCAAGCTGAGCCAACTCAAACCAAGCCCCAAGAACAAGAACCACCATCCCTGTCGGCTGATGGTGAGAGCTCGCAACCCGGTGGCATGGCTGGCCAACGCCACTCCCACAAAGGCAAGGGTCAGAAGGGTGATCCAAAGGCGTAAACCACCAGGCAAAGAAAGCCGTTTCAGCACTGCCAGTCCTCCTCGGGCACAAAAGGATGGACCTCGAGAGAGAGGCGATCTCGAAGCTCCGTTGCGGTGAGACCAGCCTGAGCAGAGACACGCTGGAGCTCATCTTGCTCCCACTTCAGAGTGAAGGTCCCATCAGGACGGCGTGTCTGCTTGGCACGAATCGTCCCCCAAGGGGTTGCACTTGTCCCGCAACGGCGAGGCAGCACCCAACGGCCCTGCTCACGCTCCCTTAAGCCGATGGTTGGACTGTGGCGCCACCACACCTGCCTCAAGGCAGCAGCCTGATCAGGCGTTGTCAGAGCGATTACCGAGGTACCAGGCCTTTGTTTTTTCATCAAAACAGCTCCCTGAACCACATCCAACGCACCTGCTAAACGCAACTGCCGAGCCAGGCTTGCCAAGTCTTCGGCAGTGGCATCATCAATCCAGGCCTCCTGCACCACGAGCTCCTGCCAGCCAGGCTCTGTTCTGTTCTCTTCACGAATGCGGATCAAGCGCAGCAGATTGGGTCGATCCAAAGAGCGATGGCCAAGGCCAATGCCGACGGCTTCAACCTCCATCCGTGAGGGACGTTGAAAAAGATCTGCCCACACAGCCATCAAGGCCAGCCCGGTGGGAGTAGTGAGCTCGGCGGCAGGCAGATCCTCTCCAGTGAGGAGCGGCAGCTGGTGACGCTTTGCCAATTCGAGTACAGCTGGCACCGGAACAGGAAGCACCCCATGGGCTGTCGTCACTCGACCATGACCAGCTGGGGGGGCTGTGCAATAAATCGAATCAGGGGAAAGGTTCTCGAACCCAGCGCAAACGCCGATGACATCAACCAAGCTGTCAATCGCGCCAATTTCATGGAAGTGAACTTGATCAGGGGGGCAGCCATGCACCGTGGCTTCGGCATCAGCCAAAGCTTGAAACACCTTCAAAACCTTGGTTTTTAGAGAAGGTGACAGCGAGGCGTTGGAGATCAACTGGCGCAAATCTGACCAACGACGATGGGGAGGGTTGGATTCCTCGCTGGTCACGGTGAGCCGAAGTCCGCGCAATCCACCACTCTGAGATTCCTCAACCTTGAGTCCATAGGCTTTGGCGAGACCAAGAGCCTGCAAAGGCTCATGAACAACCGACTCCGGCACTCCTAAATCAAGGAGTGCCGACAACAACATGTCCCCGGCAAGACCCGTCGGACAATCAATCACCAATGCACTCATGCTGGCTCTGGAGGCATGCCGTCCAGCAACCTGTCGGCGATCGATTCAATCTCAGTGCGTCGCGAACGCAGAAGCTGCTCCACCTCCCGGCGTGCCCGGCGTTGCTCTCGCTGGGCCGTATCCACATCTTGTCCAGACACGCCCCAAATGCGTCCAAGGAGAGCCCTGTCATCTTCGCCGCCTTGAGGGGGTCCCTCGAGCAACGTCTCAGCAGCCATTCCGGCCTGAAGAACCCGGCTCCAACGACGCAAGTCTTCCAAAGACAAACGCGCCCGATCGGGTAGAGCAAATTCGGTAACACCATTGCAGCGCAACCCCGCCTGAAGACAGCCTCGGGTGCCAACAAGAACCCGTTTGACCTCGAGGTTTTCTTCTTGAGCCACCAACCAATGACCCGCCTCATGCATCGCAACCCTGCGCAATCTGTTGCGTCCGCCGGGCAGTGATTCCGCCAAAAGGTGACCTCCCATCCCGTTGAATTGAGCGGCATCAACGGTGAGACCCAAGAGTGCCCCACCCAATCCGAGAGCAATCCATGCCGTCGACAGTCCGATCAACGGTCCAAACACAGCCAAACCGGTGGCACTAGCCACCGCGACACCTGCAGTGGTGTTGAAGGTGGGGGAAGAGGGCATCAGGTCTTGGCAGGTCGGGGACGAGCACCTCCCTTGCGGGATCCCTCCCTTCCTTTCCCTCCTCGCGTTGGCATTGGTGCAATCACTTCAACGGCCTCAACGGCAAGGAGCTGTCCTTGACGGCGCACATCCAAGCTGACGAAATGCCTTAGGTGCTCGAGGGGCAACTCTCCAGTGAGCTGAACTTTGAACGGCAAAGGACGGAATCCATCAGCGCGAGGCAGCTGGCGCACCTTGACGACGAGCTCATTGGCTTCTGGCTTCGTGAAGATCAATTCCCCACGAATGGAGAAGAAGTCGTCGCCTTCAGGCAGTTGATCCTGAGCCCCCTGAGCATCGGTAGCTTCGGAATCTGAAGATTCAGCTGTCGCCAGCGTGCTCGGCTCCCAAATCCCTGCAATTTGGAGATGCAGCTGCTCAGACTCACGGCAGCGGGGATACACCACCCAAAGATGTGGTGCTGTCATGTCGAGGTGACGACGCATGAGGGTGAGCATCCTGCCAAGAACGACAGCCTCTAATTCATTGCCATCGGAATCGATCAAGACTCCACGGGTCAGCTGATCGTCGGATTCCGGTCGGTAGACGCCCCTAACAACACCGATCGCCCGGTACTGGAGGGGTTCTGTAACCGGGGATATCGGATGGTCGCGCATTGCTGTCAGTGGCTTCCATTTGCCTTCGATGACTCTAGCCAGCTCGAGGGATTCGATACAAAGTGGTCTCAGCACTCCCCATTCAGATTGCCCGGCGCCAACCGACTACAGGCGGTTCGAAATCGATGGTTGATGGGGTTGGGACTTCCTTTGGCCCTGATCACAGGCTGGCTTGTAGCCTCATCAGCAGATCAAAATCCAAAGCTCACTCAACAGAGCAATCCACAGACAAAGGCACGCCTCAAACGTGTCAAACGATCAGCTCAAACAAAGTTTCCTGAGGCCATTGAGCCAGAGCAAAGGCTGGAGCAACGCGCCCACTCCCATCCTCGCGATAGGCGTTGGCGCTTGCTCCTGGCCCAAACGAAGCTGCAAAGAGGTGATCGCGATGGGGCCAGACATGAGCTCATCACCCTCCAAGCCCTGTGGCCCAATCGCCCAGAAGTTCAGAACCTCCAACTGTTGTTGGATGTGGGAACCAAGCGCCAGGCCACCGCTTTGAAACAGACAAGCGATCGTTTCAAGCAAACCCCAAAAGGTCAAAGACTCGCGCTTGGATTGCGCCTCGCTGATTTACAACGCCTATCCGGTCAAGACGACGCAGCCATCACCACCTACCGACTGATTGGCGCGGAATCTCCTAAACGAATCGAACCTCTGCTCGCTCTCGCTCTTCTGCATCGAGACAAGGGTCAAAATCAACAATCTCAGAAAGTGCTTCTCAGGGCACGAAATCGCCTGCCTAGCAGTGAACAAGACAAGCAAAAGATTGATCAGATAGCGGTGCGCTGGCAACTTGATTCCTTCCGAAAGGGTGCAGACAGAACAGCAAAACCTCGTGCAACCGTTCCGCCCCCTCCGACTAAGGCGCCGGCTGAGACACCTCCAAAGCCTTAAGCGCTGCATCGATGGCGTCGGATGGCGGTGTTGCGTCATTCATGGCATTGGCCCTACGCAATCGATTCATCAATTCCATGGGGTTGGTGGCGTCCAGCACCGACTCCTGGTTTTTCTGAACTGGCACGGTTTGGAACACATCACGCTGCTGGGAAGGCTTGTAGCCACTACTCATCGGGCTTTCCTGAGCCAGAACCTCGACGGAAGTCAGCAGCGACAGCACACTGATGAATCCAAGAAGATGAGGTCTAAACGCGGTAAGCGATGGCACGTTCTCAGCTCCTAAATAACGGCCTGATGCTAAGGGTCACCTTCAGAAGCCGCATCATCCGTGCAAATCGCCAGCTGGAATGTCAATTCAGTGCGAACCCGACTGGATCATGTTCTGAATTGGCTTGAACACTCGGAAGCAGACCTGCTGGCGTTGCAGGAAACCAAGGTGGACGATCCTCAATTTCCGCTAGAGCCGTTTCTCCAGAGGGGATATCAAGTTCAGATTCACGGACAGAAGGCCTACAACGGCGTTGCACTGATAAGCCGCACACCACTGGAAGACGTGCGCATGGGTTTCAGCGCAGAGCTCCCTGACGACGACGAAGCCGAAGAGCTTGGTGCTCAAAAACGCGTCATCAGCGCCCTCATCGATGGCGTACGAGTCGTGAATTTGTACGTCCCCAATGGATCGAGTCTCAGCTCGGATAAATACAGCTACAAACTCACCTGGCTGTCCTGTCTGGAGCGCTACTTAAGGGCCATCCAAACCAGAGATGAACCGCTATGCGTGATGGGAGATTTCAATATTGGGCTTGAAGCGAGAGACCTCCCTGATCCAGATCGCTTAACCGGGGGAATCATGGCCTCAGATCGCGAGCGGAACGCGTTGAAAGCGGCGCTAGGTCCTGATCTTCAGGATGCATTTCGTCTGTTCGAACCAAACAGCGGCCATTGGAGCTGGTGGGATTACCGCAGTGGCGCTTGGGATCGAGGTCGTGGCTGGCGAATCGATCACATCTATCTCGATGAAACGCTTCGGGAAGTCGCTCGCAGCTGTTCGATCGACAAGCAAGAACGGGGACGCCTCCAACCCAGCGACCACGCCCCTGTAGTTGTTGACCTGGCCTGGGACCTCGAGGACGACGAAGAGGTTGAAGACTGATTTCAATACACAACGGCCTCTGCGGGAAGCGATTGTCCCTCTGCGTGCAATTGCACAGAGCGTCGCAACGACTCGCCGCAACTCTTTGGGGTTGGAAAAATTTTTCCAGGATTGGCACGGCCAAGCGGATCAAAAGCAAGCCGAACCCTCTGCATGCTGATCAGGTCTTCAGCGCTGAACATTTTGTCGAGATAACAGCGCTTATCGCTGCCCACTCCGTGTTCACCACTGATGCTCCCACCGACCTCAAGGCAAAGATTCATGATCGCGCCACCGAGCTCTTTCACCCGCTCATTCACACCCTGCTCTGACGCTCGATACAAGATCAGGGGATGCAGGTTGCCATCACCGGCATGAAACACATTCGCCACCACGAGGCCGTGTTCTTCGCTGAGCTGATCAATGGCCTGAAGAACCTTTGGGAGAGCTGTACGCGGCACCACACCGTCTTGGAGGTAGTAGCTGGGGTATTGCCTTCCAAGAGCCGAAATAGCACTTTTGCGGCCTTTCCAGAGACGGGCCCGATCCTCTTCACTCCAGGCTTCACGGATCGCGCCAGCCCCAGCTTGCCGACAAAGGGCCGTGGTGACCGTGACCGCTTGCTTGACCTCCTGTTCCTGGCCATCAAGCTCAATCAATAAAACAGCTCCAGCATCCGGTGGATATTCCTCTTCTCCAAACGCTTCATTCACAGCCTTGATACAGGTCTGATCCATGATTTCCAGCCCAGCCGGCAAGACCCCCGCGCGCGTGATCAAACGCACAGCTTCTCCAGCGGCCTGCATGGAAGGGAAATCAGCCAGCAACACGCCAACAGCATCGGGAGCGCGCAACAGGCGAAGGGTGATCGCCGTAGCAATACCTAGCGTGCCCTCACTCCCAATGAACACACCCCGGAGATCCAGCTCAGCCGAATCACACAACGCGCTGCCAAGGCGCGTGGGTGTGCCATCCGGCAGCACTACATCCAAGGCGAGCACATGGTTGCTAGTGACGCCGTATTTCAAGCAATGCACACCACCTGAATTTTCAGCGACATTGCCACCGATGCTGCACACCACCTGACTTGAAGGATCTGGGGCGTAATAAAAACCATCACCAACAACCGCACGACTCACCCAACTGTTGATCACACCGGGCTCCACCGTGATCGTTTGATTGTCGAGATCAATGTCGAGAATTCGGCGCATCCGACTGGTCACCACCAAAAGCGCCTCCTGCTCCACCAGCGCACCACCTGAAAGCCCAGTGCCACTCCCTCGAGCCACAAATGGAATGCCCTGGCGATGGCAACACGCCAAGACTTTCGCCACCTGATCGGCCGTTTCAGGCAACACCGCAAGCTTCGGCATGTGCCGATCCATGGTGAGACCATCACAGTCGTAAGACAACAATTCCTGCCGCTTCGCGACGACTGACTTCGAGGGGAGGAACCCCCTCAATTCCCGCTCAAGCGCTGGCCAGTCGTAGTTCACTGATGACGTGCCGAACTGAAGCAACCTAGGCAGCTTTGTCATCAATTCTTAGGCTTCAACTACAGAAAAAACACATCGGGCCGATCTTGGGTCAAGATGTTGCACGGTTTGCAACTGCCCTTTGGCTCCCGTCCCCGTGACTGCTTCCAACCTGAACACCAGCCACTCCCAGGCCATTTTCAGTGCTGCCAAGGCTCTGATGCCGGGCGGTGTGAGCTCTCCGGTGCGCGCCTTCAAGTCGGTCGGAGGACAACCCATCGTGTTCGATCGGGTCAAAGGCCCTTACGCCTGGGATGTCGATGGAAATAAATACGTGGACTACATCGGCAGCTGGGGGCCAGCCATCTGCGGCCATGCGCATCCAGAGGTCATCAGCGCTCTGCAAGAAGCCATTGAGAAAGGCACAAGCTTTGGAGCTCCTTGCGCTTTAGAAAACACCCTGGCCGAGATGGTGATTGAAGCCGTCCCCAGCGTGGAGATGGTGCGCTTTGTGAATAGCGGCACTGAAGCCTGCATGTCGATGTTGCGCTTGATTCGTGCGTTCACAGGGCGCGACAAGATCATCAAGTTCGAAGGCTGCTACCACGGCCACGCGGACATGTTCCTCGTTAAGGCTGGCTCAGGGGTGGCAACACTCGGCCTACCCGATTCACCAGGAGTGCCCCGAAGCACTACAGCGAACACGCTGACTGCTCCCTACAACGATCTGGAATCGGTAAAACAGCTGTTCGCTGAGAATCCCGACGCCATCGCCGGAGTGATTCTTGAACCCATTGTTGGCAATGCAGGATTCATCCAACCGGAACCAGGATTTTTGGAGGGCTTGCGAGAGCTCACCAAAGAAAACGGAGCACTTCTCGTCTTCGATGAAGTGATGACGGGATTCCGAATCAGCTACGGCGGAGCGCAAGCGCACTTTGGTGTGACTCCTGATCTCACCACGATGGGCAAGGTCATTGGGGGAGGTTTACCTGTTGGTGCATATGGCGGTCGCAAAGAGATCATGGAAATGGTTGCTCCTGCTGGCCCGATGTATCAAGCAGGAACGTTGAGCGGCAACCCCTTAGCAATGACGGCTGGGATCAAAACACTCGAATTGCTCAAGCAGCCAGGAAGTTACGAGAAGCTCACCGCTACAACCGAGCGCTTAATCCAAGGAATTCTTGATGCAGGCCGTGAGGCCGGGCTTCCGATTACCGGGGGCAGCGTTGGGGCCATGTTTGGATTCTTCCTTTGTGAAGGTCCAGTTCGAAATTTCGAAGAAGCGAAAACGACCGATTCCGTGCGGTTTGGACAACTTCATAGAGCAATGCTCGAACGCGGTGTTTACCTCGCACCATCTGCCTTTGAAGCGGGCTTCACATCCCTTGCCCATTCCGATGAAGACATCGACGCGACCATCAAGGCATTCCGAGAAAGCTTCGCTGCAATCTCCTGAATAAGACGAGGTTCTGGGCTCAATGTGTCGCGAATGCGATCTTGAGTTCTGGGCTGTTTTTTACTGAAGCTCAACCCAACGATGCGGAAACATCTCGCCCACAACCTCGATGGATTGATTTCAACCTAGATTTCATTGCCCAGCCGGTGGTGGGAGTCGGAGGTGGTATCGAGCCATCTTCCAGTAGTTGGATGCAACAAGTTGCCGCGGGACTCACCCTCGGGACGGGCCTCTACAAAAACCGGAACAGCTGGACAGGCTTAGATCACTGGCAGATTCAGCTGGAACTGAGTCAGTTCGCAGGCAATCCAAATCTCAATGAACAACTAGGAACCGAGTATCCGCTGCAAAGTCTGGTCACTCCAACAGGCATGTGGATCACGCAAGCATCGCTAGAACGGATCGAAGGCAACAAGAAAATCGACTGGAGCATGAATGCTGGAGTGATTGCAATCGGAAATAATTTAATGGAAATACCTGCACTGGATTACTACACAAATTACACATTAGATACGCCCTACAATCTATCTGTAATTGGCTATCCAATCATGCCACTTAGCGCTCCAGGAGCACAAATAGGCATTCACCACAAACAACTAGGAAGCCTTGACTATGCCTACTACAGCCTAAACAAAACACATCAGATCGCAGCTGCTCTAGGGGTTACACCGCTAACACCAAAGCTCGAAGGGAGTCTACAAATCTTCCAGTGGTCGATGAATCCATTAGCCAATTCTAAACAAACAAAAACAGAGGAAGAGGCACTAAACATGCCAGACCCTCTTATTCAATTGGGCGGTTATATTTCATCGACAAACCTAGACGTCAACTCAAACAAAAACCTGGGTGAAGGAACCAATCGAGGCATTTACGCGACTGTAACTTGGCCATTGCCCCAACTACCAATCGGGGAAGACAACCGAATCTGGATATCCAGCAGCCTTAGCCTCGATCCCGACAACAATCCACTAACAAGCTATACAGCTGCTGGACTGCTCAGCCAAGGCATCATTCCTGGCAGGCCCCAAGACGTATTAGCGCTGGGGTTAAACAGGAACGGATTCAGTCGAAGCATTACCCCCAACCAAAGCTACGAAGGGGTCGTTGAACTCAACTACAAGATACAAATATCTGAACGCCTGCAAATACAGCCGCTCATGCAATGGATCATCAACCCCTCTGGAGAAGGGTCTAGGCAAACAATCTGGGCAACAGGTGCGCAAATAAATCTGTCAATATAATGTAAAATGAAAAACATGAGTTAATCCTTCCACTTTGATAAAAGCAGGACGCCTTTCAATCGCCCTAAACGCAACAGTGCTGCTGCTATTAGAAGGCGGAATACGCATCGCTTCCGCAGAAACAATTACACTGGTCCTAAGCAACGGCGACAAGATTCAAGGAAAATTAGTTAAGAGTGAAAGCACTGATACGGTTACGGTCATTGACCATCCAAGCCTGGGGAAACTTAAAATCAAATCGACAGCCCTGAAAGCCAAGCCGAAGAAAAAGCGATGGACAGGAAGCTTTTCAGCCGGAATTACAGGCTCTAATACAGATCGAGACTATGACCTTGACAGCACATCTCAACTCGTTACACAATACAAGGACGAAGTAAGCCTATTTTCCTTTAAAGCCAATACAGAATATGGCTTTTCCAGAAGTGCTAGCGAAAAGGAAGGCTCTACTGACACCAACCAAGGACAAATAGATCTACGTTATTCATACACATTCTCAGGAAAATCAAACGCCTACATCTCAAACATTTATGACTATGACACACTTAATCAGGTAGGTGCAAATAACCTTATTAATTCAATTGGACTTGGATACGATCTCATAAAAACCGACACTACAACCCTCAATGTATCTGCGGGGCCGTCAGTACAGACTATTTGGGGTGGAAAATTCTGCACACGTGACAAGTACTGTGGAAATACATTTGCAGCAAGTAGCGCACGAATTAGCTTTGACTGGGACCCCAACAATTACTTCAATCTCTCACTGAGCAATCAATTTACAGGGGCTTATGTAGATGGCCTATCTCCGAGTAATAATTTCTCAGGAACAATCAAGATCTATCCCTTGGGAGACAAGAAACTATTTACATCTCTGAATGGTCAACTCATTTACAATTCACTAACATCTCCACAAATCGACAATAGCTTTTCATTGCAACTTGGGACACAACTTTTTTAAGACTATTCTGTAATAGCAGCTCCTTCAGGCCTGCGAGGATCAGCAACTCCAAAACTCCCGCCATTTGGCTTGAGCTCCACACTATTCGCGGATCCCATCGAGCGAGTAAACCGCAATGCGTGACCTCGCTGTCTCAATAAGTGAACTGTGTCAGGACTTAATCCCTGCTCAAGCTGCAAGGAATCAGGCCAAAGCTGACTGTGAATCCTGGGTGTGGCAACACTGGTCGCAAGATTGAGACCATGAACAATCCGGTTTAAAAGCACTTGCAAGACAGTTGTAATAATCCGGCTACCACCAGGGCTACCCGTCGCCAACCAAGAATCGCCCGCTTCATTCAAAACAATGGTTGGCGTCATTGAACTGAGCGGTCTTCGACCAGGAGCAACCGCATTTTGCTCCCCTTGCACCAAGCCGTAAGCATTAGGAACACCAGGCTTGGCCGTAAAATCTGCCAGCTCATTGTTCAAAAGAAAACCAGCACCTGGAACGGCGATTCCATTGCCATAGGCAAAATTCAATGTCGTGGTTAATGCCACCAACGAACCATCACGATCAGCCACAGAAAGATGAGTTGTATTGACACCAGATGACATAGGGGCTTGCCCCGCCAAATCAGCCGCTGAAGTATGAGAATTGAGGTTTAATTGATCTCGCAAACCATCAATATATGATGAAGACAGAAGTTTACCAATGGGTATATCGATCTGATCTGGATCTCCAAGGAAATGATTACGGTCGCGATAAGCAAGATTCATGCTCTCCGTCAGCAAATGAATGGAATCAGCACTGTTCAAACCTAAAACCTCAAGATCAAAAGGTTCAATCAGCTTCAAGATCTGAAGAAGGGTAACGCCACCGCTACTTGGTGGTGGCATAGAAATCACCGTTTAACCGCGAAAGACTCCCTTCACAGGTTCTAGCCAGGGAGCAGAAAAGTCAGATAAATCAAGATGATCAATTAGTCCTCCCTGAGCCTTCATTAAAGCCACGATCTTGTTAGCAGTCGTTCCTTCATAAAAACCCGAGACGCCCTTAACAGAAATGAGTTTTAGGGACTTGGCCAAATCAGGCTGGCGGAGCTTTTCACCTGATTGATAGGGAGTCCACTGAATTCCACCTTCAGGAGCATCGACTTGTCGATAAAAAAGTGACCTTGCTGTGGGGTCTTGGCTCAAACGTGGAAATGCTCTCTTAAGAGAGTCGGCCAATTGTGGATAAACAACAAAACCAGCGTCAGCCAGTTGTATCGAAGGAGCCATCACCTCAGCCCGACTCAATCGTCCGAAACGCTTCTGAGCCTTTAGAAGTCCGGCCACACTCCCAGGCACGCCGGTGCTCAATAAACTAAAAAACTCCTTGTTTTTACTCACTGTTCCATCAGCGTTAAGGAAAAGGTCTCGATGCGCAAGCTGAGGAGCAATTTCGCGAAAATTCAGCGCATAGGATTTGCGCTCAGGCGCATGCCAGAACACAAGGAATCCACCTCCACCAAGATTTCCAGCCTGGGGCAAAGTCACAGATAGGACAAAAGCTGTGGCTACTGCAGCATCTATGGCATTCCCCCCCTTCCGTAGCATTAAGGCACCCGCTTCACTCGCCAGTCGCTCCTGGCTACTTACAATTCCGAGTGATGAATCAACAGGATGAAAACGTTGACCAGATTCCTGTAAAAGATTTTCGGCAGTAGGTCCTTTTAAACGAATTTGATTGGCACAAATCGGAGAAGCAGACAGCAACAAAGAGATGCCTGCAGAGACATTTAGGATCAAAAAATTAGAATATCTTTGACGAGACAAGGGATGAAAAATAGACTTCACGAGACCAAGCCAGCATCAACAATATTTAAGACCACTCCTTAGCAATGGATCTTGCGAACATTGTAAGGCCTAGCGACACAAAAAGAGATCAATACAAGACATCACCACTTTTCCATCAAAACAATACATGTACAGGAAATCAAAACACCATTAAGGAGGCATTTAACTCAGCTCACAACAGCCTCAAGTCGACAATTACCAAATTCCAATAATTAAGCAAAAATCAAGGTAAAGTGATCAAAATTCAGCGATAATTTTCAAATTGAAGTGGAACGTCTAATTCTTCTTCCTTACTTTTCACGAGTTGAATTGCAGCTTGAAGATCATCCTTACTCTTACCAGTAATACGAAGACTTTCCCCCTGAATTGCAACCGTGACCTTCTTCAATTCATCGCGAACCATTTTACTGAGCTTTTTAGCAAGCTCTTGACTAAGCCCCTTTCGCAATTGAATGACCTGCTTCACACGATTCCCGCCTACAGCTTCAGGAGTTTGGAAGTCAAAAATCTTTAGGGAAAGATCACGCTTCGTTGCTTTTGTCCTCAAGATATCTTCTACAGCTTGCAATGTCATGTCACTAGCTGTAGTGATAACCACTTCTGTTTCCGCCAGATCAATCTCTGTGCCTGAGTCCTTAAGGTCGTAGCGATTTCCAACATCTCGGCGGACTTGATCCAGAGTATTGACCAGCTCCTGGCGGTCAAAATCAGAAACCACATCAAATGAATATGACGCCATAGTGCTGTGCTGCTGATGCGAACAGGTCTTCGCTCAACTTACTCACATTGAGCGATCATGGCAGTATTAACAAACAAACTCACAGCATCACGGATGATTGGGGGTCCGAAAAACACAATTGCAGAGCTCCAAGCCCCATAGCCATTGCTACACAAAGGCCATACTGGGCGCAATCCAACAGAAACAACCAAGCAAAGCCTCCAAACATTGAGTCAATATTTTTTCAAGAGGGTTTACTAAGGATTGAGATTAAAGATGTTTCAACGCTAAATTACAATTGGCAAAGGCCTACCAAGGCAAATTTTAAGAATCTCCATGACAACACCTCTCGATCAGGCTCGCGCCATTGCCAATGAAATGGAAAAACTTGCGGATCAACTAAAACCAGATGTGATTCGAGCCGCTCGATCTGATGAAGAAGGACGCAAAAATCTCGATCGTCTTGAATATGCGCTTGGAACGATTGGGAAGGCACTCATCCTTACTGACTACAGCGTAGATGAACAAAAAGATCTCGATAAACTTGGAGAATTCAGAGAACTACATGGAAAGAAATAAGACGTTGAGGTTCTAAAGCACCCTTCTCAAGCAAAGTCTCACGCTATGGATTCGAGCAGTCTGATGCAGCTTGCTCTAAGTCTTTCCAGGTCAAATCAATCAAGGGCAGCGCTTCATCAATTTCTTTTTTCAAGCACGAGGCCTCATCACACAGCCCCTGCTTGGTCAACTGTTGGTATTTCTTGTATTGGTTGACCCAGATCAGGATCGTGGGGGTGCTGTTCGTCATGCTTCTAGTGTGGCGAGACATTCCAAGACAAACCATCAACAGGGGATGGGGCTGAAATGCCATTGGATATCAAATCAAGACGCAAGCTAATCGATTCGTCCACTTGTAAGGCCTGGGTGCGCGAGACCTCACTTGCCGTCTCGACCATCAAGTCTGCCAAAGCAGGACGCTAGAAGTCATGTTTTTCACCCTCAACCACCATCGCAACCAACCAAGGCCAGTAGCGGTAGCTCGATCGAATCAAGAGAGCCCAAATGAACCAAAGAAGCCAAAGATTCACGCTCTGATCAATGGCTTGACCACAGTCTTGTTGCAACCGCTGGGCCACAGAACGTGAAACTTGCTCTTGCAACGATCGATTCATTGCGGCGCACACCCTTCCCGCGGGAAGCCGAAACAATTCTGCAGAGAGCCATGCTGGAGCCAAAGCCACTGGGATCGCAACCAACCACCTGCCGACAAATCGCTCTAAGGAACGACTCGGCACAATGCGTCTCGGCTTGGGAGAGGGCATCAAACGCCAATCCAGACGCGCACTGTCCTGAAATTAGAAACGACTAGACAACAAGACCAGCGGATTGACATTAAGCGAAAGCTTTCTGATCAGTTACGCGTTCACAAACCACGAGGTACAACGCCTAAGAGCTCAGCATCACACAGCTCGATTCGAGAAAGTCAGGATGATTGCGTCGATAGGTTGCAGCATCCTCTGCCCAAAACTCACTCCAGCCGGCCGTTCCAACGTAATTGGTGTAGAGCCACACTCCATTTCGGCCGAAGTTCATCCAAGGACTATCTGGCGTTTGGCTGGTGGGGCTAAAAAATGTCATCGATCCTCCACTAAGGGTGCCTGGCCAACGTTGATCGCCGTAAACAACAACCGCGCTTGTTGGATTTACCATAGAATGATCGATACTCACCTCACCGAGTGCTCCACAGCGATACCTCACCGGCTCCAAGGCCAAGGCATTGATAGGGAAAGTCCATACAACCGCAAGCAATGACCAACAGGAGATTGTCTGCCAAGACGTCACTGATAATCGACCCGGAAGAGCCATTATCACATTAAGAAAGCAGAGATATGCCCAGCCATTACACGAATATAAAAACAATGAAGCCAAGCCTAAGAGCAATCATCTACGACGCAAACAACTCCTAAATTTAATTTAGACAACAAAGCCAAGAATTACTGAGTAAGTCGTAAGTTCGCGTCGAGCAAGTTGCTTTTATCCCACAAAGACATACTTTAGTCATTTTCTTACCCCCTTAACTATGAAGTTTGACGTTTAAAGGTATAACAACCACCATGATACCCAGTGAAGGGTTGGGCATAGGTAATCAGTTCCCAACCTTGCTGTCCAAGCTCGTTCATCAAGCCCACCAAAGTGACATCGTGCTGTGGATGTCTTCGAGAAATCAACTGCTTTTCATCAAGCCAAAGCTCCTCGATTTCTCCAGTCCACGACTTTCCTTTCGGAACAAAACGCAATTGCGTGTATTCCCAAGTCATTGAGGTCAGCCGTTATCGCATTGACTGTAAAGCAAAGATCGAACTGACAAACCGTAGTCAGCACAATCTCAATCCACTAAAAGCGGCTGGCCCAGTAGAAGCCAGGGCAGCCATGTGCTTACGTCGTTGAGATCAGGGATAAGCGTTAAGGCCTCACCCTTAGCCAACGACAAACAGGGCCGTCATAAAGACAGCAGAAATAGCTGCAAGAAAGCTGCCAATACCTGCAGCTTGAATCAAGTTTGGGCTCATGAGAAGTCCTCGATGCCTTCGGTATGGCTCAAGCCAAGCTCTGACATCAAGCTCTGTCGTGAAACGGAAACGCAACCAGAAGAAGAGAGGCCGCCCCTCCCGGATGGAAGAGACGGCCTAGCTCGCTCGTTTGTGCATATCGCTAACCAATGTCCAGTGAATGGAAAAAGGAGTGCGAAGCGTCTGGCGTTTGGCGCCTGGGGCCTGGTTCCTAAGTGGTGAGTGGTTTTACTCCTTAGGGCACCTGTCTCGGTGCAGATGGAGTGTCGATCGACGTGGCGCTCAAGAGATTGCCTACCGAAGGACGGAACTCGCCGTTGGGTGAAAAACTGTTGGAGCAGGGGCCAAGTGGTCAGGCTGCTTCTTTGATCTGCTGAGGTGGAGTATCGGCCGTCATGGCGCCTCCGATTTCGATACACATACTGTGGGGCAGGCGAGCGTAAAGCACATCGGTGCAATGACGCATTGCCATCACAACCGAAACCAACGACATTAGGAATGGCGTGGTTATTGCTCTCGCTTGAATGGTGGGATGACACGTCACTAACATTGAATCAGCACTCACCGATCAACATCTCAGCCGTAAGAAGATCCACTTGCTGAAGCAAGTAGCAACTTCAAAAAAGCCCATAAAAACAAGGTTCGCTATACGTGTAACTCACAAAGGCCTTGGCTATTGCCAAGGAACATTTTGGACCACCAATAGAAGGCCCATAGCGAGGGCAAATCATGACCTCTCTTCATTTTTTATTATCAACTTGCTCATAAGCGATGAATAATCTACTTCGACCGATCACTCACTTGACCAAGTTGAAAGCTTTCAGGACTTTCAAGCGAATCCCTCCAAGTTTTTTCCAAGCGCCTAAAGCATCAGCCTTGGAGGCATAAGGCCTCCAATCATCTTCGGCAATACGCCGTTGAATTTGAGCTGCTACACGCTGAACAACAGCTTTATCACTAGGGCGATCAAGATGGATCGTTGTCCCGTTCAAATCAACATCCATATCGATTTGAGTTTCCTCGCAAAGTGAGGATTTTGGCATTGGTGAGTTTGACCTTAGTCCAGCTACGCATCGCTGACCGCCCTGGCGCAGCCCTCAGCCTGCTCTGATGCGGAGGAATGCCTAGCCATAGATCCAGGAGAACAGCTGGAGCGCAGGACCGTACCTATAACCGAACAGCAGACAGCGGTCAGAATTGAATAGGTTACGGAAAATACAAAGCTACAAATGACTAATCATCGTTTATCAATCGAACAAAAGTTTCAACTCGAAGCAGCTTTTCGAGATATCGATGCTTGCGATGATATCGAAAGGCTTCGTGAGATCACCAAAGCAATCATCACAGCGCAGGAAAATGAGAAGGCTTTCGCAAGAGAAGCCATCTCACGAATTCGTCAAGAGATAGAGGCACAAGCAACTTCTTCTTTTGGCTTTAATCGCGCGGCATGACAAGCAAAACCAAACAGAAAAAGTTGAATTCACATCGCTTTCCATCTTGAGTTCTTAATTCAATTTAAGGATACTTGCTATACCTTCACGTGATGCAAACATATACTACAGTATTTTTTATCTCCAATATCAGTAGTTCTTTGTCTTAAATATAAAAAAGTTTTTATTTTAGGTTCAACCCCTTGTATTCGGCTTTTGAGGTCACGAAGCGAGGTCATGACTGAGTTCAAGCTCCAACTCGAAGAGCATCTGCACACTCATCCGCAAAAAAACATGACACCAGCCAGAGATTGAGGCATAAAGAGATGGCACAGCAGATTTAGACATGCCGCTACCCAAATGGGAAATGATGACGGACGAAAGCCAAGCGATGGTTAAGAAAACCGGCATTGGACTCGGGATTGGCGTTTTGGTGGTTTGGGTTGCTTTGGGATTCATCAAGGCAATTCTTCCGATCATTTTCCTTGGCGGTGCCGGATATTTGGGTTGGAAGGTCCTCAACAAAAAATAGTGCTGGTTACTGATCAGTCCATGGAGCTGCGGCGTTGCATCAGGGGAAGCCAAGGAGCGATCGCTACGATCCATTGAGAAGCAACGCATAGACACCTGCAGTGCTATCAGAAGACTTTGACTATTCAGCGTCCATTTCCTGGATGGACATCAGGGAAAATTTGCCTTTCATCGATCCTGAGGGTCTCTCGCCCCAAGACGTATTGGCAGTGCTTCTGCATCTCTTTCAGCAAAAGCCAGGCTTTATAGACCGTGGCCACGAAATTAATAACAAGGAAACAGCATGGGTGAATGCATTCCTGTTTCGACTCACGCCTGCCAACGATCAAGATGGAATGGAAGCCTTTGTTGTGGAGGTCATTGGCTCCAGTGTCGACCGTATGGCAAATCTACGTTCAGAATCTTGAACAACATCAAAAGAGGGAAGGAAATCTAAGACTCTCATGACAAAGCATATCAATCAGGAATCATTCAACTGACAAATCCATATTTAATTGAGCAGCTATATGGCACCAAGGCATTTTGGATGAATTGCCAATCCATTCAAGCCAGGTGAAAATCACATCAAGGCCCAAGGAGATATGACTTCTGGCTTCTATCCATTCAATAGATCGTTGACAGTAGTATGGATCCATGAGAACCGAGCTGAAGACCATCCAGCGATCGAACAATATGCATGACTTCATTACCGTTCACCCAATAAATGAAGCCATTGTCTACATCTGAGACTTGAAACATTGTGTTCACCATCGGATCCCTGGCTCCCCCCTCACAGAACAGAACCTGTCCCATCCACCAATTGCCATCCACCTTGGGGGCAACCCTGCTCTCTGCCTCCACAATGACAAAGTCGCCAGCACTCACTCCCATGAATAAGGGAGCATCCTGGGCCGAAAACTGATTCAGGGCCTGAAGGGAATGACGGACGCTCATTAGTACTTTTGCACCACTCGCTGAGTTTTAGGGTCTCTGCATCAGTTGGTCAAGCCCCTGCCCGATAGAGGGACGGCGTGGCGTTGGATCCCAATCAAAAGCTTTATGTGCTCCCGCGCCAACTAATTGAAAAGGCCTTGAAACCGAACCTTCGAATACGGGTGGCCCCTCTTCCAAGTCGAGCTCGGCGGTCATAGACCGACCAGGTCCCTCTCGGAGACACCCATGACAACGACCCCCCTCCAAGCGCAAGAACGCTATTGGAATGATCTTGCAGCAGAACAAATCCGACGTGAACAATTGGTTAAAGCTGAACGCCTGAACGGCCGCTTGGCAATGCTCGGATTTGTGGCTCTTATCGATAGAGCAACGTCAACATTCACTTAATGGCGATCACACCCTCCTCTTCAAAAGGGAATAGTGATCGACCACTTATTGCGTCTAAACCGCCAACGTTTTCCCGAATCTTCGGATTGTGGGACACGGTCGGAATGAAAACCCTTCGGATCATCAAGGTTTTGACCGATCTCTATTGCTCCATCCAGAGGAACCTCAGCCCCAACATATTGATCACCCTCCTTACGACATAAACGCACCGGAGACTGCGAGTAACTGGTCCAAATGCCTGTTCTCTTCACTGTGTATTGGCCAGCACTCTCCGCCCATTGACTGCAAGCCCTAAGAGCAGCTTCTGGAGACTCATAGCGGTTGAGGGCATGAATAAAGCTGATGCAATTAGGTACTTGAGTAAGAATCAGCGCTGCCAAAAGGAACTGTGTCATTCGGCTGGAGGCCATAGGAGCTCCTGGTTGTGTGCCCCCTGAACGATGTACTTTCAGTGACATGAGCAGAAACCCTTCAATTTCAAAGCAACCTCTCTATGAGTCAGACCAGTGCTTGATCCCGTCAGCAAACAGAGCGACATACACAAGCACAACAAATCTGCCTAGTGAATATTTAAAATCTATTGTTCAGCCTATAAATGTCTAAGCGCAGGACTGGGCCTAGAGACTGGGAGGGAGGCAGGGAAGGAGATTCGGGATAAAAGCTTGACGACCATTCATAAATCCCCTGCCTAGGATTAATGCTTGGAATTACAACACTAATGATCTGACCAGGCTTAACAGAGGGGCTAAAGACAATCTCAGTAATGCCACGTTCATCATTAAATTGTATGCTTGCCAGCCCTTTTTCCCCACGCTTCCTCATATTATAGAAACCGGAATAAACAGTGAGGTCTTCATCTCCCCACTTCCACCTTTCTGTGCCAGTGATTTGCGATAAAGCAATTCTTTTGAGATTTGCTCCAGCATTGGCGGGCAATTCTAACGAGATAACAGGATAAGATCGCTGATAAGAATTAGAATATGAATTATGAATGGAAATGCCTCTAGGAGGATTTTCAAAAAACTCCTGACCGTTTAGCTCCGTCGAATATGCGCTCAACGACTGGGCGCATAGAAAAAGAAGAGAGAGAGTGGCAGTCCTATTCACAGATGCTTTTCTTTTGATTCTAGTTGCCAATTCAAGGACAGAGACATACGCAATAGATCTAATGCATCTGACCAATCATCTAATACTTTTATAGGCAGATTGAGCAAGCTCCAGTGAGCTTTCAGGACTGCCTCATTGCAAACACCTGGCCTAAGCCAGCAGGATGACCCAGATCAAAGACCAGTCAATCCTGCCATTTAGCTCTATCACTCTGATGCGTATCGAACCAACAGAGTGTTCACACCGAATTGGCAGATGAAAGCTCTGCCAATGACAAGGATGAAACGAATGGCTCAGGAACCCTGAACCCATACGAGCTGCAGAGAGCTATTAATAACCACCAAATCGCAGAACCAGCTCTAGTGCCCCATAACCAAAAAGGAATGTGCTTCCCAGCAGTGCCAACTCTTTTTTAGAACTTGCCATAGAAAGAAGGGATGAACCCACCAGCAACGCTCCGAAGAATCTAAAGGGAATCTGAAGCTCCAATATTTAGAAAACTATCAATCCGGCCATTCCGAGAGGCAGGTTTACTCAACTTCATGAAAAAAGCGTAACAAGAGATGGGTTCAGGCTCCATCGCAATACTTCTATTTAGATCTGATGGAATAAAAATCATTGAACTGCAGCGTCATGCCCATGTGATGACGTGCTCAGTCCTTCTCGCTGTCACTCTTGCTTACACCAGTATTTTTGTCCTGTCACAGGCGGCTGTTTTTAGACCACCGGCAACCTCTCATCGCCTCTTAGGTCCAAGCCGGTTGAGATCAATGACGAACCAGTACTGGTAGCCATCACTTGACTAGACCGTTATGCCAACAGCAACTCTTGCCTGTAGAGGCGAGGCATCGCTACATCCAGAATCATTGATCATTGCTGAGAAGAACTGAGAATCAGTAGAAGAATTCACAGCTGAACAGTTAGTGTTTCTGGAATGGCTTTTGGAAACTAGGCAATGGGGATGTGGGTTTTGGCATTAGTTGTTGCTTTGGGAGCATTAGGCGGAACAATGGCGATCTTTAGCAATGGCGTAGAGCAGCCAACCGGTTCAAATGATTCGACTTATGGCTCCTAACGAAGCCGTAGCCGAAGCAGCGATCCATGAGAATCAATCCCACGTTGTGCCGGCGACTTACAACCCCTTAAAGATCCACAAAAAACAAGACAAGCGCAGAGTTGGCTCCAAGACTTGAAATTTAAAGCATTTTAATAGCAACTACTTAACGATTAGGAATACGGCAACCTGTCCAATTCGAGAAGTCAATAGTGCCGTGAATCGTGCTTAGAGCGGAGCTGGAGATTTGAGCCCTAAAACAGTTTCGTACCCATTAAAAAACAAAAGGCAAAGTGATTCTGCCGAGTCAAAGACGATTACTTAGATCTGTGATCGTGGGGCATGAGATTTGAGACACCTTTCACGACAGCAATGATTACCAAGAAACCGTAGCTTTATCGCGTAAATTCTCGAATCGGAGGGAAGCTTACCAAGCTCAGCGAAAACTTGCCCGGAAGTAAATTCCGTTTTCATCACGATCTCATCCTGCATACTTATTGGCATCAAAAGATTGCCTTACTGCACATATAGAAGCATTGGCAATGCGATAACTACACCGACAGCACAGCACTAGCAATGAAACCCAGATAAGTGCCTACTAAATACCCCAAAAGGCCTATGGCAACTGAAGGCAACACCAATTCAGGGCGCTTTAGCGAAGTAGCCAAAGCCAGAGCCGTGCTGGGCCCTCCAATCGAGGCTTGCGAAGCCACAAGGGTTTCCGCTAGAGGCCATCGGCACCAGCGGAGCAACAGCAATAAACCAATAGCCTGCAAAGCCACAATCAGCGTGGCAAAGACCAAAACGGGCAGACCTTCACCCAGCAAGCCACTCATTGGTGAGCTCAAGCCAATCACCGTGAAGAACGGCTGGATCAGCAGCAAACCTTCGTCGTAACAACCACGGCGGCTGACGCGACCCGGTAGCTGGGCAACGATCAGCGACACCGTGGTGAGCACCAAAATTGCGGGGACTGCAGCAAATAGGAGCTCCAGAACCCGCGACGCAAAAAGCGCACCTAGCCCCCAAAGCAAAGCCAGGCCATAAACACTCAGCGGCTTGTGGACCTGGGGTTCGTCCAGAGCTCTGGATACGCAAGCGCTTGCTGGATCAGAGGTTGCCCAACGCTGACCGATCCAGATGCTGAGTGCAAACCAAATTGCAAAAGCCACATGAGAAGCAGCCGTGGCAATCAATAACAGTGATTCGGGCGGATCCATCGCACGCGCGATAGAAACAAAATTGATGCTGCCGCCGGTGAATCTGGCGGCGAACATCCCTGACAAAGCACTGAGCGGCTCTCCCAGCCAGGGCCCCAATACGAGCCAGCTCTGCATCACAGCGACAAGGGTGAGCAGGACAGCCGCCACAAAGGGGGTCAGCAAGCGTCGGGCGTCAGGCCAAACCCTCCGTAGATCAATCGCCAGCAGCAACTGGACAATCGCCAAAGACGTGAGTGGTCCACTGATCAAGCCAGCCGCCTCCTTAGTCGGCTGCCAGCCCGTGATGTTGGTCACCAAGAGTCCCAACACCAGCACGACCAACGTCGTGCCGAGCTGCTGGCCCAAGGACGTAGAGCGGCTCAACCACCAGCCCAGAGCTGTCAGTAGCAGGATCACCACCAACGCAAGCACCATGACTTCCTCCCTTGGATTGATTCTGCTTGAGGACTATGAAATTTGAGTCTGCAGCCCTCACCGCTCCTCCAAAGAGAGCCTTTGTGCCTTTTGCTGTCTTGCTTTCTGGAAATTGCTTGGCAGACTAAGCCACCTAGCCGATTGTCCTTTTGTCAGTCGATCGCAATTTGAGAGCCGTCGCAGCCAACTCCCCGGCAGACGCGGCCCATCTGCAGCAGGAGGAGCATCTCCGCAATCCCGGCGTCCGCAGAACTCCGATCGCACCAAAAACAATTTTCGGGCGAATAGGGTCGAATGTTGCCTCCTAGCGCCCTCAGTTACAACTTGCTTTCAACAAAGCCCTTGAAAAATAAACAGGCAAGCACAGTCCTCAATTTTAATGACCTCAAACAAGGCGGCCCTTGAACAGTGCTGCATTTAATTAATGGGCTTGGGCTACTCACTGCCCAAACCGAATGAAGAAGAAAAACTCGAATAAAGGACATCCCAAAGGCCTGGACGCTTAGCAAGCTCATTTTTCGCCAGAACAATCAGTTCGTTCTGGGTGTCTTGATCAAGCCCAAGAGTGTCACAGAGACGGGTAAAAGCCTGTTGCTCATCGGAGTTAACAGTGAATTGGTAAGCATCCCTAGAAGAGGCAATCACCATGTATGCCAATTTTCCAGTAAGGGCTCTACATTCATCAGGAATCTCCTCCGCCAAAAGCTCTAAATCATTGGGGTGACTAAAAGCAGCAGCCCAAGAAGGAATATCAGCTTCTTTCAAGTAGCACTTACTGAGAGACTCCAATAGTTCTTGCTCCTCAGGGGCAATATTCCCATCTGAAACAGCCATTAATTTAAGGATCTGAATAACAACACCTGCCGTACGTAGATCCATAAATAAGTTGCAATTAATCCATTATAGCGCGACTCTTTAGCACTACAAAGGGCTCTATCATAATCATACAAAACCACTATACCCATTGAAGTCACCTCTCATCAAGGCTACTAACAGGAAACAGAAACATAGCCCATCAAGAAATGATGGCAACAAGAGATAAAGACAATCTCAGCATTATTTCTACGCTAGGTGTTCAGGGAAACCGATTCGTTTAAAATCCAGTACCGATATTTTCTGCCTTCGAGATATTGATGACAGAATAACGCTTATCCTAAAAGCACTATGTCTTCAATATCCTCAAAGTCCTACAATCTCCTCCTCATCCACCTCCTATGAACCTGCAACGATTGCCCCTCTATCTCTTCAGAGATATCCCAAAAAGGTAAAATGATCATATGTACATACTGCTTATGCTCGCAGTGATCACCAACTCAAAGGCATTGAGCGTGACAGAAGTCACAACAAAGAAGGCATTTTAGCAAAACAAATTACCTGCCCGGGGAAAACCTTCCCTCACCGAAATACTCAAAAATTATACTTTTAACCCATTGTCAACACAGGGGCGAACATGAGATTCTTTTCATTCGGCAAGAAGAATTCACCTCATTGGCTGTAATTATATTTCCAATTATCACTCTATTCCTAATTTGCCAGCCTACATATTCTCAGCAGCAATCCAAAAACAAGCCTCAACAAAATACGTCCATCATTGTTGGGACTGTAGACAACAATCTTCCCTGCTCGGACAAGATAGATGATCACTTGGAAGGATATTCAATTGACGTATGGAGACGTATTAGAGAAAGGCTTAATATTGACTATCGCGTCATTACATCTAAGACTTACGACGAAGCTGTAGTGTTGGCTGCCAAGGGCAAGGTTGATATTGTGGCTTCATGTCATGACATCACTCCCGAGCGTCTTCAGCTTGTTGAGTTCTCAGTTCCATATACATCTGGGGGGATTGTCATCATTAGCCGACGCGCTCAACGCCCAGCCCTGGCACTTGCTTCAAAACTAATTAACAACCAAATAATATTGCGATGCGGCATCTTATTGATTCTAGTGACAAGCCTCACTGCCTTTGCATTGAAAGTCCAAAAACGAAACTCTAAAAGGAAAAAGACCATAAACAGAGAAAGTATTTTCGATTATGGACAATTCTGATTCTCAATGACGGCGTAGACACACTGCTGGGCTCAAGAACACGGGAAAATCTACTAGTCCTTTCTTCCAGTCTTCTCCATATGCTTCTCATGGGTGCAATAGTAGGAACAATAGCTTCAATCGTTTTTGAGCAGAATATCACTTTTAACACATCAAGACTGGGTAGCAATGAATTAATCAAGCTTCTCAAAGAAGGACTTGTGGTTCAGGAAGGCACCTCTTATATGCAATGGATAGAGAGCCGTATGAAAAGAGCTGGCATTAGAGAAAATTATTCAGTTCCGCCTCGTTTTGTCTCCACCAAGACAGAAATGCTTGAAGAAATCAGTAGCTCAAAGGGAGACAAAGCGAGGCATTTTGTGATGAACATTACAACCTACAAGCACAATTTGCGACAGGTCGGAAATCCAGATAACTTTGAGGCTTCCTACCAGCAGCCAAACAAAACCCCTCAAGCATTTATCTTTGGATCAGCCGCTGCTACTGAGTTCAAGCGGCTCATTAATATTGAAATATCAAAAATGAATCGCAGCGGGCTAACTGACCAGATCGAATCAGACTGGACAGATTAAATTCCTACCAAAAAACTGGTCCACGGAATAAGCCTAAACCAAATATTATTTATAGTCAGCATTCTCGCTAATAACGAATCATGAAACTAGCCCAGTTGGCACTCAAACCATTCCTCGGGAGCTCGGGCAACCCGAATGACATTTCCCATTGCCCCAGCTGAGTTTCTAACAGCTGATGAATCAGTGCAGCCTAGAAACCTCAGAACAATCCTTGGATATCGGTCAATCCCTGCATTGAGGTCTTGCTCGAGGAGCAGATGCGTCACGGCATAAAAAAAGCTCAGGTTTCGCTGAAACCCCTTGCTGTGATTCAGCAGTATTCGAGCCCAGTGGTGACGGACATTTTTGAGTGAAAGACTGGGGTCTCGTTGATCGGCACTTGCAGCTGTAATCCTCCGCAAGGGTGAGTTGACGTAAAAGTGAGAGCAGTGCTCTCACTTTGTTGCAGGTGTATTGATGCTTCTGCCTACTGAATCACCCCAACCATTTGCAATCGCTTGCTGGTCTGCTCCCAATCGATCCTGAAAAATAACTCAGCTGGTCATGCTTTCCTCCAGCTCGACATACTCCTCATCGCTGAGGCCAGGGGTGATCGTCGCCGTGACACCGAGCCCTTTGGTCCAGGGATAGGTGTGCTTCTGGACTACGGCAAGATTGTCAGCTTCCACCAGGAGCACGCCTCCACCGGTCTGAGGGTGGATCTGACGCGCAAGCAGCTTGAAACCGGCAAATTCATCCATGGGCTTGCCGCCCTTGATGTAATCCACGATCGCCTTGGTGTAATTCTCGTTGGTTGGATCGGGAGCGCACCACTGGATCATGAAACGTGCCATCTACAAACCTTCAGAGATTGCCGAATACTCGTTTAACAGCCGGATACCAGTGGTATCAAAACGAACATCCGGCATGCCCTGCCGATCTTGGTCAAACAAAAGATGATTGCAAAGACTCAGGAAACGCAAAGAGCCTATGCAAAGGCAGCTACTGATTAAATAAATTCAGCTTTTGCAAAATACATCAACGGTGACCATAAAGGTGCGATTACTGATTATACAAATTCAATTAAGATCAACCCTGATGATACCAATGCATAAGTCAATCGTGGTATTGCTAAATAAAATTTGGGTGATCTCAAAGTTGCTTGCAACGAGTGGAGAAAATCAGCAGGGCTTCGAAGAACCAATGCTGCTGAATGGATTAAGGAGCGGTGCTGACATTTGACACTGCCTGATTTCAATGCTTGCGAGAAAATTAGCCCCGCCAAGAGCATTCTTTTTATTGCAGACCCAGTCGTCTGATTTAAACCGCTCCATAGTTTTTATCTTCAGTCGTGTTCTGTCCACCGTTCTTGTTAAGGGTGCAGTCCACCTCTCAGCTCTTTTTAGTCGTCACCACCATCAAGACCCATTGCTTTGAGCGCGAGGCTTATGCGGTCATCATCCTCAAGAGCCTTGTTTGATCCTCTTGTCGCTCCATCAACGGCAATCCTGCCTCCGCTCTTGAACACCAGTTCTTTGCACATGTCATCAAACACATCTGCTGCTTCTGGATGCCGCTTAAAATAATCTGTTAGCCACCGGTTGACCTCGTCAGGCAATTCGACATCACCAAGCAGTCTCTTATCAAGCACAGCTCTGGCGAATGAGACTGATGGCTCCTCTTCTGGCGTCTCCGCCTCAGCAATCACCCTGACCTTCACCTCAAAGGTCTTCTCAACCTGCCAGAAGTCCACACCTGGGTAAGCATCTTCCAAAAATGAGGCTTCGAGTTCCATAGCTACATTTTCGGCGCTTCGTCGGCTTTTTAGTGGTGGGTAGATAGACACAGGTATGACTAAACAAGACCGATGCCTTTACTCCATGTTTAACAAATCTGGCCTCTGTTGGACTTACTTCAAGAGCTGCTGATTGCCGTTAGCAAGTGTGCCTGTTGTGTCCAGCTCTTTTCAGGATCCCTATCAATTTCCCATTACTGCTGACTTTCCAGTGGTTGATAAATTGTGGTTTGAGCAGTGACGCTGGACAAAGACGACCCATGCCTTCAACACCACCACCTAATGCGCCGGCCGGGGAGTCGTTGGCAAAAAAAAAGGGCTCAGCGTTCGCTGAAAACCCTCGCTTTGATGGACGCCCCCTGCTGGATTCGAACCAGCGACCGACTGCTTAGAAGGCAGTTGCTCTATCCAGCTGAGCTAAGGGAGCATTCGCCCATTTTGACAGTCGACGTCCTCCACCCCGCTTAAGCTTGAAAGCTGTGCGGTACTGATGATGGCCCCCAGCCGGCTTAACGACAGCCACAAGCAGGAAATTGTGGAGCGGTACCGCGCTGGAGAAACAAGCTCCCAGATTGCCGCGGCCTACGGCTGCAGCACCAACACAGTGAGTCGAACCGTAAGGTCGCTGCTCAGCCCTGAGGAGTACGCCGAGCTAAAAATTCAGCGTTCTGCAAAAAGCTCTGGTCTGGAGGGCAGCGGGCCTGCAATCGAGACCACTGAAGACAGTCCTACAGAGAGCGCACAAACCAGCCTCGAGGACGTCGCAACAGATCTATCTATTGGGAAGGAAGATGAAGAGAGCGGTGGCAGTGATGGAAATGGCGATGATTTCGGTGGTGCTGACCTCGACGGGAATGAGATCTTCAACACAGGCGATGACAACGTCTTCCACGAAATAGCGGTATTGCCCGTCGATCTGCCTCAGGTCACCACCCAACAAGTCATTTGCCGGCCCTTTGCCTCTGAACTTTTGCCAGACAGCGTTTACATGCTGGTCGACAAAACGGTGGAGCTCGATCCTCGGCCGCTCAGTGAGTTCCCTGAATTGGGCCTCAGTGATCCTTCAGAGCAGCAACGCCAGGCTCTATGCCTCTACGCAAGCCCAAGAGCCGCCAAACGCCAATGCGGCCGCAGTCAACGCGTGATCAAGGTGCCAGACACTCAGGTCTTTGAGCAAACATCGTCCTACCTGCTCGCCCGTGGGATCACCCATTTAGTCGTTGAGGGCTCCCTATTCGCACTCAAATCCTGATCTAGCGATCTTGATCAGGAGCTGGTGCCAACACCGCTGCCACACTGCCGCCACTGACAATCCCCAGCACCAAGCTGATTCCAACAATGAAGCCTGAGGGAAGCGGGGCTGACTGACCAACGCCAAGATTGAGGCGATGGCGATCATTCAGATTCTGAGCGCCAAGGCACAGCACTAACAACAGCGTTAGCCCGCTCCCCAGACTCAACAAAAGCAGTCTCAGGCGGATGAGCATCACAATCGCTTCTTAGGTGCTCATTCTGACTGGTCGCTCACCGCATGGAGCAACGCGTAGAGCTCGCGTTTCGAGCGTCCAATCTGGCTTGACAGCAGCTTGGCCGCATCCTTAGCACTCATCCCCTCCCCAGTGAGTGCAAGCAACTGCTCACAGCACTGTGTGTCAGTCAAAGCTTCGATTTCTACCGGTACGGCTCCACCCAACACCACTGTGCATTCCCCCTGTGGGCTCTGCTCTTGAAAATGCACGCGCGCTGCTCCAACGGTTGGGCCCACCTGTTGCTCATGCCGCTTCGTGAGCTCTCGAGCCACTTGTAACGGGCGCTCCTCACCGCAGAGCTCAAGCAGCTCGTCCAGGAGTTGGCACAACCGATGCGGGGCTTCGTAAATCACGCTGGTGCGCGGTTCAGAGGCAATGAGAGACAGTCGATCCCGCCGTTCCCGGCCTTTTGCAGGGAGAAAACCCTCGAAACAAAAACGGTCCGTTGGCAGTCCGCTACTCACCAGTGCCGTTGTCGCGGCACAGGGACCAGGGATAGAAATCACCTCAAAAGCCGAGGCGCGCGCTGCAGCGACCAATTCCTGCCCAGGATCACTAATCCCTGGCAAACCTGCATCACTGATGACCGCAACGCTGCGACCTTCTTCGAGTTCCAGCAACAATTGGGGAATCCTCGTGCGGGTGTTGTGCTGATGGAAGGAGCATCGTCGAGCTGCTGAACCGATGCGGCTCAGCAATTGGCCGCTGTGTCGGGTGTCCTCACAAGCAATCGTGTCCACAGCGATCAACAGCTCACGCGCTCGAGGTGACAGGTCACCGAGATGGCCAATCGGAGTGCCTACGACATACAGCACTCCGGCCGCAGGTTCAGCGCGTTGCTTCACAATGGCTCCGCCCAGATCAAACCATGATGCCGAGCTCGCCGACCCTTCTTGCCGGTATCAACCTGGAAGATGTTTTAAAGGTTCTTCGCCCTCTCAGCTGGGGAGCAGCAGACATCCTGCGCGCCTATGCCCGTGGAGAACAGCCTCCCCACGGTTTTTCGAAAGCTCTCAGCGTTGACAACGGTGGAGAGGGCCCTGTGTCCGCAGCTGATTTAGCGGTCAATCAATGGCTCCTGGATGGATTAAAAGAATCCTTCCCCTCCGCCAATTGGACCCTTCTCAGTGAAGAAACGGCCAAAGAGCAACTGACGGAGGGACAACCCTTGGCTGCTGAGTGGCTATGGATTTTGGACCCACTCGATGGGACCAAAGATTTCCTGCAAGGCACAGGGGAATACGCCGTGCATCTGGCCTTGGTGCATCAGCAGCGGCCGGTGCTTGGGGTGGTGCTAGTGCCAGAACGAGAAGAGCTTTGGATTGGTGTGGTGGGTGACGGCACCTGGTGCGAAAACCGCTCCGGAGAGCGCACGCCCGTTCGTTTCAGTGAGCGAGAGGTCACCAACGAGCTCACCTTGGTGGCAAGCCGCAGTCACAGAGATCAACGACTTGAACAGTTAATCAACTCCCTAGAACTTGGCGATTCGAAGGCCGTGGGCAGTGTTGGCTGCAAAGTGGCCACGATCCTTCGCGGCGAAACCGATTTGTACATCTCCCTGTCTGGGAAAAGTGCGCCGAAAGATTGGGATATGGCCGCTCCAGAAGCCGTGCTACTCGCAGCTGGAGGTGCCTTCACCCATGCAGACGGCAGAGAGCTCACCTACAACACCGGCGATGTTCGCCAGGCCGGCTGTTTGATCGCTAGCCATGGAAAGGCCCATGCCACTTTGTGTGAGAAAGCGGCACGGGCAATGGGGCTAATCGATCCAGGTTTTCAGGTTTGAGCCTGGTTGGGCGCCTCTCAGGAAAGAGGTGCGACTGGCGTGGGAGCAGGTTGTGAGTCAGGAGACTCACCGTTCTGAGGAACGCCACGCAGGGTGAGGTTGATACGGCCGCGATTGTCGATTTCACGCACGCGCACGGTGACCTCATCACCCACCTTCACCACATCTTCAACTTTCTCGACCCGTGCCTCAGAAAGCTGTGAGATATGAATCATTCCCTCTTTGCCGGGAAGGATTTCCACAAAGGCGCCAATCGGAATGATCCGAGTAATCGAGCCCGTAAACACTTCGCCCTCATTCACCTTGCGGGTGAGGCCTTCAATGATTTTCTGGGCTTCTTCTGCCGCAGCACCGTCGTGGGAGGCAATGGTGACAATGCCACTGTCCTCGATATCGATCTTGGTATTCGTGCGCTCCGTGATGTTCTTGATGGTGCGACCACCAGGTCCGATCACCGTGCCAATCAGCTCAGGATCAATGCGGAAACTCAGTAGACGTGGTGCGTGAGGGGAGAGACCCTCGCGAGGACTTTCGATCGCCTCCATCATCTTTTCGAGGATGTGGAGACGTGCAGGACGTGCCTGATTCACCGCATCAGCCACGATGCTCACAGGGAGACCTGTGATCTTCATGTCCATTTGCAGAGCGGTAATCCCCTTGTCGGTTCCCGCCACTTTGAAGTCCATGTCGCCAAGGAAATCTTCAATGCCTTGAATATCGGTGAGGATTTTGACCTCATCACCCTCCTTAATCAGGCCCATTGCCGCACCACTGACGGGAGCCTTCAGAGGAACACCAGCATCCATCAGAGCCAAGGTGCTTCCACACACGGACCCCATTGAGGTGGAACCGTTGGAGCTCAACACTTCGCTTACAACACGCACCACGTAGGGGAAGGTGTCTTTTGCGGGAAGCACGGGCACGATCGCCCGTTCAGCCAACGCACCGTGACCAATTTCACGGCGTCCCGGAGAGCGCATCGGACGGGTCTCACCAACGGAATAAGCCGGGAAGTTGTAGTGGTGGAGGTAGGTTTTTTCGTTGTTTGGATTGAGATCATCCATCTCCTGGGCATCACTAGGTGTGCCGAGAGTGGCGGTCGACAACACCTGGGTAAGGCCGCGTTGAAATAAACCTGATCCATGAACTCGCTTCGGAAGCACTCCTGCAGCGGCACTGATCGGACGCACCTGATCAAGGGTGCGACCATCTACCCTTTTGCCGTCCTTAAGGATTTGCTGGCGCATCAACGTTTTGGTGAGCGCTTTGAAACTGTTCGGAAGGGCCTTGCCGTTGGCACTCACCGCAACGCGAACAGGATCGGAGTCCTTGAGGCCCTGGATCGTTTCTGCCGTTGTGCTGCGTATGGCATCCAGCTTTTCGTCACGCTCAGCCTTGGTTTGCTCGAACTGGCCGAGCACCTCACCAATCGACTTGCTGCAAGCTTTCTCTAGATAAACAGGAAGCGTTTTGTCTTGCTCAGGAGGCTCTGGAATCACTTGCTCGATTCCAGCCTCTTTCAAGATGGATTGCTGAGCTTTGATCAACTCAGAAACGGCTTCGTAGCCAAAGTCGATCGCTTCAATCACATCCCCCTCAGGAAGTTGATTCGCTCCGGCTTCCACCATCACTACACCTTGTGGAGTGCCAGCGACAACGAGATCTAGATCGCCGCGCTCAATCTCCCTGTAGCTGGGATTAAGCACAAAATCGTCACCCAGCAGACCGACGCGCACAGCAGCCATCGGCCCATAGAAGGGAATCTTTGCCAAGAGGGTGGCCATGGAGGCCCCTGTGACAGCGAGCACATCAGCAGGAACCCGCTCATCCAGCGACATGCAAGTCGCAACAATCTGCAAATCATCCCGAAGCCAGCTGGGAAACAGCGGACGCATCGGTCGATCGATCAGTCGGCAAATCAGCGTGGCGCGCTCAGGAGGACGACTCTCACGCCGCATAAAACTTCCAGGAATCCTGCCTGCTGCGTAGAGGCGCTCTTCGTAATCACAGATCAGCGGAAGAAAATCAATTCCATCTCGACCTGTGGAGCGTGTAGCCGTGACCAATACGGAGGTGTCTCCGCACTCAATCATTACCGAGCCGCCGGCTTGGGGGGCATACCGCCCTGTGGTCAGCCGTATCTCCCGACCGTCAAAGGAGATCGACTGCGTCTGACCTTGCACGTTGGTTTATGTCTTTCTGTCAATTCTGATTCTTACATTTGAGCGGAACCCATTGTTGGGGTTACCCGGTTTGATCCACAAAATCCAACAGATCCATCGCCATAAAAAACGTCATAAAAAAAGAGGCGATGACTCACCTCTTCATTCAAAGGATTGGGAAAAAATGCTCCGAAATCACCAACTGGACTTCACAACACCAGGGAGCTCACCCTTGTGAGCACGCTCACGTAACTGGTTGCGGCAAAGGCCAAAATCGCGGTACACACCACGGGGCTTACCAGTGGCCCAGCAACGGTTGCGAACACGGTTTGGGGCGCTATTGCGAGGCAAACCTTGAATTTTGCGGTGAATCTCAAGGCGCTCCATTGGATCCTTAGCGGCATGGAACGCAGCCATGAGAGCTGCGCGCCTGTCGGAAAAGCGCTCGACCATTTTTTTCCGCTTCACATCGCGGGCAATCATCGACTTCTTGGCCATGCAGCGAGTCAGATCAGACGTCTTGAAGCGCCACTCTATCCGTTCACTGACCAAGCAAGCGCTGAACAACCGAGAGTTGACTTGTATCGCGCACGATCAAGAGAACACTCAGTCCAACCACGAGCAAAAAACTGGACTGCATCACGATCAACTGAAAGCGCTCTGGAATAGGTCGTCCGCGGACTCCCTCCAAAAGAATGAACACCAACTGACCTCCATCAAGAAGCGGCAATGGAAGCGCATTGAGCACCGCGAGGTTGATAGAAATCAAAGCCATAAACAGGGCGATACCACTCCCTCCCTGACTGGAAAGCTGGGCGCCCATCTCCACGATCTTGACCGGACCACTGACCTGCTGCGCTGTCGTTCCAAAGTCCGTGAAAAGGGCTCCATATCCGGAAACGGTGCGTTGCAAAAGACCACCGAATTGCTCAGATCCACTCGCGATTGCTTCACCCAAACCGTGAACAGGGCGAGTCGATCCACTGAAATTGGCCTGAAGCTGCGCACCGATGCGTCCCTGCCCTTGATGGTCTTCCGGAGTGAGCTGGATCACTCGAACCAATCCATTTCGCTGCACCTCAACGGACAAAGCTCTGGAAGGGTTGTCTCTCACTGGCGTAACAGCCTCCTTCACGGCCTTCTCGCCACGACCAAGGGATAGTCCCTCGATACTCAGAATTTGATCGCCAGGCTGCAAACCCGCCTTCTCTGCAGGTTCTCCCTGCTGAACAGCCATCACCATCACACCAGGGTCAGGGTCGCCTGGCAGTCCTGCCATTGCGGTATGTCCTACGAGAACGACCCAGGCGAGCAGCAAATTGGCAAGCACCCCTGCGCTAATGACCAGGGCTCTCTGTGGAATCGGGCGGTTGCGAAGAAGATCAGGATCATCTGCAGGAATTGGACTGTCTTCATCGTCGTCAGGGAAGGAGACAAATCCGCCAAGAGGAAGAACGCGTAAGGCATAGGTCACGCCTCCACGCTCGAGTTTCCAAAGAGCAGGTCCAAATCCAATGGAAAATCCGTTCACACGAATGCCCTGAAATCTGGCTGCAAGAAAGTGACCGGCCTCATGGATCACGATCAGCAGCCCTAGAACCAACAGTGCTGCCAGAACGTTCATATCGGATCCATTAATCGGTTCATTCTGGCTGGAGACGATCGCAACCGAAGTAGGGAACCAAAGCCTTGGGAAGCGTGACGCTTCCGTCAGGCTGTTGCCCGTTCTCAAGCAAAGCCGCCATGGTGCGACCAATCGCAAGGCCACTGCCATTGAGCGTGTGAACCAAGCGGGTGGTCTTGCCATCTTTCGTACGGATGGAGGAACGACGGGCCTGGAAATCGGAACACACACTGCAGCTTGAGATTTCCCTGTAGGCACCTGCACCCGCCAACCAAACTTCGAGGTCATAGGTGCGGGCAGCTGAGAAGCCCAGATCACCCGTGCAGAGCTCGAGCACGCGATAGGGCAGCTCCAAAGCCTGAAGAACGGCTTCGGCGTCAGCGGTGATCTGCGCGTAAGCCTCTTCAGAGCGCTCGGGATGGACAAACCAATACAGCTCCACTTTGTTGAACTGATGCAGGCGAATCAAGCCCCGCGTGTCACGTCCATAGCTACCGGCCTCCCTGCGAAAGCAGGGGCTGTAAGCCACATAGCGCAACGGCAATTGATCGGAAGGAATAATTTCGTCGCGATGCAGCGAGGTCAGCGGGACTTCAGCGGTTGGTGTCAACCAAAGGTCATCGTCCGCACAACGGAAGCTTTCTTCCGCAAATTTGGGCAGTTGCCCTGATCCCATCAGACTTGCGCTGTTCACCAAAACAGGAGGAAGCACCTCGCGGTAGCCCTTGCCCGTGTGTAGGTCGAGCATGAAGTTGATAAGCGCTCGCTCCAGCCGAGCGCCTTGCCCAAACAAGGTCACAAAGCGGCTCTGGGCAATTTTCACGGAGCGCTCCGTGTCGAGCAAAGACAGCTGCTCTGCGATTTGCCAATGCTCCTTCAGTCCGCCTTCTACCCGGGGATCACCCCAGCGACGTACTTCTTGGTTGTCGTCTTCGCTGCGACCGTCTGGACACGCCTCTGAAGGCAGATTGGGGTAGCGAAGAAGCTCTTCACGTAACCGCGACGAGAGCTGCTTTTCCTCATCTTCGAGAACGGCCACCTTCTGCTTAATTTGATTGCCTTGCAGGCGTAGTTCCGCAACTTCAGCCCCTTTGGGATCAGCCCCGGCTTGAATGCGTTGACCAACCTCTTTCCCAATGAGGTTGCCATCGGATTGAAGGCCGCTGCGACGCTCCTCGAGGTCGCGTTGCTGCTGTGCGATCAGCTGAAGACCTGTGAGATCAACATCCATCCCCCTACGTCCCAACGCACGGGAAATCAGTTCGGGGTTGTCACGCACCAGGCGCTGGTCAAGCACGGAAATTCTGAGGAGGGCAGGCTAAAAAGCCTACGTCTCGGTTCAGAACGAACAATCAACGTTCTTAGAGAACTTGTCCAACCATTACCGCAGCAACAGCGGAGAACAACGTGATGCCCAAAGCGGTGATTGGGTTCTGCCCCTGAGCGACCGCGACGGTTGTAATCACACCGGCGCCCAGACAGGCAGCAGCGAGTTGGGTAGTGAGATCAGAAGAACGATTCACGAACAAATCCACGCGATTCACGAAACATACGGACCTCTACAAACCTTGTCTGGAAGGGAGTCCCTTGTTCGTTACGCCCTGTCAGGGTTCGTTACCAGTCGCAATGAAGCTGGGCGCGCCCGGCCGCTACTAGCCCATTGCTTGAGCCCTTCCAATTGTTCTTTAGCGGTACGCGACAGAGGAACCAATTGAGCCGCAGCTTGAATCAAATCGGACTCCGCCAATTCCCGTCCCTCCGCAAAGGCGAGATGCATGCCTTCGATCACCGTTTGCTCTAGCTCTGCACCGGAGTAACCGTCCGTCCTGTCCACGACCGTTTCAACCGGAAGGCGGAGACCTGGCCTTCTGCGACTGATGTGCAGCTCCATGATGCTCCGACGTTCAGAGCGAGCTGGCATATCTAGAAGAAAAATCTCATCGAAGCGGCCCTTTCTTAAAAGCTCAGCGGGCAGCCGATCCACTCCATTCGCTGTAGCCACAACAAACACAGGTGACGTTTTCTCCGCCATCCAGGTCAGAACGGTGGCCAAAACCCTTTGGCTGGTGCCGCCATCGCTTCGGCCGTCGCTGCCAAATCCTTTGTCGATTTCATCGATCCAAAGCACGCATGGGGCCATCGCTTCAGCCCTTTGAATCATTTCGCGCGTGCGGGCTTCGCTCGCGCCAACCAGTCCTGCAAACAGACGCCCCACATCCAAACGCAGGAGTGGCATGGACCAGCTGTGGGCGATCACTCGCGCCGTGAGCGATTTCCCCGTTCCCTGCGGCCCAACCAAGAGAACACCACGAGGAAGGGGCAAACCAAAGCGCCGGGCTTCATCACTGAAGGCACGATGACGCTGCTCTAACCATTGTTTGAGAGCCTCCAGCCCTCCGATATCTGCGGGAGTGGCGTCTGTACGACAGAACTCCAGCACTTCGCTACGAGCCAGCGCAAGGCGCTTCTCCTCCAGCACGTCAGCAAGATCCTGGCGGCCGAGCTCACCACGCTGAGCCAACGCCTTCGCCGCCACATGTCGAACCCGTGATTCACTCAATCCGCAGCAGGCATGGGTGAGCTCCTCAAGCACCTCGCTATTGAGAGGCGATCCTGTGGCCTTGGAAATATTGCCAAGCAAGGTCATCAATTCCTGTTCCTGCGGAAGCGGCAAGTCGAGGAGGGTGAGGGCTTCTTCTAAGTCGGGTGGCGGCGTCCAGCTGCCACACCCGAGCACGAGCGTGTGAGGGCGTCCACGCAACAAGCTTGTGAGATTACGCAGCATGCGAGCGATCCCCGGGTCATCGCAGAAGCGATGCACATCTTTGAGCAAAAGCAGCGTGGGACTGTTGCCATCAAGATCTTGCAACCACTGCAGAACCAGCATCGGCTGGCGAGCACCGAGTCCTTCGCTGCCAAGCACGCCTGAGAGGCCACTCACGAAGTCCCAAGACGCCAGTCGGCGCCCTTGCAACCGTTCAGCCGCTTGACTCAACAGAGATTCAACGCGCTCCTCCTCATGGCTGCGGATCCAAATCAGAGGAGTACCAGCGCGAATGAGTAGATCGAGTTGTTGTGCCCACTGTTCAGTCACTCATCACCTCCGACTGCTCGCCTGAATCAGAACGCAAGTTCAAGAGAGCCTTCCAACGCGGATCGGCAGACGGCGGCACCGATGAAGGGAGATCTTGATTGGCCAACTGAGGCATTCCTGGGCAGCCATCACCACAGAAATTGACAGCCGGCATTTGAAGACTCAATTGCTCAAACACCCATCGCTCTGGCTCAAAGCAGCCTCTTGGATCGAGGCACTCCACCAGTCCATCCACTGACGACGCATCGAGGCCCTCTTCAGCCATCGCCTCTCCCGCTTCACTGTCACCTAGCCAGATGAGCTCGTTTGCATCTGTGGACAGCTGGCGATTGAACTGCTTCAGACAGCGATCGCAGCACAGGCAAACGATGGTTTGAGCTGAACCAGAGACCTGAAGAATATTGCCGCGGTGCTCGGCCTGAATGCTGCCGCGTACAGGGGTGAGGGAGGGCAATTCATCCAACTGGCCTTCGAATTCCCAATCACGAACGGAACCAAGAGCATGCAGCTCGCGAAGGGGAATGGGCTCGAGCCCAGGAATCATTTGTTTCCGCCCTTCGGCTCGAAGGGCATGCGTCCGGACGTGGATCCACCACCTGCGGAGGCAGCTGCAGGCTGAGAATTCTGCAGCCTTTGGTCATCAAGAATCGACTGAAGATTGTCAGGCAGAGCTTCGCGAGTGAGCAGGAACGTTTGCAGTGCCTGGAAGATATTAGCGATCACCATGTAGAGCAAAACACCAGCAGGGAGCGGGAAGAACAGAAACATCCCGGTAATCATCACAGGGGTGATCTTGTTGGCGGTGGACTGCTGGGGATTGGCAGGCATTCCCATTCCGGAGAGAAGCTGGGAAGCAAACAAGCTCAGGCCGAATGCGCCAATGAGAATTGCGATGTCCCAATTAATCGCGCCCTCGGTGTAGAAGCCAACCTGGCCGAGAGCTTTGATGAATAAGAAGCCGCTGCGAGCTGCCAATCCTGTGATTTTCCCTTCAACGGTTGCGTCGCCTGTCGTGAGGGCCGTAATCGTTCCCGTCTCACTCACACTGACAACGCCCTCACCCTTGGTAACAGTCCAATTTGGAAGGAACCGTTGGCCGTTATCAACAGCAGAAATCACATCACTGAAACTCTCTCCGCTTCTGGTCTCGAGCTGAATCGGAACGCTCTCTCCAGCGCCGATTTTGGTACCACCAGGAAGGCTCGCAATGATCGGAACGTGATTCGTTTCGGTAATGAAAATCGAATGACTGGCGCTTGTGAAAGGCTTGGGTTCAACAGCAGCGATCTGATCAGCGGGAAGCACCTTGAGATTGAGGGTGTAAGGCACATCCGCGAAGGGTGATCCCCTCAACGTCGCGAACAACGCGAAGAGGATGGGCATCTGAACGAGCAGCGGTAAGCATCCGGCCAAAGGGCTACCGAACTCCTTCATCAGCTTGCCCAGTTCGGCTTGCTGCTTTTGAGGATCACTTGCGTAGCGGGCCTTGATCTCCGCCTGACGCTTCTGCATCACAGGCTGGGCGATGCGCATGCGCCTGGCGCTGCGTATCGACCCTGCGCTGAGAGGGAACAATGCCAGGCGAATTACCACCGTGAGAGCCACGATCGCCAGGCCATAGCTGGGAACCAATCCGTAGAAAAAATCCAGGATTGGCAGTAGCAGATTGTCGGAGATGTACCCGATCACGATGGCGTTCCGAGTGATTGGTGAATGTTGTTGCCAGTGTGCAACAGCACAGGGGCTTCTGTGGCAATTCGCTTGAGGCGAACACCTAAATCAGGCAGCGAAGCCCTTGCTTTCCTCGTCCTTCGCACTCGCGTTTTCACGGCGGGCACTGATGCGCTCTTCGATGAAAGCCTCGAGCTCACGGAACCGTGGGACCGACCGCAGTTCCAGGCGTGATCCATCAGTCAAGACAAGAACCATGTCACCCCAGGCGCCAAACCCACGCGACACACAGCGGACCTCACGCACCTGACTGAAAGCCACTTGACTGCGATCCCGTCCCATCCAGCCGCCAGTGACGGAGATCCGACGACTCGTGATGTTGAAACGCAACCAGACCGCGCGCACGATCGCTCCTATCGCAAAGGGCAGACCGATCAAGGTCAACCCAAGCAACAGATTGAAAATCAAGTCACCGCGAGCTGGACCCCCCTCGTAGAAGGTCTCTTCTTGGATGGAAGTTGGCATGGCTAATACCCCGCTTGTTGGAGCAATCTGTCGCATTCTTCCAGGACAGGGGCGTTTTTGGCCTCGGCACCGGGTTTAAGACTGATCAAAACCCAGGTGCTGGAGTGCTGAAACGACCGCTCAAAATGCTCACGTAAGTGGTCGTGCAGCAGGCGTCTCAACCGATTACGAATGACAGCCCGTTTGCTGACCTTGCTGCTAATCACGACAGCGCACCGACAAACAGCCATCTCGCCGTTGCCTTCCACTGGGCGACATTCCCAACGCAAAAGCCTCGGCATCGCCGAGGCCTTACGCAAGGTCATCAACGATCCGTGGAAGCACTGACCCCTGCGATGCAGATGATCGAAACAGCGGTGACCGCGCAATCGCATTGACGTCGGAAGCACCATCGAAATTCGTTCAAACGTTCCCTTTAAGGGAGCTAGCCATGACTGATTAAGGTCAAGCAGCCAAGCGTGAACGTCCACGCTTACGGCGCGTACGAATCACGCGACGGCCCGTGTGAGATCGCATGCGAACACGGAAACCAGAAACGCGTTTGCGCTTACGGGTGGTGCCACCAAAAGTTCGTTTGGTCATGGATTCACTCCGGCGCCCAGCCTTTCATCAGTAGAAGAGCTTATCAGCCAATGCTTAGTCGATACTGAAGTTCCAGCTCCCCAAGTAGCCAGCCACAGGAACGTCTCCAGGTGCCTGGGCCAGAGCATTGAACTGATACATCCCAGCTTTATTGGGGTTGAAGATCGTCATGGACACGGCATAGGTGTCTTCAGTCGGAATCGGAGTTTCAGGGAAAACCTCAATTGCAGTTTGGTTCTCACTGATTTCGAACACAGCTGGGATGACCTCTTCGCAACGGCTTCTGCTGAGCATGCCTCCCTTCTTCATCTTGCAGAGCTTCAATTTATTTGGGCGGATCTTGGCATTGAAGTAATCAGGAACTGTGATGCTCAACTTGAGGATCGCGGTTTTGCGATCCTTAGGCCGAAGCATCAGGTAATAATCCGACCGCTCGCGAGTGCGGGTGCTGGTTTGGACGTAGTACAACTTGCGGTAGTTGTTGTCGCTTTCCCAGCGAAACTCCATCAAAGAGGGAGTGTTTTGAGCTTGAACAGCAACGGGTTGGAGCATCTCCACCACCGAAGCAGAAGCAACAACTCCGCAACCGATCACCCCTGCAACAACTGCAAGGCGGCGAATCGGGGTCGTAGGCAGAAGGTCCATTAATTCACTGGTGAAAACAATCACCGCAATGATTAGATCCCATGATTGTCCTCAGGACAGGTAGAGGCAAGGGGTTCGGGGGGCCGGCGTGGCATCTGTCAGTTGTGACTGGATCTATCTGGCCTGAGGCGGCTGGCTTCCCCCAAGTAAGCGTGACGAACCTCTTGATCTTCTGGCATCCAGGTGTGGGCCAGGAGACGGATGCACCGAGCCAGGTCTCCCTCAACGGCCATCTGCTGGCAGTCGAGCAGAGCCACCCCATCCCAACCTTCGCGGCGCCTTGCGACGGCAGCAGGGAAACACGCATCCAGATCGGTCGTCACAGAAAACGTGATCGAAACGATGCAGTCCGGCTTTAGAGCGTTGTGTTTCACCAAGGCATCCATCAGTTCGGAGACCGCTTGCTCAATCGCAACAATTGTGTTGGCGCTGCAAGTGGTTGCACCCCGCAAACCGCGCAAGGCCAATCCGCTCCCCATGGTCATGGCCGAAACAACCACAAAGGTTGACCGCTGAGCTCCATTTCCACCGTGACGAGCTCTTGAATGCGTACAAGCAAATTGGACCCCGACAACCCTTGCAGCAACGGCTTACGGGGTTTTCCAAGTGTCACCACGCGGCAGCGCTCCTCATCCAGATCTGCCAACTGTGCCGCAAGCACTCTTGCTCGCTCTTCGTCACCCAACTCATCGACGAGCCCAAGATCTTTGGCCTGTGCACCGCTGAACACCCGGCCATCCGCAAACTCGCGAACGCGGCTTGGGTCAAGCTTCCGTCCTTCGGCAACGGCCGCCACAAATTGCTCATAGCTGCTGTCAATTAGGGCTTGCAGTAGCTCACGTTCTTCTGCGCCAAGAGCACGATCAGGAGAGAGGATGTCCTTGAAAGCACCGCTCTTCACCGTTTCAAATTTGACGCCAACACGATCCAACAATTTGGACAAGTTGTTGCCGCGAAGGATCACTCCGATGGAACCGGTGATCGTGCCTGGATTGGACACGATCGTTTCTGCAGCAACACCCACATAAACCCCACCAGATGCAGAAATATTTCCGAAGCTGGCGACGACGTGACAGCCTTTTTCGCGCAGCCTTAGCAAGGCAGCGTGAATCTCCTGGCTGTCACCAACAGTCCCTCCTGGACTATCAATTCGCAGCAAAAGTGCAGGAAATTCTCGCTCCTGAACCTCTTTCAGCGCTTTAAGAACGCGACGGCGGGTGGAGCCAGTGATCGCCCCCTCAATGGCGATCCTCGCCATCGTTCGCCGGGACTTGCGGCGCCAGGGCCAGATCATGACGGTCAATCGAACACGTTTAGATCTTAAAAAGGAGCCTGTCCGCATCACCCCATGGGATCGCTCCGCCGAGGGCTGCTGATGGTCCTGCCGTTCGTCCTCTGGGGCACGGCGATGACAGCAATGGCTCCTCTGGTCAGCACAGGAGGTCCCATTTTGGTGGCCTGCTTGAGGCTGCTCCCAGCTGGAATCATCGTCATCGCCTTTGTTCCGCTTCTAGGGCGTTCATTAGCGATTGATCCTGGGGATCGGGGTTGGTTCCTCCTGTTCACCCTGATTGATGCCCTGCTGTTTCAGATCTGTCTCGCCCGGGGACTTGAAGGCACTGGCGCAGGTCTCGGTTCCGTTCTGATTGATTCTCAGCCCTTGATGGTTGCCCTGCTGGCCCGCTGGCTCTTTGCCGAAACGATCAATCCCATCGGTTGGATCGGATTGGTTCTTGGCCTTGTCGGAATTGTCTGTCTAGGAGTTCCCCAACCGCTCCTTCAGCACTGGTGGCTGTTGGGTGAGGGGGTGTCATTTCAATCAGGTTGGCAAGCTGGAACAGGCTGGATGTTGGCTGCTGCCATTGCGATGGCTGTCGGCACCGTTCTGAGCCGATTTGCCTGCCGAAACAGCGATCCTGTTGCCGTTACGGGATGGCACATGTTGCTTGGGGGACTCCCCTTGCTGATTTGGCATTGTCTCGACGGAGCATTCCCGTTGATTCCCCCTTGGTCCGCTTTTGCATGGACACAGATGGCCTATGCATCCCTGATGGGGGGAGCCGTGGCCTACGCACTATTTTTCTGGTTTGCAAGCCGTGAGGACCTCACAGGGTTCACCACACTGGGATTTCTCACACCAGTTTTTGCTCTCGCGTCAGGGGGCCTGTTGTTGCAGGAACGACTCAACAACCTTCAATGGTTAGCGGTGCTTTTGGTTCTGCTCTCGGTGGTACTGGTCAGTCAACGCAAACGACTTTGGGAGCCTGTTGCTCTCGTGAACGAACCCCAGCGAAGTGATCTCGGAGCATGAGCACCCCTCCTCTTGATTTGATTCTGGTCAGCACACCCATCGGACACTTGGGCAGTGGACGTGGTGGTGGTGTGGAACTAACGCTGATCTCGTTGTTAAGAGGTCTCGCCGCAAGGGGGCATCGAATCACCCTGGTCGCCCCGAACGGTTCGGTTGCGCCTGCGGACTGCCCTGAACTCTCACTCCACACCGCTGGGGGCAGCGATCAACCCAGCTGGCAGCATGCCGAAAGAGATGCTGCCGTCCAAGTCCCTTTTGATGGTGTGCTTCCCCATCTATGGGACCTTGCTTTGTCCTTGGGCGAGAACGCCGATGCGGTGATCAACTTCAGCTACGACTGGCTGCCGCTGTGGCTCACCCCCCATGCAAAACCCTCCTTATTTCATCTCGTGAGCATGGGGTCTGTCTCGCGCGCGATGGATGAGGTCATCTCTCAACTCGCCCAGTGGGACCAGAGGCGAATGTCATTTCATACCCAACGACAGGCAGGAGATTTTTCATTGCCCAGACCACCTTCGATTGTGGGTAATGGCTTTGACCTCACGCGTTACCAGTTGCAGTTGAACCTCAATGGCCCACTGGGTTGGGCCGGTCGCATCGCACCTGAGAAAGGCCTGGAAGATGCTGCAGCTGTTGCCGCAGCTCTAGGAGAAACGCTTCTGGTTTGGGGCTTGGTTGAAGATGCTGACTATGCACAATCGGTGGAAGCCGCCGTGCCTCCAGGAACCATTGATTGGCGCGGGTTTCAGCCGACAAACCAACTTCAGGAAGAACTTGGCTGCTGCCGCGCCCTCCTCAACACACCGAAGTGGAATGAGGCCTACGGCAACGTGGTGGTAGAGGCAATGGCTTGCGGAGTTCCTGTCGTGGCCTACGACCGCGGCGGTCCAGGCGAACTCATCCAAAACGGCAAAACGGGATGGCTTGTTCCGCCCGATGATCTCGAGGGCCTAAAAATGGCCAGCAGCAAAATCGATCAAATTGATCGAAACGCTTGCCGCCGTTGGGTGGAACAGAACGCCAGCCACACGGTGTTTGCTCAACGCGTTGAGGATTGGATCAGGCAAGGCCTCTCTTCAAGCAATGGCACGATCGCCCCATGTCGATGATCAACGCGCCTGCCACCTCACGGATCACGCCACAACAGCGCAGCCGAGGGCTGTTACTGATCTTGGCGCTTGGCCTTGCCATGTGCTGCTGGCAACTGGGTTCCACCGGTTTGGTCGATGAAACCCCACCGCTCTTTGCCGCCGCGGGTCGCGCCATGGCACGCACAGGTGATTGGTTAACGCCTCGGGTTAATGGATTACCCCGATTCGACAAACCGCCCCTGGTGTACTGGCTCATGGGTTTCGGGTACTCGCTTCCGGCCAACGAGCTCTGGGATCCACTCGGCACCTGGGCTGGGAGGCTTCCCTCAGCCCTCGCGAGTGTGGCGACCATGCTCATGCTCGGAGACACCTTGATGCTGCACCCAGCGGACCAGGACAGTCATCCTCGTCGCACTGCGGTGGCAGCATCACTGGCTTTTGCCCTCTCACCCTTGGTGCAGCTGTGGAGTCGGACGGCCGTCAGTGATCCCTTACTCAGCGGCACCCTCGCCCTGAGCCTGCTCTGCCAGTGGCGTTGTTATGCCAGTGGAACATCACGACGATGGTGGCTCGCCTGGATTCTGCTCGCCACGGCCGTTCTTACAAAAGGGCCTGTGGCCGTGGTCCTCAGTGGCATG